>JAEZFW010000042.1 GCA_023417315.1 Pseudomonadota bacterium
CCCGCCCCCGCCCCCCCCCCCCCCCGAGACTCGAGTGAGACTTCGCGCAGCTCGCCACGCCAATCTCGATACGACTGCCCGATGCCGTGCAGAGCAGCCAATTGTTCGATGGGATGCGTCATTGCCAATGTGAAGCCCCCTTCGATGCTTGCTTACGGTTCAACGCGAAAGGAGTATAGACATCGTGCGAGCGCTCACCGCGGCGGCAGTGTGAAGCCCAGCCGCACGCTCGGCGGGGCATCGCCATCCGCGAGCAATGCGGATGAATGTGCCGCGACGACGAACTGCCCGCCAGCATGAATCGATGCACCCAGATCGTTCGCCCGCCATCGCGCCGTATCGAACACCGTGCGCCACACGGCGCCCGTCTTCGGCTCGGGAAGCTTGAACTCGACAGGGGCGCTGCTCGCATTGCACAGAAACAGCAAATGCCCGTTGGGTGTTCCATAGGGGTCCGAGAAGGCGTGCCCCACCAGCACGCCGATCGCGCGCGCCGCGTGATCGTGCCAATCAGACGCACTCAGCTCGTGACCGCTTGGATGACGCCAACTCACATCCTTGTGCTCGCGGTCAACTTGACGCGCACCTTTGAGGAACGTATCTCGCCGCAGGCCTGCGGCTTGTTTGCGCAGCGTGAGCAATTGCCGTACGAACGCGGTGAGCCAGATGCGCCGGCTCGCGAGATTCCAATCGATCCAACTGATCTCGTTATCCTGACAGTACGCGTTGTTGTTGCCGTGCTGTGTGCGGCCGAATTCATCGCCGGCTTGCAACATCGGCACGCCTTGCGATAGCAGCAATGTCGCGAGCATGTTGCGAATCTGACGCTCGCGCAGCTCGATGATGGCCGGCTCCTCCGTAGATCCCTCCACACCGCAATTCCAACTCAAATTGTGATTGTGCCCATCGTGATTGTCTTCCAGATTGGCTTCATTGTGCTTCTGCTCGTAAGCCGTCGCATCGTACAGCGTGAACCCATCGTGACAGGAGACGTAATTGATGCTCGCCGTCGGACGGCGACCGCGGCTTCGAAACAAATCGCTCGACCCCGCGAAGCGTTCGGCGAAGCTGCCGAGATTGCCTGTGTTGCCGCGCCAGAAGCCACGCATCGTGTCGCGATACAAATCGTTCCACTCTGCCCACCCGGCAGGAAAGTGACTCAGTTGATAGCCATCGGGGCCGATGTCCCACGGCTCAGCGATGAGCTTCGTGTAGCGCAGCGCGGGCTCCGCGGCGACTGCCTTGAAGAATCCCCCATCCGTCCGGAAACGACCGTCGTCGCGGCCGAGCACGGCAGCGAGATCGAAACGAAAGCCATCGACATGCATCTCTTCGACCCAGTACCGCATGCAGTCGATGATGAGTCGGCGCACCGCGGCGTGCGCGATCGCGATCGTGTTGCCGGTACCCGAGCGATTGATGTAGTGACGCAGGTTCGAGGGCTCGAGACGGTAGTAGGCTGCATTGTCGAAACCACGCAAGCTCAGCGTCGGGCCTGCTTCGTTTCCTTCGGCTGTGTGATTGAACACGACATCCAGGATCACTTCGAGGCCCGCCGCATGCATCGCTTTGACCATCGTCTTGAACTCGGTCACGGCGTCGCGAACCGCATACTGAGGCGCAGGTGTAAACCATGCGAGCGGGTTATAGCCCCAGTAGTTCGTAAGTCCTTTGTCGACTAGAAACTTCTCTGGGACGAACGCCTGCACTGGCAAGAGCTCAACGGTCGTGACGCCGAGCTGCTTCAGATAGTTGAGCACCGCAGGATGCGCCAGACCCAGATACGTGCCACGCAGCTCTTCCGGCACGTGAGGATGCAGCTTCGTGAATCCTTTGACGTGCATTTCGTAAATGACGGTGTCGCGCCATGGCACCGCGGGGGACACGTCTTCGCCCCAATCGAACTGGTCTGAGACGACTCGCGCCTTGTAGTTGAACGGCGCGCTGTCTGCGGTGTCGGGCGCATCGACTTCGGCATTCGGGCTGTAGCCCAGCACTGGAGATTGCCAGTGGAATGTGCCCGCAAGTGAGCGCGCGTACGGGTCGAGCAGCAGCTTGTTCGGGTTGTAACGCAGACCATGCGGCGGGTCATAGGGGCCATGGACGCGAAAGCCGTACACGAGACCGGCAGCACCGTGCGGCCGCGGCAAGAATCCATGCCACACGTGCTCGGTGCGCTCAGGCAAATCGATGCGCGTAAGCTCGCGCTCACCCTGGGGATCGAAGAGGCACAGCTCGATGCGTGTCGCGCCGCTCGAGTACACGGCGAAGTTCACACCGTCGTTCGAAAGTGTCGCCCCAAGCGGCGTGGGTGCTCCGGGTTGAAGCTCGATATGGCTATAGTCGTTTTGAATCGCGTTCATCACCGCGATAGTGACGCATTCTCATTCACTCAGCCACCCACACTACCATCCCGAGCGGCGGTAGGGTGAGGCGAATGCGTGCAGGAAATTCGCGCCAAGGCTCGCCCTGCGCTTCAGTGTGCGTCTCCTTGGCGTAGCCCGACCCACCGAACGCTGGATCATCGCTATCCAGGAGCTTTCGATATCGTCCCGCGTGCGGCGCGCCGAAGATGTATCCGTCGCGCGGCACTGGTGTGCAATTGAATACGATCAGAAGATGCGTGCCCTCCTCGCCAGGCAACCGCTGGCGCATGAAGGCGAACACGCTCTCATCGCCGTTGTCCGCTTCGAGCCAGCGGAAACCTTCCCACTGATGCTCGCTGGCGTGTAGCTCAGGAAACTCGCGGTAGATGCGATTGAGCGTGCGATTCCAGGCTTGGAGCTGCTGATGGTGCGGGTGCTGTAAAGCGGCCCAGGCGAGATCTTCGTAGTCGCGCCACTCGTGCCATTGGCCGAACTCACCGCCCATGAACATGAGCTTCTTGCCTGGATGCATCATCATGTAGCCGATGAGCAAGCGATAGTTTGCGAGCTTGCGCCATTCATCTCCGGGCATCTTGTCCAGGAGCGAGCGCTTGCCGTGCACCACTTCGTCGTGCGAGAGCGGCAGGATGAAATGCTCCGAGAATGCGTAGACGAACGAGAATGTGATCAGGTGATGATTGTGGCGACGGTAGATCGGATCGAGCGCCATGTAGCGCAGCGTGTCGTTCATCCATCCCATGTTCCATTTGAAATGAAAGCCGAGCCCACCGAGGTGGACGGGCCGACTCACGCCCGCGTAGGCCGTCGACTCCTCGGCCATCATCAACACGCCCTGGAAATAGTGGCCGACCGTCCAATTGAGCTGCTTCAAGAACTCGATCGCTTCGATGTTCTCGCGGCCGCCATATTGATTCGGTGTCCATTCTCCCGGCTGGCGTGCGTAGTCGAGATAGAGCATCGAGGCCACCGCATCTACTCGCAGTCCATCGATGTGATACATCTCGAGCCAGAAGAGCGCGTTCGCGATCAGGAAATTGCGGACTTCGTGACGACCGTAGTTGAAGATCTTCGTGCCCCACTCCATGTGCTCGCCGCGACGCGGATCCTCGTGCTCGTATAGATAAGTACCGTCGAACTCCGCCAGTCCATGCGCATCTCTCGGGAAGTGCGCAGGCACCCAGTCCATGAACACACCGATCCCGGCTTGATGCAGTCGATCGACGAATCGCATGAAATCTCGAGGCGTGCCGTGCCGCGCAGTCGGCGCAAAATGGCCGAGCACTTGATAGCCCCACGAGCCATCGAACGGATGCTCCGCGACACCGACGATCTCGACGTGCGTGTAACCCATGTCGAGCGCGTACGGGATCAGTTGATCGGCAATTTCATCCCAGGTCAGAAATGCAGGTTGGCGATGCCAGGAGCGGCGCCAGGAACCGGGATGGAATTCATAGATCGATATTGGAGCTCGCAGCGGATCCCACGCACGTCGCCGCGCAAGCCACTCCCCGTCAGTCCACTCGTAACCCTCGATGTCCGCCACGATCGAGGCATTGTCCGGACGCAACTGCATCTGAAACCCGTACGGGTCCGACTTCATCAGCAAATGGCCGTGCCGCGTCAGAATCTCGAATTTGTACAAAGCGCCGGGCCGCACCTCCGGCACGAACGCCACCCACACACCCGATGAACCGCGCGGCTCCATAACGTTGAGTCGGCCGTCCCACGCGTTGAAGTCGCCGACGACGCTCACTCGCTTTGCGTTGGGCGCCCACACGGCGAAGCGTGTGCCGCGCACAGCGTGCTCGGTGACCACGTGCGCACCAAGCTTCTGATAGATATGGTGATGATTGCCTTCGCCGAAGAGGTGAAGGTCGAGATTGGTGAGATCGGTAGCTGAATTGGACAAGGCGGTAGACCGTAAGCTGAGGGCGGTAGCCAGACGAAGATAGCAATCCCGCGCAGGTGGCTACAGTTCAATCGCCGTAACCCACCGCACGCCTCTTACTCTGGCTACAGCCTACAGCCTACCGCCCACAGTCTTCTAGAGAACCGGCTTGATGCCCCAGATCGTATCCGCGTACTCGCGAATACTGCGATCGCTCGAGAATGGACCCATGCTCAAAGCGTTGATCACGGATTTGCGCGCCCACTCCTCGCGATTGCGGAAGAGCTGATCCACTCGCGCCTGGGCCGCGGCGTAAGAGTCGAAATCCGCAAGCACCATGAAATGTTCCCCGTCGCTCATGAGACGCTCGGTCACCGATTTCGAATCGAAGATGTTGTCGGGAGTGAAATGGCCTGAGTCGAGCGTCTCGATCGCGCGCTTCAACTCCGGATTCCTCGAAACGACTTCCCACGGCGAATAGCCGCTCGCGCGCCGCGCTACGACTTCCTCGGCGGTCATGCCGAAGATGAAGATGTTCTCATCGCCGACTGCGTCCTTGATCTCGATGTTGGCCCCATCGAGCGTACCGATCGTCAAAGCGCCACTCAGTGCCAGCTTCATGTTGCCGGTGCCCGAGGCCTCCATTCCTGCCGTGGAAATCTGCTGCGACAGATCCGCCGCCGGCATGATCTCTTGAGCGAGCGACACGTCGTAGTCAGGCAAGAAGCACAGCTTCAGCTTGTTGCCGATGCGTGCGTCTGAGTTGATGACACGGGCGATGTTGTTCGTGAGCTTGATGATCGCTTTCGCCATGTGATAGCCAGGTGCGGCCTTGCCGGCGATGAGGACCACGCGAGGCACGATGTCAGCGCTCGGATCATCGAGGATGCGCAGGTAACGCGACACGACGTACACCAGATTCAGGAGCTGGCGCTTATATTCGTGAATGCGCTTTACCTGCACGTCGAACATCGCATCTGGATCGACGTCCACGTTGAGCAACTGTTGGATCGTTCGGGCGAGTCGCTGCTTGTTGGCTCGCTTGATCGCGCGAAATCGTTCGCGGAACTCAGGGTCGTCGGCTGCCCACTTGAGGCGTTCCAGATCCTCAAGATCGTTCTCCCATGCGGAGCCGAGCTTTTCCGTCAGAAGGTCTGCCAGCCCCGGGTTGGCCTGCTTGAGCCAACGTCGCACGGCAATGCCGTTCGTGACGTTCGTAAAGCGCTCGGGCCACATCTGCGCGAAATCCGCAAAGATCGTCTCGCGCATGAGGCGCGAGTGCAGCTTCGCAACGCCATTCACTTTGTGGCTGCCGACGACGGACAGATACGCCATACGCACGCGTCGATCGCCTTCTTCGTTGATGAGCGACATGCGCCGACGCCGATCGAGATCGTTCGTATACTTCGCGCTCACCTGTTCGAGGAAATCGCGATTGATCTGGTAGACGATCTGCAGATGACGCGGCAGGAGTCGCTCGAAGAACGACACGGGCCAGGTCTCCAGTGCCTCCGGCAATAGTGTGTGATTCGTGTAGCCGCACACCTTGCGTGTGATGTCCCACGCGACGCTCCACTCGAGCCCGTAGATATCGACGAGCAGGCGCATGAGCTCAACGATCGTGAGCGCTGGGTGCGTATCGTTGAGCTGGATCGCAACCGCATCAGCGAGCTCTCGCAAGTGCCGACGGTCCGAGAGATGTTGCGCGAGCATGTCTTGCAAGGAGGCGCTCACACAGAAGTACTGTTGTTTGAAGCGAAGCTCTTTGCCTTGCGGGGTGGAATCATCCGGATACAGCACGCGCGACAAGTTCTTCGCATCGACTTGGTCTTGCACCGCACCGGGGTAGTTGCCCGCATTGAAGGCGTCAATTTTGAACGGCGTAATCGCACGTCCTGACCAAAGCCGCAGGTGATTGACCGTCGGGCTGCGATTGCCCGGGATCAACAGATCGTACGCGACGGCCCAAACATCGTGAGTGTCGACCCACTCGTAGCGCACACGCCCCTTATCGTCGCGAGTCGCTTGGCAATGACCGCCAAAGCGCACGCGGTAGCGAACACCGCCGCGACCGCTTTCCCAAAAGTTCTGCACGCCGAGCCAAGAGCTCGCGACCTCGCGCTGTGCGCCATCTTCGCCGATGACTTGCGTGAAGATCCCGTAGTCATAGCGGATGCCGTAGCCGGTGGCGGCGTAACCGAGCGTCGCAAGCGAATCCAGAAAGCACGCAGCCAAGCGACCGAGGCCGCCATTGCCTAGCCCAGGATCTTCTTCCTCAGCGGCGATCTGCTCGAGATCGTGCCCGAACGTTTGCAGCGCCTCGCGCACTTCCTCCAACAAACCATTGTCGAACGACGACAGCGCATTGATGAGGCTGCGGCCGAGCAGGAATTCCATCGAGAGATAGCAAACGCGCTTCACATGCGCACGCGCGACACGATTCGCGGTCGAGATCCAGCGTTCGGCAAGCTCCTCGCGGATCGCGATTGCGAGTGCATCGTAGAAATCGCGGCGTGTCGCGGTAGGAAGCGCTTTGCCGAGCGAGCGATGCAATCGGTCGATGATCGCCTCGCGCACTCTGCCAGGCTGAAAGGCGACCGAAGACCCGATAGGAGAAAGTGAAGCCATAGTGCTCTTGATTAACGGTACTGCGAGCTTTGATACAGAAGGCTGCACGAGCCGTCACGGATCGTGTAGATGTGTAGGTTGTGGACGTGTGTAGGATGAGCCCCGTTTCGAGGCCTACACGTCCGCACGTCTACACGTCCAACACGCGCCTGCGTAGACACGCCGCGTCACTTAACGCCGCTGACTCGCTCTTCGAGGATGCGCCAGGAGCCGGCTTCGCGGATCAAGATCAGCTCTTTGCGCAGGGAATTTGCTCCGAAGTTCTGCACGAATCTCGCGATCCGCCGATCGGAGCCGTCGGGCTCGACTCGCAACCCTTCGACCATCGGCTCGGGCACCGGTCCCGTTGCCACCTGCTCGCGACGCTGCTCCAACCACGCTGCGCTGCTAGCGGTGTCGGTCGGTGCTTGAAACTTCGTCGAGTACAACTCGATGACGGCGTCAGCCTCGCGGTTCGCCCAGGCCTGCGCCCAGCTTGCAACCACCTCTTCAGGCGAGCGTGCCACGGTCCCGGCGGAACGGAAATAAGACGGTGGCTCATCCAAACATGAGCCGCGGTCCACCTTTCGGGAGGTGTCGCTTTCGGGGATCGACAAGCTCTCGGAACGATTCGGTGCCGACAACCCATCCGGCACGCGCAAAGGTGGATTGTTACGTGCCGAGAGATAGGGGTCATTTGGATCGACGCAGCTGCGATCGCCGCCGCCACATGCCGCGAGCAGCGGTAAACAGGCAATGCCCATGGCGAGAGCTCGCACTTTCCATGCGGTTCGCTCGAAAATCCATCCGATATTCATGTAGCTCAAAGTGTCTTGGCGCTGCAGAGCGGTGACGGTTTTGTGAGTAGTTTCCGCGCAACGGCGCGTCCCGGAGGCGGCCGGTAACGTACCGTCGCGGGGCGGGGAAGTCCAGTCGGAGCCGCTGCTGGGACGCCGCCCGCCGCACCTGGTGCTTACATCAGGACCGACGCGCCGCCTACAAGTTCCTGGCGCCTAGCCGAGTCTGGGCTCGCATTTGAGCTCGGTCTTCACGGAGCTGGCGATGAAGCACTCGTCGTGAGCACGCTCATGAAGGTGCGCAAATTCCTCTGCGGATGGCCGCTTGCCCGAAAACATCACGACGGGTCTCAACGTCACCTCGGTGATGGCGGCTTTGCCTTCAGCATTCTTGCCCAGCACGCCGGATGCTTCGTCCTCATAGGTTTCCACGACGAATCCCGCCGTGGCGGCGAGCGATAGAAACCACAGCATGTGACAACTCGAAAGGGATGCAATGAATGCTTCTTCAGGATCGACCGCCGAGGGGTCAGAGAGCGGCACGCGCACGACATGGGGCGAGCTCGAGCCTCGAACGACGGCGCCGCCATCGAAGTGCCACTCGTGCGCGCGGCTGTAGCGATTATCTGAGAAGACTGCGCCGTCGCGACGCCAGCGAATGGTTGCAAGGCAGATAGCCAAGGCGTGTGCTCCGCAAGGTGACAGGGTGACGAGGTGACGGAGTGACGAAGTCAGATTCTATGCGGCTTCTTCCTGCTTCGTCACTCCGTCACTCCGTCACCTCGTCACTTCCGCAACGCTTGCCCATACTTGCGCACGCAGCATGTCTGCCTGCAGCGGTTTGCCGTACCAGTAACCCTGCGCTTCATCGCAATTGTTCTCGCGCAAGAACGCGAGCTGCTGTTCGGTTTCGACACCTTCCGCCACGACCTTGAGGCCCAAGTTGTGCCCAAGAGCGATGATCGTGCGCACGATCGTCGCATCGTCGGCATCGGTCGCGATGTCCTGCACGAACGAGCGATCGACCTTCAACCGATCGACCGGGAAGCGCTTCAGATAGCTCAGGCTCGAATAGCCAGTGCCGAAGTCATCGATCGCGATCTGCACACCGAGATCGTTCAGCTCGTTCAACATCGCAACGAACTCCTGGGCATCGTGCATCACTGCGCTTTCGGTGAGCTCGATCTCCAAGTCGCCGGGGTCCAAGCCGCTCGAGTGCAGCGCCTCTGCGATCGTTCGAACGAGATCGTCTTGCCGGAACTGCCGCGCAGAGACGTTCACGGAAACGACAAGCCTCGGCAGTCCTTCGTCTTGCCAGCGCTTCATTTGCGCGCACGCCGTCTGCAGCACCCACTTGCCGATCGGCGCGATGAGCCCGATCTCCTCTGCGATCGGAATGAATCGAGACGGCGCGACAGTCTCTTCGTCACTCACATGCCATCGGATCAGCGCCTCGACGCCAACGATCGCCCCGCTACGCAGATCGACGCGAGGCTGATAGTGAAGAGAGAACTGTTGGCGCTCGAGCGCGCGTCGAAGCTTGTTCTCGAGATCGAGCCTTTCCGTGATCGCCTCGTTCAACTGTACCGTGAAGAACTGGATGTTATTGCGCCCTGTTTCCTTGGCTCGATACATCGCAGAGTCCGCGTGCTTGAGAAGCGTTTCGGCGGTCTGGCCATCGTCGGGATAGAGCGCGACGCCCATGGAGCACGTGAACGTGAAGTCCCCTTGCGGGATCGACCACGGTTGCGAGATATCGGCCAACATCCGCTCGAGCACCAGTGCCACGGCATCGGGGTCGCGTTCACCGTTGATGAGCAGAACGAATTCATCGCCTCCCAAACGAGCGACCGTATCGCCCTCGCGCATGTTGGCTTTGAGTCGCGATGCAATCGCACGCAGCAAGTCATCGCCGACATGATGGCCGAGGCTGTCGTTGATGAACTTGAAACGATCCAAGTCCACGAACACGACCGCGAGCCGAGTGCCCTTCTTCGCGGCAGCACCGATCGCCTGATGTAAGTGCTCGTTCAGGAGCGAGCGATTCGCGAGCCCAGTAAGCGTGTCGTAGTTCGCTTGCTGCTCGATGCGTGCTTGATACAGTTTGCGCTCGGTGATGTCTTCGACCGTTCCTTCGAAGCAGACCAAGCGGCCGTTCTCGTCGCACACTGCGCGCGCGTTCTCAGAGATCCAGATGATCTCGCCGTTCTTGCGTCGCACTTGCGATTCGAACCCGCTGATCGAGCCGTGCGCGTCGATGCGCGACATGAACTCCGCGCGACGTCCCGGCTGCACATAAAGCTGTGTGTCCAAGTGAGCACATGTGCGCATGAGCTCCATCGGGGAATCGAACCCGAAGATTCGTGCGAGCGCCGGGTTGGCGTCGAGAAATTGCCCGCTGGCGGTGGTGCGGAAGATACCCTCCAGCGCATTCTCGAACAGATTGTAGTAACGGCGTTCCGCTTCACGAAGCGCGTTCGTTGAGCGTTTGCGCGCGGTGATGTCTTGAACGAGCCCTTCGATGGCGATCAGCTTGCCGTCGCTATCGAATACGCCGCAGCCGCGCTCCCACACCCAACGAGCCTCGCCACTCGCGTGGAGGATTCGGTATTCGCAATCGAATCGCCCCGACATGCGAAGCGCCGCGCGGATCTCCTCGCGCACACGGCGCCGATCTTCGGGATGCGTCAAATCTTCGTAAGAAAGTCGGCGGTTCTCGAGCAAGTCATCAGGGTCGTAACCGGTGAGACGTCGACAGCCTTCGCTGACGAACTCGATGGTCCAATGCACATCATCGCGGCATCGATAGACCATGCCGTCGAGATTGCCGAGCAGTGTGCGCAACATCCGCGCGGTGTCGTCCGTGCTCGCGTTGTCGCTCGTCGTCTGAAACGGCGCTGGACTTGGAACAGTCTGCTCAGCCGAGGTGTGTGGCTTTCCATCCTTGTTGTTGGTGTCTGTCGGAACGGAAGCGCTCATGCCACCACTTATTGTTATTGAGCCAGGCGCCTCGCGTGGCGAGACGAAGCGCCTTTGTCACAGAAATGTTGGGTAGCGTCAAGAAGAAGACGAAGTTGTTAGTGGTCAGTGGCTAGTTAGTTCGGAAGCTCCGCGAAGGAGCCAACCATCGCAGTACGTGCCTGACCTAAACCTCCTCGCCTTCTTCTCTGACTAACCACTAACCACCTCTTACCAGGCTATGCCGTAATCTTCCCCGTGGTACGCAGCAGCGCCGATCATGGTCTTGTGCTTGCGGTCGAAATAAATGGCAGTGATCGGTCCCGAGTTGTTCGGAACGAACTCGAGTTTGTAACCCATCTTGGAGAGCTCTGAGCGTGTCCACTGCGGGACCGCTTCTGCCAACGCGAGCCTACCAGGGAACGACTCGTGCGCACCGAACGAATCGCGCATCTGATAGCTGGTGATGTTCGCTGCTTCGGCTGCTTCCTGCACCGTCATGCCGAACTCGACCACATTCAAGAAGAACTGCAACAGATTCTGATCCTGTGTATCTCCGCCCTGCACCGCGAACGCAAGATAGGGCTCGCCATCCTTCAGCGCGAGCGACGGCGTCAACGTCGCGCGCGGCCGCTTGCCGGGGGCAACGACGTTGAATGGATTGTCCGCAGGATCGAGCACGAAGCTCTGCATGCGCTGGCTCATTCCGATCCCGGTCTTTCCAGCGATCACGGCCGGCAACCAACCACCACTCGGCGTCACCGACACGACCCACCCTTCCTTGTCTGCAGCCTCAACGCTCGTCGTGCCGAGATGGAAGGTATGGCGCGAAGTCTCGAGCGCCGTCGGACTCCACCGATCTGAGCTCTGCTGCTTCGGATCTTTGACGCTGCGCCAGCGCTCGAGCTCGCGCTTGAATGGGTTCGTCTCGCCCTGGAACGGATAAGGATCGCCCGGGCGCACGTCGGGATCGTTTCGATCCGTGTCGATCAGCTTCGCACGCTCGCGCGCGTATTCTTTCGAGAGCAGCCCGCGAATGGGTTCGCTCGGCGGATGACGCGGGTCACCGTAGTAGAAATCGCGATCCGCGAACGACAGATTCATTGCCTGATAGAGCGTGTGGATGTAGCGCGAGCTGTTGTAGCCCATCGCTTTGAGGTCGAATTCCTCGAGAATGTTCAACGCCTGGAGCATCACCGGGCCTTGCACCCAATGCGTGAGCTTGTAGACCTCGATTCCTTTATAGGAAGTGCTCACAGGCTCTTCGAGATACACCCGCCAACTCGCGAGATCCTCGACGGTGTGCAAGCCACCCAGCTCGCGCGAGCCGCGGACGAACTCGCGAGCGATGTCGCCTTTGTAGAAGCGATCGTAGGCGGCCATGATCGCATCCTTGCGGCTCGCCCCGCGCTTGAGTGCGGTTGCTTCCGCTTCGACAAGCTTGCGTAACGTCGCGGCGAGCTCAGGCTGCTTGAAGATTTCGCCGGGTTCGGGTGCCTCGCGCTCTTCGCCCTCATGCACGAGGAACGTGCGCTTCGATTCCGGCCATTTGCGGAGCTCATTCTTCCAGCGCTCGATCAAGTTCGCCGTCTGCTCTTCGATTGGATAACCATCGGCGAGCTCAATGGCCGGCGCGAGCACTTGCTCGAGACTCAAGGTGCCGAACTCGGCGAGCATTACGAGGATGCCCCCTGGCGTTCCCGGCGTCACTGCGGCGAGGGGCCCGAACTCTGGCGGTACGTCGTGGCCCTTTTTCTTGTAGAACTCCGGTGTCGCACCCGTCGGCGCCACACCGAGCGCATTCACACCGATGACCTTGCGCGTGTGTGGGTTATAGATCAGTGCCTGCGTTTCGCCGCCCCAACTGAGCACGTCCCACATCGTCGAGCTCGCCGCGATCATTGCGCAAGCTGCATCGACGGCATTGCCTCCCTGCATGAAGATCCGTGCGCCAGCAGTTGCGGCGAGCGGCTTGCCTGTCACGGCGACCCAGTGTTGTCCGTGCAGCGGCGGTTTGACCGTCTTCGCATCGGCAATCGAGATAGACAATGCGAGCAGCAGGGAGAGTGTCGAGCGGATGAGGATGCGCATGTGATTGAGTGATGTTGGAATGGTTGGATTGCGTTTCTGCTGTTCCCTTCACCCGCCGCTCCGCTTGGGGCCTCTCCCAAAGGGAGAGGCGCACGTATCCGCTTCTTCTTCCTTCTTCCTTGCTCTTCTTTATTCCCTATTCCCTCTCCACATCCACCTACTCCCCGTTCGCCACCTCGGCGAGCGCTTGTTTACGTGCAGCTTCGAACTCATCGCCGGGCACCCACGAGGGCAGTGTGTCGGAGTTCGCGACCTCGAGACCTGCAAGGAAGCCGAGCTGTGCGTCCTCGATCATGCCCTCGAAATTCCAGGTGTCACTGATCTCGTCCGACGGCTGGTGATAGCTGTTCGCTTCGTAAGTCTCGTGCTGCTTCTTGCCCCAACCCTCGGGTTGGCCGACGAAATCCGTCCCCGCCTTCACGTACAACGCGGGCACGCCGATCTTCGCGAAGTTGAATTGATCCGAGCGGTAGAACGAGCCGCGATCCGGGAACTGATCCGCAGTGACGATGCGACCCTGAGTCTTTGCAATGCCCTCGACGAGCGAATCCAGAGTGGACTTGCCCTTGCCGATGTACACGAGATCCTTTGTGCGTCCCCAGATGTTCGCGCTGTCGAAGTTCAAGTTCGCTGCGATCTTCCCGGGCGGTACCGTGGGATTGGTCGCGAAGTACTTGGAGCCGAGAAGCCCCTGCTCCTCGGCGGCAACGAACAGCAGCATGATCGAACGGCGCGGCGGCGTGGGAAGCGCTTTGAACGCTCTACCCATTGCGAGGACCTGCGCCACACCCGAGGCATTGTCCATTGCGCCATTGTAGATCGTGTCGCCTTCCTTGTCGGGCTCGCCGACGCCGAGATGATCGTGATGCGCCGTGTAGATCACGTACTCGTCACTGAGCTGCGGATCGCTACCCTTCAGCACACCAAAAACATTGGCCGTGCTCGATCGATTGAGCGTGTTCTCGAATGAGAGAGAAGTCGTGACCCCGAGCGACACGGGAGTGAACTCTTTCGATTTAGCGGTTTCGATGAGCTTGCCGAGATCGTTCCCCGAGAAAGCGACGAGCTCTCGTGCGGCCTCTTCAGTGAGCCAGCTCTTTACTCGGATGCGCGGCTCACCTTGAGCAGGCAGCTCGACCTGCTCGCCCGACCACGACGTCTGCACGACTTGGAAGGGATAACCGGCGGAAGGTGTCGTATGGATGATGATGGCGCCTGCTGCACCTTGGCGCGCGGCGCTCTCATATTTATATGTCCAACGGCCATAGTAGAGACGCGCGTTGCCGGCGAACAGATTGGGATCCCAGTCGGGATCGTTGTTCAGCATCAAGAGCACCTTGCCCTTCAGATCCTGACCTTTGAAATCGTCCCACCCGTACTCCGGTGCTTGAATGCCGTACCCGACGAACACGACTTCGGCGTTCTTGATCGCCGCGCGTTCGTCCTGGACGCCGCTCGCGGCAATGTATTCATCCCACCAGTCGAGCGACAGCGACTTGCCCCCGCGCTGGAATGTCCACTTGCTCGGCATCTTCGCCGTCACGCCGACGACATCGAACGGCTGTTGCCAACTGCCATCCCGACCTCCCGGCTCGAAGCCGATCTCCTTCAGCTGCCGTACGAGGTAGTCGCGCGCTTTCTCATCGCCGGGCGTCGCAGGCCCGCGCCCCTCCATGTCATCAGCCGAGAACTCCGCGATACGTGTGCGCAGATAGTCTGCAGAGATCTGCTCTGCGGCAGTTTGCGCCTCCGCGCTCGACGCATCTGATTTCGCAGTCTCGGCGGGTTGCGCCGGCTCGCGCTGACAACCCGCGAGCAACAGTGCACCGAGCGCGATTGGAAGTAACGAGATAGAAGAATTCGATTTGAACGAACGAGATGTATACATTTGGCTAGGGTCCTTTGAAGTCGCTGCACTCAGGGTCGCTACGCAGTGAGCGCCGATCCGCGCGATTGCTCTAAGTGCAAGCTCATGTGAGCAAAACTGTAACACGCGTCAGGCGTACGCTTCACTCATCGAGTCTGGTTCCAAGCACGCGCCAGGCTCGTGAATTTTCAGCTCGCACACTCGTTGCACATGACATGAATCAACCAACAGGGTTCCCGAGATTGCGCATGAGCGGCAAAGCCTCGCAATGGTTGTTGCTGGCTTTGCTCCTGCTGCTCGCCGCGTGGTACGTCGTACCTGACATTCGCTGGCGTCTGACACGTGAGCGCGCGGAGCCACGCGCAGTGCAGGCGCGTGGCGATCTCGCCGAGGACGAGCAAGCGACGATCGAGATATTCGAGAAGGCGAGAGGCTCCGTCGTATTCATCACCACGCGGGCGCGCGTCGTCGACTTCTGGACACGAAATGTTCACAGCGTACCGCGCGGGACGGGGTCCGGCTTTATCTGGGACGAATACGGTCACGTGGTCACGAATCTGCACGTGATCGCAGGCGCGTCGGAGGCTACCGTGCAACTGAACGATGGTCGCGACTATCGTGCCGGCATCGTGGGTGCGAGCCCCGCGCACGATCTCGCCGTTCTGCGCATCAAGGTGCCGCTCGATGCACCTCAACCAGTGCCGATCGGAACCAGCGCGGGATTGCGCGTCGGACAAAAGGTTTTCGCGATCGGCAACCCGTTCGGACTCGATTGGACCCTGACGACAGGCATCGTCTCTGCGCTCGACCGCTCGCTACCCGGAGAGGACGGTTCGATCATCGCGCATCTGATCCAAACGGATGCGGCGATCAATCCGGGGAACTCAGGCGGCCCACTGCTCGATAGCGCAGGACGCTTGATCGGCATCAACACTGCGATCTTCAGTCCCTCCGGTGCGAATGCAGGCGTCGGCTTCGCCGTACCCGTCGATACTGTGAATCGAGTTGTGCCACAACTCATCGCTGCCGGTCGTTATGCACCGCCGAGTCTCGGCATTGAAGTCGATCAATCGCTGAACCAAGCGCTCATGCGCGAGCTTGGCATCGAAGGCGTCGCGGTGCTGCGCGTGACGCCGGGATCTGCAGCCGAAGATGCTGGATTGCGCGGGGTCGAGATTGTGGAATCGACCGGCGGAATCATCCCAGGCGATGTGATACTCGCGCTGGACGATCAACCCGTGACGAGCGTCGCGGAGCTGCTCTCGCGATTGGACGATAAGCGCGTCGGCGATACCACACGTCTGAGCATCTGGCGGGCAGGCAAAACGACGGCTGTCACGGTTAAGCTGCAAGCAGCCGGCGAAGCCGCAACCCTGTGACGTAGTTACGTTACGCGCGACGATGTGTTCGGGGAGACTCGCCTGAAGCGCGTGGGCTCGCAAACGGAGATTGCAGCTGTCCGAACTTCCGTTCACAGGTTCGGCGCCGGACGCGGGCGATGTCGACGCAACCCTCGCTGATGCGCGAGCACATGTGAAATGGATTCGAGTTCGTTACATATTCCTCAACTCTGGCAGGTGATCTGGCTCGCCGTCGCTCTCGCGATCGGTCTGATCGGCGTGTGTTTTTATCGACGCGGGCGAACCTCTGTCCCTGTCGAAAACACCAGGCCTGCGCCAGTCCCGAAGCTTGCCTACAGCGATGCACCGACGGTAAGGGTGCTCGACTCGCAGCACTTCGATCGGCTGCGCAAACCTGTCCATCTTTCGCCGGGCCAGCACGTCGATATCGTGCCCGCGCATCCAGTCGTCGGACCGCGCTTTCGCATCACGCTGCATGCGATCGCCACGCACAACGGAAGTGAAGCAGCACACCTCGGCGTCGTTTATGCAGGCGTGCAAGTGAGCTGCGGGGCGCTCGCAAAAGAGCTCGGCTACAACGACTTCCTCGTGCCTCGCGGCTCGCGCGACGAATCGCGCACCGCGGTCTTCCACTTTCAAGAGACGACTCACACGCTCGAGTTCATGCGCATCAAGGTGAGCGCGATCGATCCAGCCTCCGAGAGCGTCGAGCTCGAGGTGACGCAGATGCGAGGGCGATGGCCGGGCGGGGACGGCTGAGTCATCTGGAAAGACGCACTATCGACGTCAAGAGAGCCTGCCGGCAGGAAAGACGCCTCTCCGGCGTCAGGAAAGCCTATCGGCAGGACAGAACCGGATCGGAGCGCGCATTGCGAGGCGCTTCTCAATCTGGCTTGCCGATAGGCTCTCTTGCCGTCGCTAGCACGGCTATCCTGCCGGTAGGCTTTCCTGCCGACGACGTCGGCTCTCTTTTTGTTGCTGACGAGCACGTCTTCCTCTAATAAGAGGAGATGCCATCCCCCCACGTCTTGGCCCGCCCGTTCTACGCGCGCGGGACGCTCACCGTCGCGCGCGAGTTGTTGGGGATGCATCTCGTGAGAGCGCATGCCGATCGTGTGCAAGTCGGCAGGATCGTGGAAGTGGAGGCTTACAAGGGGCCGGAGGATCTCGCGGCACACTCATCGAAAGGGCGTACTCGCCGCACCGAGGTGATGTTCGGGCCGCCTGGGCACGCGTACGTATACCTTATATATGGGTTCTGGAACTGCTTGAACGTCGTGACCGCGAAGGACGGCGTGCCGCACGCGGTGCTCATTCGAGCATTGGAGCCGGTCAGCGGCATCGATGACACCACTCACGGGCCCGGACTGCTGTGCCGCGCACTTCACATCGATCGAACGCTGAACGGCACCGACCTGCTGGGTGATGTGTTGCGGATCGAGCGCCCGGCGCGCCCGCTCACGCCGCGCGTCGCGCGCAGTACTCGCATCGGGGTCGATTACGCCGGCGATTGGGCGCACAAGCCGTGGCGTTTCTACGATGCGGACTCGCCTTATGTGTCTACAGTGAGCCCCGCGCGCAGACGCGCAGCACTGAAAGGCCCTCGGCTTGAGGGTCGGGGCGTGGGCAAGAACGTCCAGTTGTAGATCAGTTCATTAGCCTCCACCGCGCTCCGAGCGCGTGCGGGGGTTGGACCTTCCGTGCTCGCCACCATGAAACGTGCCGCCTACGTGGTCTTTTTTCCGGCGCGAGCACCCGGCCCCAAGGCCCCCGCCCTCAGGTATCATCGCGCCGCCACGCCTCCTGCCCCCATGCCCATGATTCCCGCCCGCGACCTATTTTCGTATCGCAAGTATTGGGCGTCCCGTTTCGGGACCGCGCCCTTCTTGCCGGCGTCGCGCGAGGAAATGGATGCGCTTGGATGGGATAGCTGCGACATCATCGTCGTCACGGGCGATGCCTATGTCGATCACCCGAGCTTCGGCATGGCGATCATCGGTCGTGTGCTCGAAGCACAAGGTTTCCGCGTCGGCATCATTGCGCAACCCGATTGGCGCTCGACGCAGGACTTCGAACGGCTCGGCAAACCGAATCTGTTCTTCGGTGTCACGGGCGGCAATATGGATTCGATGGTGAATCGTTACACCTCGGATCGCCGTATTCGCAGCGACGATGCTTACACGCCGAACGGCGAAGGCGGCAAGCGGCCCGACCGTTCCGTCATCGTCTATTCGCAACGCGTGCGCGAGGCCTTCGGCACGGTCCCGATCGTTGTGGGCGGTATCGAAGCGAGCCTGCGTCGCATCGCGCATTTCGACTATTGGTCGGAGAAAGTGCGCCGCTCGATCGTGCTCGACTCGCGCGCGGACCTACTCGTGTACGGCAACGGCGAGCGACAGATCGTCGAGATTGCGCATCGACTTGCGAAAGGCGAGCCGATCGAAACCATCACGGATCTGCGCGGCACCGCGTTCGTCCGTCACTCTACGCCAGAGGGCTGGACCGAAATCGATTCCACGATGATCGATACGCCAGGGAAGGTGGATGCGCCGGTGGATCCATATGCGATGGAGCCTGCACGCGCAGGCTCCACGGCAACTGGCAATCGGCCAGTGGCCACTGGCCAGAATCAAGAGCAGCCGGCTGAGCTCGCGAGCGTGTGCTCTGGCCAGTCGCCAGTGGCCAGTAGCCAGTCGGCCTCAGCCAAAATCGTCCGCTTCTACCGCCAAGTTCCCAGTGCGGAGCGATCACGATCCGTGATCCGGATGCCTTCTTACGAAGCCGTGCGCGACGACGCTGTCCTATACGCGCATGCCTCGCGCATCCTTCATCTCGAATCCAATCCAGGGAATGCGCGCGCGCTCGTGCAACGCCATGGCGATGTCGAGGTGTGGCTGAACCCGCCGCCGCTGCCGCTCACGACGAAAGAAATGGATGCGATCTATGAGTTGCCGTATCGGCGCGTGCCGCATCCGATGTACGGCAAGGCGAAGATTCCCGCTTACGAGATGATTCGCTTCTCGATTGCGATTCAACGCGGCTGCTTCGGCGGCTGCACCTTCTGCTCGATCACGGAGCACGAGGGTCGCGTCATTCAGAATCGCTCGGAGAACTCGATCATCAAAGAGATCGAGACGGTGCGCGACACAGTGCCGGGGTTCACAGGGGTGATCTCCGATCTGGGCGGTCCCACGGCAAACATGTATCGCCTCGCGTGCAAATCGCGCGAGATCGAATCGGCGTGCCGTCGCCCCTCGTGCGTGTATCCGGGCGTGTGTCCGAATCTGAACACCGACCACATGCCTTTGATCAAGCTCTATCGCCGCGCGCGTGCGCTGCCGGGGATCAAGAAGGTGTTGATCGGCTCAGGCGTGCGCTATGACCTCGCGGTCGAATCGCCCGAGTACGTCAAGGAGCTCGTGCAGCACCACGTCGGCGGCTACCTCAAGATCGCGCCTGAAGCGATCGGCGAAGGCCCGCTCTCCAAGATGATGAAGCCTGGTGTCGGCACGTACTACCGCTTCAAAGAGCTGTTCGACAAGTACTCGAGGGAAGCGGGGAAAGAACAATACTTGATCCCGTATTTCATCGCGGCGCATCCCGGCACCACCGACGAGGACATGCTGGAGCTTGCGCTCTGGTTGAAGCGCAATGGCTATCGCGCAGATCAAGTCCAAGCGTTCTTGCCTTCGCCGATGGCGACGGCCACCGCGATGTGGCACTCGGGAAAGAATCCATTGCGCAAAGTGACACGCACAAGCGAGCCCGTGCACATCCCGAAAGGATTGAAAGTGCGTCGCTTGCACAAGGCGTTCTTGCGCTGGCACGACGCGAACAATTGGCCGATGCTGCGCGAAGCGCTACGACGGATGGGTCGCGCCGATCTCATCGGCCCGGGCAAGCACCAATTGATTCCTGCATGGCAGCCAGCCGGCACAGGCACTGCGCCTGAGGGAAGAAGAACACCGCGCGGCACCGCACCCGCAAGAACGCAGCACACAGGGCTGAAAGGCGCCCGCATACCCGCGCGAAGGCCGCGCGGGAAGTGAGGAGGTGACGGAGCGACGAGGTGACGAAGTCAGAATCTTCTTCACTCTCCAACCGTCACTTGTTTCTCATTCGGCTTGAGTCGCTCCGGATCTTTTCTGACTTTGTCACTCCGTCACTCCGTCACCTCGTCACTCCGTCACTTGCGCGCAGACTGTGCGCGCCAAAAAAAAGCCGGCCTTGCGGCCGGCAGCTACGGGGGGATCGAGGATCGAAACTCAAAACGTGTGCGTGAGTTGGACGGCGCCCCACCAGGCATCGCGGTTGGCAGCGCCTTCGCGAACTTCCGCCGTTTGATAGTTGAGCGAATAGCTCAAGTGCGTCTGATTCAAGAGCTGCGTCACGACACCAATCCACGCTTCGGCGATGATGGGCTCGAGCGCGGATGCGGAGTAGCTCACTTCGCTGTCCCTGAACTGTCCCTGCAGGAACGCGTTGTACGCGCGGGCCTTCACGCGTGCTCCCGCAAAGAAGTACCGCTCGGGTCGACCGCGGTTCGACACTGCCGGGACCGGTGCCGCGATGTAGTCCGTCAATTCGGGGGCGAAGCTCCACCAAGGTGAATCGAATCGCCCGACGCGCATCGAAATACCTGCGCTCGCCTCCGTGAGATAGCCGACGCTGCCTTGTACCGTCGTCTTCACATCAACCGTGCCGCTCGGGTTCGCGATCCACAGTGCATGCCGCGCGAGGGTGTATCTAGCCGTCGGCTCGCCGCTTGAAGAAATCTGGTGGTGATAACCCTCTGGCTTATCAGACCCGACGACGTCGTGAATCGCGCTCTGTAGATGCTCTGACAGCGACAAACCCAACATGCCGATCGTCAAGCTACTGAACCACGCGCCACGATCGTCGGCATCGACGTGTACTCGTCCGTTCGACATGAACAACAAGCTGGCATACGGCCTGTCGTCGTAGATCGGCGTGCTCGCCTTGATGTCTTTCGGCGTGAATGCGATCAGTCCGATCTGTCGCGCGTGATGTACCTGCGCGCCTTCCACGCCGATCGAGCCGTCGATGCGTGCGAGCACTGGGTCGAGCGAGAGCAAACCGTCGCGTGCGGCCGTCCCAGAGATCGCGATTGCAAATCCGCCGGTGTAGTCGCGATCGCGCTCGCCGCCTGCGAATAGATCGTTATCGAGTTGTACCCTCACGCCGGTGTACTCGAGCTCATCTCGCGCATGTGCGCTCGCTGCGAGCAGCGTCGTCATCGTCAATGCCGCCAGCGCGGCTTGCTTCACCCATGTTGCGGTCAACATGACCTTTCCCTTCGTCTTCACGGAGCACACAGTTCTGCGACCGCATTGCGTTCCGTCCCAATCACAATTTCGTGGCTGCTACTTTCTCCAACTATTCGTTCGCGATAAATGCAGTCATCGGAATGACATTCATGAATTCACGAGCGGAAATGAAAACGTATTGCCCTTTCTACTTAGGCCCGGATGCAGGAATCGGCGATCAAGCGTCACTCGATGGCGGCACGTGAGGCGCAGCTCGCGCGAGCGATGAGCTGGATCGGCGTCAATCTATGAGACCGGAAGCGCCTCACATTCATCGCGCGGACCACGAATGAACACTTGGTCGCGTCGTGAATGCGGAAGGTTCCCGCATGCTGCAATGAAGCGAATTGCGCTCACAACTGGTGCATGAGCAACAGGAGTGAGCAATGGGTGAGATTCAGAGGAGCGTTCGATCCGCGCTCATGCGCGCAAATGCGCCATCACGCATTGCGCTCAGCGAGGCTTTTCGAGCTCCCACAAGTACAACGGCACACCCCGTCGCACGTGTATGCCGAACCCTGCGTGACGGAAGTCCCGCGCCAACCGCGTGCGATACCACTGAGCCGGTCGCAGTCGGATATCACCGTCGCTGCATGAGCGATCCGCGTTGTGCTCCCAGTCCTCGAGCGTCGGGGCGTGAAAGTAGAGCGCGCCTCTGCAGAAGTTCGCGAGGTTGCTGATGGCCTGCGCGGCCTCGCGATCGGATAAGTATTGAAGTACGTCATAACAAATGACGAGGTCGAAATGCCCTCTAGGCTTATAAGTCGCGAGCGAGGCATGGACCCACCCATGCTCTGCGCAGAGATGCTCGCTCACTTCCAATCCGATGTACGTTGCGTTCGGGAACGCCTCCACCAACGCAGCTCGCATCCAGCCGAGCCCACAGCCGGCGTCGAGAATGCGCGTCACCTTGAGCTCGAGCTGCTGCACCATCGCGGCGACCGCACTCGCACGCCGATGCATCTCTGCCTTCGTCGTCACACGCGTCCGAGGACTGACGTAGAAGCGTTTATAGAATTGCGGAGTGAATTGGTTGGGCATCGAGCTCTCGCTGGCCAACTGGCCAACTGGCCACTGGCGGCTGGCCAGAAGTCTACGCGAGCGCGGCTGAGACAGCAGGAACTCGACGCACGACTCATCGCTTCTGCGGAAGCAGACTGGCTTCTTTGTGTCCTCTGGCCAGTCGCCAGTGGCCAGTGGGCCGGCGACCGAGCACGCCCGCGGCGTGCTCTTGACTCTCCCCTTCCCGACCCAAAGTTGAGCTTCCATGACGCGAGATCGGGGTTTTTTGCATGGGTATTCGTAATCCTCACTCCTGGATGTGGGCAGAGGCTTGCGAATTGCTGGAGCAGGCTCAACGTCTGCAACGGCAGTTCTTCAGGTTTGGGCACGCTGTCGAGGCGCAGCCGCGCTGGGAACCCCCCGTGGACATCGTGGCTTATGGATCGGAGGTCCAGGTTACGGTCGCGCTGCCCGGCGTTGCGCCGGAGCATGTGCACGTGCGCATCGAGGATGGCTCCATCAGCGTCGTGGCGATCAGAACGCTGCCCATGAACCGCAGCACCACCGGGGTTCATCGACTGGAGATCCCCTATGGTCGTTTCGAACGGCGGATTGCGTTACCCGCCGGACGTTACGAACTCATGGATCAGGCTTGCGTGAACGGCTGTTTGGTCCTGCGACTCGCAATCTCTTAACGGAAGGCTATGAACGAACATCGCACACCGTCGCACGATGAGAATGAGACTCCGAAGATCTCGGATGACATGCTCATCATCGTGCCGGTCAGAAATCTGGTGCTGTTCCCAGGCACCGTTCTCCCTGTCGCGATCAATCGCGACCGCTCCCTTGCGGCCGCGCAAGAGGCCGTGCGCGCCGAGCGCAAGGTGGGTTTCCTGCTGCAGCACGAGCCAGACACGCAAACGCCCGGCCCCGACGATCTGTTCAAGGTGGGCACTGTCGCGAACATCGTTCGCTACGTGACGGGTCAGGACGGCACGCATCATCTCGTCGTCCAAGGCGAGCGCCGCTTTCGCGTGCTCGACTTCCAGGACGGCTTGCCCTTCATGCTCGCGCGCGTCGAATACTTGCCCGACCCGGGAACGAATTCGCCGGAGGTCGAGGCGCGTGCGCTCAATCTGAAACGCTTGTCGGCCGAAGCCATCTCGCTCTTGCCGCAGGCGCCTGCGGAGCTGGCGAATGCGATTCAGGCGGTCGAGTCGCCCTCGACGCTCGCCGACCTCGTCGCGAGCTTCATGGACATCAAAGCGCACGAGAAGCAGGAGCTGCTCGAGACCGTCGACCTCAAGAGTCGGCTCGATCGCGTGACCGATCTGCTCACCAAACGGATCGAGGTTCTGCGTCTGCAGCGTCAAATCGAAGAGCAGACTCGCGAGGCCATCGATGAGCGCCACAAGGAAGCGCTCTTGCGTGAGCAATTACGCCAGATTCGCAAGCAGCTCGGCGAGGAAGAGGAGTCCGCAGAAGAGATCCAGGAGCTACGCGATACGATCGAAAAGGCCGGCATGCCGGAGGAGGCGCTCGAGCAGGCGAAGAAGGAGCTAAAGCGCATGGAGCGCATGCAGGATGCGAGCGCGGAGTACTCGATGCTGCGTACCTGGATCGATTGGATGATCCAGCTCCCCTGGGCGAAGCTCGATGAAGAGGCGATCGATATCGAGCGCGCGCGCAAGGTGCTCGATGAGGACCACTATGGTCTGGAGAAGATCAAACGCCGCATCGTCGAGTACCTCGCCGTGCGCAAGCTCAATCCGGAAGGCCGAAGCCCGATCTTGTGCTTCGTAGGACCGCCGGGCGTCGGCAAGACCTCGCTCGGTCAGAGCATCGCGCGCGCGCTCGGCATCAAGTTCGCACGCGTGAGCTTGGGTGGGGTGCACGATGAGGCCGAGATTCGCGGTCACCGTCGCACGTACATCGGCGCGCTTCCGGGCACCATCATCCAGGCCATTCGCAAAGCGGGGACTCGCAATCCCGTGCTGATGCTCGATGAGATTGACAAGCTCGGCAGCGGCATTCAAGGCGATCCCGCTTCGGCGCTCCTCGAGGTGCTCGATCCGGAACAGAACAACACGTTCCGCGACAACTACCTCGGGCTGCCGTTCGATCTGTCGAAGGTGCTGTTCATCGCGACGGCGAACATGCTCGACACGATCCCTGGTCCGCTGCGCGATCGCATGGAGATCATCGAGCTCACGGGCTACACCGAGGATGAAAAGGTCGAGATCGCACGCCGCTACTTGGTGAAGCGACAGCTGCAGGCGAACGGCCTCAAGCCGGAGCAGGCATCGATCACCGATGAGGCTCTGCGCCAGATCGCACGCGACTACACGCGCGAGGCCGGTTGCCGCAATCTCGAGCGCACGATCGGCGCGGTACTGCGGAACGTCGCGGTTCGTATCGCCGAAGGTACGCTCGAGCAGCAGACCATCGATGTGGACGATCTGCAGCCGATCTTGGGCGCACCGCGTTTTGAGAACGAAGTTGCCATGCGAACGAGCGTTCCCGGCGTCGCCACGGGTCTCGCGTGGACGCCTGTGGGCGGCGATATCCTCTTCATCGAATCGACGCGAGTGCCCGGCAACGGCAAGCTGATCTTGACGGGTCAGCTCGGCGAAGTGATGAAGGAGAGTGCGCAGGCAGCGCTGTCACTCGTGAAGTCGCAAGCCGCACGCTTGGGCGTGGATCCTGCGACGTTCGATAAGACGGACGTGCACATTCACGTACCCGCGGGCGCGATTCCGAAAGACGGCCCGAGCGCGGGTGTCGCGATGTTCACATCGCTCGTTTCGCTCGTCACCGGCCGGACGGTTGGCCACGATCTCGCGATGACCGGCGAGATCAGTCTGCGCGGGCTCGTGCTGCCGGTGGGCGGTATCAAAGAGAAGACCGTTGCCGCACATCGCGCAGGCATTCGGAAAGTACTGCTGCCGGCTCGCAACCGCAAAGATCTCGAGGAGATCCCGCAGAGCGTGAAGGACGAAGTAGAGTTCGTGTTCTGCGAAAGGGTCGATGATGTCATTCGCGAAGCGCTCGGGGTCGAATCGAATGTGGGACAGGTCACAGCCGCCGCGTGAATAGTGTGACGCGACACAAGCTCGAGCGCAGAAAGGCCGACTCACGTCGGCCTTTTTGCCATTCAGGGCACGTTCAGCGGTAGCGCAGCGTCGTTCGCATCGCGCACACATGTTGTGCGTTTACATGCGCTTCTCATAGTTTCGCGTGCAGCTCACCGCCTTCTGCGCACGATCAGCAATGAATCGCATTGCAAGATCGCCTCGAAGAGAGTAACTAGTGAGCTATGTTTCGCTCTCCATCAACGTGAGATGCGCAACGCTGCGCTACGTGGCTGCTACGCTCGTAAGCCGTACGAGTTCTCTACCAACTCCAATCCGTGTTCGACGTCTCACGAAGCAAGTGTGACGTACCCCTTAGTGTCGATGACGACGAACGTGTCGAATGGAACATGTTCGCTGATGGATCAGTCTTTGTCTTACGACTCTTTGGGAGTGCGCGGAGTGGCATTCATCGGTGAGCTCGGGCGTATGCTCGGTACGTGAGTTGCAGGTGCAACAGCACGACATGACGAGCGAAACAAGTTTCTACACCTCGATAAGGTAGTGAGGAGGGCGTTTCGATGCAGTCAGACAGCCCAAAGGGAAGTTCGCAGCGCAGCGAGAACTTCGTTGAGGCCCTGAGCGCCTATAGCCGCTTCCACCGTGCGCAGCACTGGTCTGGAACGTTCGGCGAGTTCTTACGCACGATCGTGCCGGGTAATGGCCGCCAACTGGCGCGCACGAGTCACGAATATCTATGGGACATGCTGTGTTGGTTCGGCCGCGACGGCCAAACGCCGAACTCCGCAGCAGCAAACGGCGAATCCGCCGGACCGAAAGAATTGTTCAAGCGAGAGCTCTTCGGCATCGACGAGCCCCTTGCTCGCGTCGTGGATTACTTCAAAGCCGCTGCCGCAGGATCGGATGTTGGCCGTCGATTGCTTCTGCTGCTTGGGCCGCCCTCCGGCGGTAAGTCGACGATGGCCATCCTGCTCAAGCGCGGCCTCGAGGAGTACAGCCACACCGACGAGGGTGCGATGTACGCCCTGCAGGGCTCGCCGCTGCACGAGTCGCCGCTCAATCTGATTCCCATGAGCTTGCGAGGCGAGTTTCGCGACACGTATGGCGTCGAAATTCGCGGTGAGCTGAGCCCATGGGCTCGCGACCGGCTCGAACGTGAATTCGAAGGCGACTTCTTGCGCATGCCGGTCGAACGCATTTTCTTGTCCGAAGCGTCGCGCGTTGGCGTCGGTACGTATGCTCCGCACGATCCGACCACAGCGGATCTGGCCGATCTGGTCGGTTCCGTCGATCTGTCGAAAGTCGCGCAATACGGCGATGAGGGCGATCCACGTGCATGGTCGTGGTCGGGTGCCGTCTATGCCGCGAGCCGCGGCATGCTCGAGATGATCGAGATCTTGAAGGTGAAGCGCGAGTTCCTGTACCTGCTGCTCACGCTCACCCAGGAGAAGAACGTCAAAGTCTCGCGCTTTCCGCTCATCTATCTCGACGAAACGATCTTAGCGCACACGAACCTCGCCGAATTCCACAAGTTCCTGCAGGAAAAGGAGAACGAGGCACTGCTCGACCGCATGGTGATCGTCAAGGTCCCATATACGTTGTCGTATCTCGAGGAGGCGCGCATCTACAACAAGCTGGTGTCCGCAGCGCCCGCGTTTCGCGACGTGCACCTCGACCCGCACGCGCTGCGCGTCGCCTCCGTGTTCGCCGTACTGACGCGCCTCATGAAACCCGAGCGCGAGGGAATGGATCTATCGAAGAAGCTGCGGCTGTACGCGGGCGAGAGCGTGGAAGGATTTCCGGAAACCGAAGTGACGCGCTTGCGAACCGAAGCGCCTGAAGAAGGTCTTACGGGTGTGAGCCCACGTTTCATCGTCAATTCGATCTCGAATGCGATCACTCGCAACGATAAGAAGAGCTTGACCAGCATGGAGGTCTTGCTCGCGTTGAAGGACTCGATCGAGAACGACGCCCGCATGGATGCGAAGGCGAAGAAGCAGTGGATCGACTACCTCGTGCTCGCGCGCAAGGATTTCTATAACCGCTGGGTGAAGGAAGACGTGCATCGCGCGCTGTTCGCATCGTTCGAAGACGAAGCGCAACAGCTGCTCGATAAGTACCTCGATGAAGTCGAGGCCTCGCTCGATCATCGCGAGGTCACCGATCCCATCACCGGCGAATCGCGTCCGGCGGACGAGCGCTTCTTGCGCTCGGTGGAAGAGAAGATCAAGGTATCGGAATCCGGCAAGCTCACCTTCCGTCAGGAGGTCGTGCGCAAGGCCATGGTGGCATACAAGGTCGGCGAGAAGTTCACGCTCAACAGTCACGCCCGGATGCGCGAGGCGATCGAACAGTATCTGTTCGAAGAGCGCCGCGATGTGCTGCGGCTCGTGACCTCGGCCGCGCGGCCCGACGACGAAGCGCGCAAGAAGATCTCCGCTGTACAGGATCGACTCACTGCGGAGTACGGTTACGACGAGCACAGCGCGAAGGAAGCGCTGAGCTACGTGACGACATTGCTGGCCCAGGAGTGATCCGGAGGTTAGAGAAGCAGTCATGAGCGACAAGGTGTCAGGCGGATCCGGGTCGGGTAGTCCCGGTGATGCCGGCTGGTACGATCTCTTCTCGAGGGGCGCGCGCGATTGGCTGCGCCACAATGAGAAGGTGCGAGAAGCTGTTCGTCAGCATCTGCCGCAGATCGTTGCCGGTGCAGACGTGTTGAGTGGCGGAGCGAGCACCGTCCGCGTACCGGTACGCATGCTCGAGCACTACCGTTTCAAGCTTCGCAACTCGAACGAGCAACAGGGCGTCGGGCAAGGACAAGCGAAGCCCGGCGATCGCATCGGCCGACCGCAGCAAGACAGCGAACAGCAGCGGGGCCAAGGCGGCAACGAAGACGGCAGCATCCAATACACGCTCGAGTTTCGCATCGACGACATCGTCGATTGGCTGTGGGAAGAGATGCAGCTGCCGAATCTCGAAGCCAAGCAGGGCAAAGCCAAAGAGGACGATTGGACGCGCGAGGGCTGGGACCGGCGTGGTGCGCGATCTCGACTCGATCGGCGGCGTTCGTTGAAGGAGTCGATTAAGCGCCGTGGCGTGCAGAACGCGGGTGGGGCCGAAGCGCCGCCGTTCACGGACGATGATTTGCGTTATCGACAACTCGCCAAGCGCGAGCAGCCCGCGATGCAGGCGGTCGTCATTTTGCTGCTCGATGTCTCGGGCAGCATGGGCGAGCGCGAACGACAGATCTCGAAGACGTTCTTCTTCTGGGCGATTCAAGGTTTACGGCGCCAGTATCGTCACCTCGATCTTGTCTTCGTAGCGCACACCTCCGAGGCCTGGGAATTTGAGGAGGACGAGTTCTTCCGCGTCACAGGCACGGGCGGCACGGTCGCATCCGCGGGCTTGAAGAAGGTGCGCGAGATCATCGACGCGCGCTACAACCCGAGTCAGTACAACGTCTACCTGTTCTATGCATCGGACGGCGAGAACTTCCCCTCCGACCAACCGCAAGCACACGCCGCGCTCGATGAGATCGTAGGCGACTGCAATTATGCGGGCTTCCTCGAAGTGGCGCCGCTTGCAGGCTCATCACCGGACAGCGAGATCGGCAAGCTGTTCTTGAATCTTGCCGAGGAAGTGGACAACGTCGGCGCATTCCGCGCGAGCGGCACCGATGATATCTGGAATGCGGTCAGGCACTTCTTTGCCAGGCCCGAGTAAATGAAGGTGATGAAAGTGATGGAGGTGATGTAAGTGATGAAGGTCAGAGGGGAGATCGCGATGCGCGCGGTCAAGGCTGTGGAGCACTTCTGGCCTGCATCACTTCCATCACTTACGTCACTTTCATCACCGCGCCGGAGGCGCTCATGATCGACGGCACCCAGATCGCCCAAATCGAATCCCTCGCGAAGAGCCTCGGGCTCAAATATCACCCCGTCGAATTCGAGGTGGTGCCCGAAAGCTTCATGACCGAGATCGCGATCTATGGCTTGCCGGTACGGATGCCGCACTGGTCTTTCGGCGTGCGCTACATCTATCAACTCATTCAGCATCGCATGGGCTTGTCGCGATTGTTCGAAGTCGTGTTTCCCGGTAATCCGGGTCGCGCCTATCTCGCGAAGAGCAACAGCGCGGCGGAGAACGTGCTCGTCACTGCGCACGTGCTCGGACACGCGGACTTCTCCGCGAATAACATGCTGTTTCGTCGCAGCCAAAGCCAAGTCGGCGAGCACATCGTCGAGCAGGCCGCGGCGCATGCTCGGCAGATCGGCATGGCGATCGAAGCGCACGGTCTCGAGCGCGTGGAAGCGGTGTTGGACGCCGCTTTGTCGCTCGAGCAGCATATTGACGTCGATCAAGCCCTACGCCGAGATCGATATTCTGAAGTGCTTCGAGATAAGACTCCGCCCGCCCACGACGAATTTTCGCGCCGCTTCGCCTCGCTCGGTCCGGACACCGCGAGACCGCAAGCGAGCGGCCCCGCAAAACGCTCGCCGATTCCACCGCATCCCGAGAAGGATCTGCTCTGGTTCATCGCTCACTACGCACCGGAGATGGAGCCCTGGGAGCGCGATATCTTTCTCGCCGTGCGAGAAGAATCGTTCTATTTCTATCCGGTATTTGCGTGCCAGATCATGAACGAAGGCTGGGCCTCGTACTGGCACGCGCGACTCTTGCGCGAAGCGGACTTCCTACCGCAATCCGCATACGTCGATGCGATCAAGTGCCATTCCGACGTCGTTCGCCCCACCGCGAGCGGCGACAACGTGGCGCTATCTACGAATCCCTATCACCTGGGGTTCTCGATCTGGGAGAAGATCGTCGAGCAGCACGGCCTCGACCATGCTCGCAAGATCATGTGCGAGGACGATGACTTCGCCTTCATTCGCAATCACCTGACCCCGGAGCTCGCCACCGAGCTGCAGCTCTTCCGGTACAAGGGTCCTGCGAATGGGACCTTGACGGTGCAGGACAGCGATCTATCCGCACTACACGACGCCTTGCTCGCGCCGAAGTACGGCTTTGGCGCACCGACAGTCAGCGCCTCCCGAATTCATGTGGATGGCAAGCTCGAGCTCATCCACGATCACGTGACCGACGGTCGCGGCCTCGATCCCGATCGCGGACGCAAGGTGCTCGAATACATCGCACGCGTTTGGCGCCGCCCAGTGACGGTCGTCACCGTGAACAACGACAACAACGCAATGGAGATCTCGGTCACGCCTGAGCTGACGCTGGCTTAGGTTCTACGCTTAGGCTGTAGGCTGTAGACCGTAGCCAGATATCGAGCGCGGCTCTGTGGCGAAGACAGCTCGTCTTCTCTGGCTACAGCCTACAGCCTAGGGGCTACAGCCTGTTAGCCAACGGCTCGCTTCTCGGCTTGACCTAGAAACATCGGTTTGTATTCGCGCGCGAAATCTTCCAGCGATCGCGGTTCGCGTCCGGTGATGTCTTTGACGACCGTCGTGGGCGCGACATTGATGAGCTTCGAGGCGCACGCATCCCACAGCTCGAGAGTCGCTTCGATCATCACTGGCGAAGCACCCGCGGCTTGGAGGCGGCCGCGGGCTTCGTTCGCGGTGATGTCTTGGTACCGGATCGGTTTGCCGAGCACCTTACTCAGCCGCTCTGCGACTTCTTGATACGTCAGAGCTTCGTTTCCTGTGACGACGTACGCACGACCGGCGTGAGAAGCATCGAGTAGGGCGGCCGCGCCCACAGCACCCACATCCCGCGCATCGACAAACGTCCATTTGCTCGAACGGAATGGGCCGGCGATGACGCCTTGTTGCGCGATGCTGTCCGCAAAGCGCAAGAGGTTCTGCATGAAGAACGTGGGACGAAGATGCGTGACTTGGATGCCAGCCGCTCGGGTCGAGCTTTCGATTTGGCCCAACCACTGCAGTGCGCGTGCACAGCAGAACTCCCGGCTGGCGCCGACGCCTGAGAGTTGCACGATGCGCCCAACGCCTGCGGCCTTGGCCGCGACGACACATCTCAGGTGCAGCTCTGCCATACGCGGAGACCAAGCGGACGCCAGGAACGCGGCATCGACGCCATCGAACGCACGTTTTAGGCTTTCATCATCGAAGATGTCGCCCGTGACGATTTCGATGTTCTCGGCCACCGGGCCGAGCTTGCGAGGGTCGCGCACGAAGGCTCGAACAGGCACGGGGCGGCCCGCCAGCTCGTTCAGCACGGCTCGCCCTACGTTGCCCGTCGCACCAGTCACCAAGAACATCGCGTCTCCTACAACACGCATCCTGAACATCGGGCCCGGAAACTGCGGGGATTTCCCACCCCAGCCAATCCCGGGGCGATCAACTTTGGTCAGCCTTTGCGGCCAACCCGCCCCTCACCCCTGCTCGGGAGCGATACATTAAGGGCAGCCGGCACCAGGGTAAACCGGGTTGTTTGCAAACAGAGTCATGCGTTGCGGTCATGAATACCGAGCATAGAATCCCTGTCGACGAACGTGCTGGCATGGCCGTTGTTTCCTCGCCTGCGTCTTTATATGAGGGCAATCGCGAGCGCCTCAAGCAAACATGCCACTCCGTGTCCGGAATTGGGACGAATAATGACGGCAGTTTTCAGGGCGTCGATCATTGAATAATTACAGCGATATCGTCGTATTCGTGCGGGTGGTGGAAGCCCGCAGCTTCGTTGCGGCCGCACAAACCCTTGGCATGTCGCCGTCCGCGATCAGCAAGGCAGTGTCCCGCCTCGAAGAGCGCCTTGGCGCGCGTTTGCTGAACCGCACGACGCGATCGTTGAGCCTCACCGATCAAGGCACGAACTTCTACGAGCGCTCACGCGAAGCGCTCGCGCAGCTCGACCAAGCCGAGAGCGAAGTCGCCGAATCGCGTGGTGTGGCCCGCGGCAAACTGCGTATCGATGTCCCCGTCTCCCTCGGTCGCAAGATCATCGTTCCCGCTCTACCGCGTTTCATCGCGCAACATCCCGAGCTCACGGTTCAGATGAGCATGAACGATCGAGTGCTCGACTTGGTTCAAGAAGGGATCGACGCCGCGGTGCGCGTCGGTAATTTGAGCGATTCGAGCCTGATCGCGCGCCGCGTCGGGCAACTGCGCGGCTTCACCTGCGCATCGCCCGTATTCATCGATCGCGTCGGCGCGCCGCAAACGCCGATGGATCTCAAGCCCGAGCATTGCATTGCCATGTTCAAGCTGGGCACCAATCAACCGCGCGACTGGGTATTCCGCAAAGGCGGGGCCGAGCACACGATCCAGCCGGCCGCGGCGCTTTCTTTCAGCGATCCGGAATCTGCTGTGGCGGCGGCCGTAAGCGGTGCCGGGTTCGTTCGCGCACTCGATTTCATCGTCGAAGCACAGATCGCATCGGGGTTGCTCGTGCCTGTGCTCGAAGACTGGAATGAGGGCGCGTGGTGGCCGGTTTCGGTGGTCTATCCGCAGCACCGTCAGCCGACGGCGAAGATCCGCGCGTTCATCGATTTCTGCAGCGGTTTGTTCCCCGAGATCAAGCAAGAACCTGTCGGCACACTGCGCGTCGCTGCGGGCTGAGGGCAGCGGTCGCGCCGCGTGCGCGCACACACGCGCTTCCGAATGCATGCGATCGGCGACATTGGCCCACGCCTATCGTCATCCCTTACTTTTACGGACAGGCGCCGCCTGATTCTTTGTCCGCCGACGATCCCGTACGATTTTCGGTCGATCAAGACGAACACGAAACGGCCGATTGAGTCTGGGGATTTCGCGTTGATGAGGCTCGAGATAAGAAGCGCTGCACTGGCAGCAGCAGTATGCATTGTCTGTGCGACCTCGGGCTGCGTCAGCGCGCCTTCGGCGCCGAACGACGTGGCCGTTAAGACGGACCTGCAGAAACCGAAACAACCCTCCATCAACGCGCGCGTGCTCACCGATGCGAGCGTTCTCGACTATAGCTTCGCAGCATCGCTGGATCCGACAGTAGAGCGCGTCACTCGGCTCGAATCGCGATACACCCTCAAGCTCCCGGACGCACAGGAGCAGATTCGCGTCGGCGATACGGTGAGCAGCGCTGGATCGTGGGGGAGTACGGTGCGCTATGGCGGCATTCAGTTCGGCACGCGCACTTCGCCGAACGATGACGTGCTGTATTCGGAAAGGTTGGCGACGAGCGGCGTCGCCGTGCTGCCGACGGCCGCGGATGCCCTGTTCGCGTCGATGGGCAGCAATGAAAGCGTGCTGTCGCGACAAAGCCTGTCTCTGAGCGGAGCCCCCAAGATCAGCGATCGCAACGCCGTGAACTTCGTAGCACGCGACAGTTTCGGGCGCTCCGAAGCCCTGAGCGCACCGCTCGTCTCGCGCGCGCGGCTGGTCGACTCCGGCTGCAGCGACTTCGCGGTGGGCATCGGCAAAGTCCGCGAAGACTACGCCTTCACGAGCAACGAGTACGGACCCATGTTCGCGAACACTACGGTCGCTTGCGCCGCGCCGCTTGGATTCACGATCGAAGGCCACGGCGAGTATCTAGCCGACCAGGTTGCGGCATTAGGCATCGGGCTCGCGCGTCCCTTGGGGGCCATTGGAACGGCATCGCTCGCGGTAGCCTCGAGCGAGACAGAGATCGGCACGGGCTGGTTAGCTCGCGTCGGATTCGAGCATCAAAGCTCGCTGTTGAACTTCGCGGTGCGCACGCGATTGCAGAGTCGGGAGTTCCGCGAAGTCGGCACGGTGTGGGTCGAAGATCCCATCATGCGACGTAATCTCGCGAGCGTAGGCGTCAACGTTGGCGAGCGCGCCAGCGTCGCGCTGGCGTATGCGGCACAGACCACATGGCAACGCGAGCGGGCTGACATTCTTTCGTTGAACCAGAAAATGAGCGTCGGGCGCGGATCTGTTGTCGTCACCGCCGGTCACTCGTTCGCCGAAGAGATCGGCTCATCATTCTTCCTCTCGTACAAGCGTCCGTTCGGCGCGCCGGCGAGACGCGCGCGCTTTGATGCTTCCGACTTGGAGCTGATCGAAATCGCAGTGGGCCGCAAGCAGCTTTCCGATGGCGGTTAACTGCTAAGAGAAGGATTCAGAGCAGCCACAGAGAACACAAAAAGGAACTAGAGACGACTTCTGAGCTCGCGGTCAACACTGCATCAATGAGGTTCACATGGCGCGAGGGGCGATGCACTCCTTCCTCTTTTTTGTGTTCTCTGTGTTCTTTGTGGCTACTCTGAATCAAAAAAACCTGCCAGTTTTTGACCGCGCTGTAGGCATGTAGCTACTCGCTGAACAAAGGTTCTCGGCGCGGTGTCACTGAGAGTATATTCAGGTACTCCCATGACCCACACTCCTTACTTCCACCCCGCTGTCGCGAGCTGGTTCGCGGACACGTTCGCGACCCCGACGCCCGCGCAGATCGACGCGTGGCCCGCGATCAAAGCGGGCAAGCACGTGCTGATCTCCGCGCCGACCGGCTCGGGAAAAACGCTCGCCGCATTCTTGGCCGCGATCGACGAGCTCGTGCGCGAAGGCGAGCAATGGGGATTACCCGATGAGACGCGCATCGTTTATGTGTCGCCTCTCAAGGCACTTTCAAACGATATCCACCGCAACCTAGAGGCCCCGCTTGCGGGGATTCGCGAACGCCTGCGCGACCACACGGTGCGCGATGTGGACATTCGAACATGGGTGCGCACTGGCGATACGCCGCAATACGAGCGGACGCAAATGCGCAAGCGTCCGCCACATGTCATCGTTACCACGCCGGAGTCGCTCTACATCTTGCTCGGCTCGCAATCTGGGCGCGAGATGCTCGCTACTACTCGCACGGTGATCGTCGACGAAATCCATGCCGTCGCCGGCACGAAGCGCGGCTCGCATCTTGCGATCTCACTCGAGCGCCTCGAAGCGCTGACCGCGGGCAAGCTCATGCGCGTCGGACTCTCGGCGACGCAGAAACCGATCGAGGATGTCGCCCGCTTTCTCGTCGGAACGAAGAATATCGATGCCGAAGGCAATGCACGTTGCACGATCGTCGACAGCGGCCACGTGCGTCATCGCGATCTCGCAATCGAGCTGCCCGATTCGCCGCTCGAAGCCGTCATGTCGAACGAAGTCTGGACACAGCTCTACGACCGTTTGACTCAGCTCATTCGCGAGCATCGCACCACCGTCGTGTTCGTCAACACGCGTCGTCAAGCAGAACGTGTGTGCAGACATCTGTCTGAGCGGCTCGATGAGCCGCTCGTGAACGGCGGACGGCGGACGGCGAACGGTGAGGAGCAGGATGAGCGAGATCCCGCTCGTACAGCGTTCACCGCTCACGGTTCGCCTGTCACTTCGGAAGCATCACCGTCCGCCGTCCGCCGTGCACCGATCACGTCTTGTGTGGCCGCTCACCACGGCAGTCTCGCGAAGCATCTGCGCTTCGATGCGGAACAGCGGCTCAAGCGCGGTGAGCTGAAAGCACTCGTCGCCACCGCATCGCTCGAGCTCGGCATCGATATCGGCGATGTCGATCTCGTGTGCCAGATCAGCTCGCCGCGTTCGATCAACGCGTTTCTGCAACGGGTAGGACGTTCGGGTCACGCCGTCGGAGGCACGCCAAAGGGCCGCTTGTTCCCACTCTCTCGCGACGATCTCGCTGAGTGTGCAGCGCTGCTCGACAGCGTACGCCGTGGTGAGCTGGATCGTCTCAAGATTCCAGAAAACCCGATCGACGTGCTGGCACAGCAGATCGTGGCCGAGAGCGCCGCGCGCGAATGCAGCGAACGCGAGATGTTCGAGCTCGTGCGAGGCGCCTACCCTTATCGCAACGTCACGCGCGAAAGCTTCGATGAGATCGTGCGCATGCTCGCTGAAGGGTTCAGCACGCGTCGAGGGCGCCAAGGCGCGCTCGTGTACCACGACGCCGTGAATCACATGATTCGCGGTCGCAAAGGCGCGCGGCTCACAGCGGTCACTTCGGGCGGTGCGATTCCAGACACAGCCGATTATCAGGTGATGCTCGAACCTGAAGGTCACCTCGTCGGCACCGTCAACGAGGACTTCGCAGTCGAGAGCCTCGCAGGCGATGTGTTCCAGCTCGGCAATACCTCGTATCGAATCATCCGCGTGGAGCGAAGCGTGGTACGTGTCGAAGACGCACACGGAGAAGCGCCCACCATTCCGTTCTGGCTCGGTGAAGCACCCGGCCGCACTGACGAATTGTCGCGCGCGGTGTCTCGTCTGCGCAGTGAAGTGCAAGCGTGCCTGGAAGGAGATCACGGGGTAGAGGGTCGTCAGAAAGAAAAGGTGGTCGCTTCCACGTCTGATGAGTCACGAGACACGAATCGCGAATCACTCTCCGCAGCACCTGATCCACTCTCGTTCCTGTCGCCGCCGGCGGCTGCGCAGCTACGAGCGTACTTGCACGCCGCACACGCGGCTCTAGGCTGCCTGCCCACACAACAAACGATCGTCTTCGAGCGCTTCTTCGACGAAGCCGGCGGAATGCAGCTCGTCATTCATTCACCGTTCGGAAGCCGAATCAATCGCGCATGGGGGCTCGCGCTGCGCAAGCGCTTTTGCCGCACGTTCAATTTCGAGCTGCAAGCCGCGGCAACGGAAGACACGATCATCCTCTCGCTCACGACAGCGCACAGCTTCGAGCTGAGCGAGGTCGCTCGCTATCTACACCCGAACAGCGCGCGCGAGATTCTCATTCAGGCACTGTTGGCAGCCCCGATGTTCACGACACGCTGGCGATGGGACGCCTCGATCGCGCTGGCGTTGCCGCGCTTCCGCGGCGGCAAGAAGGTGCCGCCCGCGCTCGCTCGCATGAACGCCGAAGACCTGCTCGCATCGGTGTTTCCGGATCAAGTTGCGTGCGGCGAGAACATCGTGGGCGACATCGTCGTGCCGGATCATCCGCTCGTGAAACAAACGGTGCGCGACTGCCTCGAGGAAGCCATGGATATCGAAGGCTTCGAGCGGCTCCTGCACGGCCTCGTGAGTGGCGAGATCAATATCATCGCGCGCGATCTTACCGAACCGTCGCCGCTCGCACTCGAGGTGCTGTCGGCTCGACCGTATGCCTATCTCGACGACGCACCGCTCGAAGAGCGTCGCACACAAGGCGTGTCGAGTCGCCGCTGGATGGATCCGCAGACAGCGGCAGATATCGGCAAGTTGGATCCGGAAGCAATTGCGCGAGTTCGAGGCGAGGCCTGGCCGGATGCTTCATCGCCCGATGAGCTGCACGATGCGCTCGCGTGGATGACCTATCTCACGAGGGAGGAAGCCGAGCGCAACGAACGATGGCCGCCAATTCTGCGCGAGCTGATGAAGCAGCGGCGCGTCGCGCAGTTGCGTTGCGCTGCCCCCATCTTGTCTGCCTCAGACGCGGTGCTCTCAGACGGCCTCTTCGTCGCCGCGGAACGATTGCCTCTGTTGCTCGCTGTTTTTCCAAATGCAGCACTCGAACCTGCAATCGAAGCACCCTACCAAGAGGAGTATGCGCGAGACGAAGCGCTCGTCGAAATCGTGCGGGGTCGTCTCGAGGCGCTCGGTCCCACAACGGCCACCGCGATCGCAACGACGCTCGGCGTGACGACGCAAGACATCGATGGGGCGCTCTTGCGATTGGAGGCCGAAGGCACCGCCATGCGCGGACGCTTCACCGAAGCAGCTCACCGTGCAGCTAAAGAAGAGCTCGTGGAGTGGTGCAATCGACGCCTTCTCGCGCGCATCCATCGCTATACCGTCAAACGGTTGCGCGCGGAGATCGAGCCGGTGCAGTCGCGCGATTTCCTGCGCTTCTTGTTCGAATGGCAGCGCGTCACGCGTTCGACGCGCATGCAAGGCCCCGATTCGGTTGCATCGATCTTGAGCCAACTCGAAGGTTTCGAGTCACCGGCAGGCGCTTGGGAAAGCGAGATTCTGCCGTTACGAATTGCAGAATACGATCCTGCGTGGCTCGACGAACAATGCCTGGCCGGACGCATCGTGTGGACGCGACTGGCGACGCGCGCCGGCGATGCGGAACGCGGTGCGTCCCCCGTGCGCTCCACACCGATCGTGCTGCTCGCACGACGCAGTGTGAAGACCTGGTCGAGCTTCGTCCGATCGGCGGACGCCGTACAGCTCACCAGCAAGGCCGAACGCGTCGTGGAAGCGATACAGGCGCATGGCGCGTCGTTCTTCGACGAGATCGTCGACGGCACGGGCTTGCTGCCTGTGCAGGTCGAAGAAGCGCTCGGCGAGCTCGTCGCACATGGCATCGTGAACTCCGACAGCTTCGGCGGCTTACGCACGTTGTTGATTCCATCCGATCGACGACGCTCTGCCTCGCATGCACGACGCAAACGCCGCAGTGCCATATTCAGCATGCAGGATGCGGGTCGCTGGGCCCTGGTTCGAAGGAACGTGAGCGGTGCACAGCGGACGGCCAGCACTGACGAAACAGAACGCGGCACGCGCGCAGCACGTTCTGGCTACAGCCTACCGCCTACAGCCTACAGCCACAGCAGCGACCCCGAAGCCATCGAGCACTTGTGCCGCACGCTGCTCAATCGTTGGGGCGTCATATTCTGGAAGTTACTGGATCGCGAGGCGGATTGGTTGCCGCCGTGGCGAGAGCTGCTGCTGTGTTTGCGCCGGCTCGAAGCGCGTGGCGAAATTCGCGGAGGGCGCTTCATCGCGGGATTCTCCGGTGAGCAGTTCGCGTTACCGGAAGCGATCGGCCCGTTGCGCGATGCGCGACGTAAGCCACACACGAACGATTTCCTGTCCGTCTCCGCAGCGGATCCTCTCAATCTCGTCGGCATCTTGACGCCGGGCGGACGCGTCCCTTCACTCACCGGGAATCGGATCCTGTACAGCGACGGCGTCCCGCTTGCGTTGTATGTCGGCGGTGAAGTGCGCTTCTTGCAGCCTCTCGAGCCCGAGGCCGAGTGGCGTGCGCGGAACGCGTTGCTGAGAAAACAGCCACAGGGGATGGAAGAGGATTCGAAACTGCCCTCACCCTGACCTTCTCCCAGTGGGAGAGGGGACTTGGACCCTCACCCTGACCCTCTCCCAGTGGGAGAGGGGACTTGGACCCTCACCCTGTCCCTCTCCCATTGGGAGAGGGAACTTGGACCTCACCCTGGCCCTGAGGGGACATGGGTCCTCACCTTGATCCTCTCCCACTAGGAGAAGACTTGGGCCCTCACATCTGACCCTCTCCCAATGGGAGAGGGACTGCGAGAGCGAATATCAGATCACGTCGCTGGTGTCCCTCGGCGTGTCGTCTTCGTACTCGGGCTGCAGTGTGTCGGGATCGATCTCGACTTGTTCGTCTGGTGCGGCTTCGATGTCAGCGGCTTCGATGTCATCTGTGTCCGCTTTCGCGATACGGCCGAGTCCGTTCATGTGCGTCCTCACCTCGCGGGGCGTGCCGGTGTAGTGAATCGCGCCGACGCCATTCATCGTAGCGTTGAGCGTCTCCTTCGGATGCACGCTCACGGTCCCCACACCATCTACGGTCACGTGCGTATCGGTCGCGATCAATCGGCTGAAATCCCCGGTGCCCGCACCCGCCATTCTGATCGTGAGGCGATCGAGCTCGCCTGCGCCTTCGATATCGACCGCGCCTTCCACTCTGATCTGTGTATCTCCACCCGAGAAACCGTGGACATTGACTTCATTGCCGCCACCCACTCGCAGGGATGTGAGGCTCGGCACGAAGACCGTCACCTTCGGGCGCGAGCGGCCCTTCTTGAAGATCCAGTCCTTCGGCTTGCTCTCGATATATAGAGTATCGCCGCGCACCTCGGTCTTGAGCCGATCGAGCACCTCGACAGGCGCTTCGATCTGGACGGACGCCTCCGAACCGACGGTAATGGCGAGCTCGGCCGAGCCCTCCATATCGATCGCCCTGAACTCAGCTACATTGCGCGTTTGGCGTTCGATCGGACCGCTGGTCTCATTCGCGCATCCGGCTACGAGCACGACGGCCAGCAGGCCGAGCAGAAGTTTTCTAGCTGCACTCATTGGTCATCTAACGAAGCGGGCCGAGTTTGCGCCCGATCATGCCTGAGCAGTGCCGCCAACGGTATGGTGCATCGGCGAACGGCCGAGAACGACCGGAGAACGGCACGGATCGGGGGACAGGCGCGCGCTGCAGCATGCACCCGAGGGGGTGTATCCTTCGCATCCCCGTTTATCGCTCCCTTGGATCACACGTGCTCACGGCTGACAAAGTCCTGGTAACGATCGGCACGCCCTGCTCCGTCTCGGCGGTTGGCACGACCGAAACGTACAACGCGCGCGTTGCCCGCTCGCCCGAATTCATTGCCTATGCGGCGTTCGATGCGGGCCTCATCGACATCGAGCCGAAAGAGGATGGATCGCTCGCGTTGTCGTGGCGAAATGGAACGGCGACGACGATCGAAGAGATCGAACGCGAGCACGGCGCACGCCTGCGTGCGAACCTCGGCATTCGCTACATCGATGAGCTGACCGCGCTCGGCAGCGCCGTCGTTACGGACATTGCCGCAAGCTTGCCGCACGACTTCGCCAAGGACGGCCTGCGACGTCTCGCGGGGCTCACGTATCGAGAGGTGCGCGATTCCGCCCTGCGCGACATGTATGGACTGTTCGACGACGATCCGCGCCTCGGGCCTTCGTTGCAGGCTCAGCTGTTCATCTACGGAGGCATGGGCGCGCTCGCGGCGCTGCCGATGCCGCTCTCGCAACTTCTGACGAATCCATATGACTTCCGAATCGCCGCAGCGACTGCCTTCTCGGGATTGGATGCGCTGTCTGAATGGCGACGGGCGGGCGATGTTGAGATCGCCCATGACAAACTCCGCGACAAGTTCGCGATGCGTCTTGCGAACTCGCTGTCCTCGCATGGTCCCGCGCTGGTGTCGACGATGCTCGCTCCTGCGTATGCGCTCAGCAAGTCGTTGAAGAACCCTTCATTGCTCGAATCTCTCCGCGGCCCGAACGGCTACATGCGTGTGCCGCAGACTCCTCTGAACACATCCGGTGCGTGCGCATCGAGCTCGATCGCATTCAGCGAGATCGCTCCCCAGATGTTGTTTGACTATCCCGGCTTCCGCCGCCCGCAGCTCGCCCTGTGGACTGCAGCCGATGCAGCGACGCGCCCGAACTGGCAAATTTTCGATGCGTTCGGTCCCGGCGCGCTGATGACGCGCGCAAAACTGGAAACGCTCAATGCCTCGCGCGCGCCGCACGAGCAACGTAGTGTCGCCGACTCGCTCGCCCCGTTCGACGTCGATGCGAACGGCACCGTCGTGGGAGAAGCAGGCTCGGGCATCCTGATTACGACGCTCGAGTTCGCGCTGCGCAACTTTCTCGACATCACGTCCATCATCACCGGATGGGGACAGAGTGGCGAAGCTGGCGGCAAAGCGCATTTCGCAGGCGTCGGATTCGGCGGCGAGAACGCTCTGCTGCACACGTTCGAGCTGTCGCATAAGGGGCACGGCTATTCGGTTGCTGACTACCAATACTTCGTCGCGCATGCGACTGGCACGCGCACGAACTCGAAGACCGATCTCACCACGGCCGGCAACGCGCGTCGGTACGCCGCTGAGCTGCAGGGACGGACAGAACCCCTGCCCCCTGTGTATGTTGGCACGCCGAAGGCGGTCGGCGACGGTCACACGATGGGGGAGACTGGGTTGAAAGCAGTGTCGCAAGCACTGCAGTACCTCCTCGGCGAGTCTGCAGTCGGCGTACCCACGTTGCGCACGCCCGATCCCGAGCTCGGAGAAATCGCGCGTTCCTTCATCCTGCAAGCCGCACCCGTTCACAGCAACACCGATGGCGGCGCACTCTGCGCGACGCAAGGCTTCGGCGGCTACAACGGCGCGATCGCGTTGCGCGCTGCTCATGCGGAAGCACTCGAGCGCTACTCGCCGGATCCGAACGCGCTCGCGGCTTACCTTGAACGCTGGCCCCAGATTCGACGCGAACGCGTCCAGCGCGAACGGCATTGGCGCTCGCGCCGTCGCAGTGCGCTCGATCTCGCACAAATGCATTGTTGGAAAGGATTGGATTGAGCGGGATGCTCTCGGATCTCCGCCGTTTCGATCGCCGCACATTCTGGGTCGTGTCGCTCGGCGCGGCACTCGTGCTCCTCACGGTCGTTGCAGTGCCTCAGTGGCTCTCGAAGCAGGCACGCCTCGAGGTGTTGCGCTCGCATGTGGCCGAAGTGTCCCGTTTGGCGGCGAGCGTCGTCGACGGCGACCTGCACCGCGAGCTGCTCGATCCAGCGAGTTACACACCCGAGCTGTACGCGCGCACGTTGGAGCCGCTCGTCCGCTTCCATTCCGCGGCGCCCGAGATCTTCTATGTATACACGATGGTCGAGCGCGACGGACGCAGCCACTTCGTCGTCGATACTGCAGCCTCCGAAGAGCTCGAGACGCCGCATCAGTTACGCGCATCGAAGTACATGGAGCCGTTCGAGCAACTCGATGTCGAACCAGACCCCGATTGGTTGAGCCGGATCGCCGCAGGCGAGACCTATGTCTATCCCAGTTTTCAGCACGATGAATACGGCTACTTTCTGTCTGGCCACACACCGATCTACGACAGCGCGGGACGGTACAGCGGTTTCGTCGGGGTCGACTTCGATTTGCAGTACTACCTCGATCAGGAAGCAAGCTTTCGTCCCATCTGGATCGGCTCGACGACGGGCGCGTTGATGTGCGCGCTCTTGATCGGATATCTCGCAGCGCGCTATCAGCATGCGATGACGAATCAGATCCAAGCTCACTATACCGTTTCGATTCACGATGACTTGACGGATCTGCTCAACCGGCGGGGCGCGCTTGCTGCCATTCGCGACACACTTGCGATTCCGGCGCCAAGCCATGCCGTCATCCTCATCGATGTCGATGACTTGAAGGCTATCAACGACAATCATGGTCATGCTGCAGGCGATGATTTTCTGCGAAGCGTTGCGCGCGCGATGCAAGCGAGCGTGCGGGAGACCGACATCTGCGCGCGCCTAGGCGGCGATGAGTTCCTGATCTTCGCCTCGGGATGCGATCTCGATGCGGCCACTGAAATCGCCCGCCGCATTTTGGGCAAAGTTTACTCGAGCGAAAGCACGCCGAGTGGTGTGAGCTCGGGCGTATCGATTGGGATCTGCGTTTACAACAAGTCGGATGCGCAGTTCGAGACGATGTATAGACAAGCCGACGAGGCGCTATATCGTGCGAAGGCATCGGGCAAGAATCGGTACGTCATCTACCAGGCTGCAATCGCTTAGCGATTGCAGCGGCCCA
>JAEZFW010000047.1 GCA_023417315.1 Pseudomonadota bacterium
CAAGGGAAGGGACGCATCCATTGACCCTTGCGCAGTTGAGTTGCGGTCGACAGCACGCGTACGAATACCCTGCAAAGACCGAATGAAACATCGCTTCTCAATTCATTTCCCCGGACAGCAGTGGGCGCAGGCCGGGATCCAGGCATGTGCCTAAGTGCGCGGATTTCTGGATCCTGCCTCCGCGGGGATGACGCCATGAAAGGGTGGGTCTCCGCACAGATTTCTGCCGACGGGCTTCGCTCCTTTTTGTGTCCTCTGTGTTCTTTGTGGTTACTCTCAACTGCTCCTCGCACGAGCGCAGCGAACGCAGATCGCTTAGATTAGAGCGATGCCCAATCTTGCTCCCATTCCCGAATGGAAAGACGTGGGACTCGAGCGCTTTCGCGCCGAGATCGCGCCTTTGAACCGACCCGCTGTGCTGCGCGGACTCGTTGCGCAGTGGCCCGCGGTGCACGCGGGTACGTCTTCGCCGCATGCGATGAGCGAGTACTTGCTGCGATTCGATGCTCGGCGCCCTATCCGCTCCTTGACGGCCGATGCGTCCATCAAGGGCTTGTTCTTCTATCGCGACGATATGCGCGGCCTGAACTTCGAGCGCAAGCAGGAAACGTTCGGCTCGGCTCTGAGCACGTTATTGGGATTGATGGAGAGCGCAGATCCGCCTGCCACGTACATCGAATCGACACCGATCGCTGAGCACCTGCCAGGTTTCGTGCAGGAGAATGTCTTACCGCTGTTGCCGCCGAGCGTGCCCCCGCGCATTTGGATCGGCAATGCTGTGACCGTGCAAACCCATTTCGATCTCAACGACAACATCGCCTGCGTCGTGGCGGGTCGACGACGATTCACCTTGTTTCCGACCGACCAACTGCCGAACCTCTATGTCGGGCCGTTCGACTTCACGCTGTCGGGTCCGCCGGTCAGCATGGTCTCGCTCCACGAGCCCAATCTGCAGCGGTATCCCAAGTTCAAAGAGGCGCTCGAGCATGCGCAAAGCGCTGAGCTCGAGCCGGGCGATGCACTCTACATTCCTTACTTCTGGTTTCATCACGTCGAATCGCTCGAGAAGTTCAACGTGCTCGTGAATTACTGGTGGAATCCTGCGCGCACGCTCGGCGGTTCGCCCTTCGATTGTCTACTGCACGCGATTCTCACATTGCGTGACTTGCCGCCTGCGCAGCGCGATGCATGGCGCGTCGTGTTCGATCACTATGTGTTCCAACGCAACGGCGATCCCATGGCGCATCTCGCACCGGAGCACCGCGGCATGCTCGGAGCAATGACGCCCGAGCGCGCTCGAGAGATTCGCTCGATCCTCGTGCGACTCTTGAGTCGGTGAGAAACGTGGTCGAAGCTCTGCGCCCGGCTCGCGAGTGGCACGATGTCGACGCTCAGACGTTTCGCGAGCGTATTGCATCGAGCGATCAACCTGCCGTGTTGCGCGGTGTGGTCCGAGACTGGCCTGCGGTCGAGCGCGGCAAGACTTCAGCAACCGCGATCGCCGACTACATCAAGGGCTTCGACCGCGGCAGTCTCGTTCACATCTTCTACGGCGAGCCGAGCATCCGCGGCCGGTTCTTCTATACGCCCGATCTGAAAGGATTCAATTTCGAGCGACGCAACGAGCCTTTGGCCGCGTTCATCGATCGCGTGCTCGCATCGATCGACATGCAAGATCCGCCTTCTCTGTACGCAGGCGCAGCACCCGTGCCGAATAGCGTGCCTGAGTTCGCTGCCCAGAATCAGTTGTCTTTGTTGCCGACCACTGTCGTTCCGCGCATATGGATCGGCAACAAGGTCACGGTGTCCACGCATTACGATCTATCGGCCAACGTCGCGTGCGTGATCGCTGGTCGTCGCCGCTTCACCTTCTTCCCGCCGCATCAACTCGGGAATCTCTACGTGGGTCCGCTCGATTTCACGCTCGCGGGGCAGCCGGTAAGCTTGGTCGACTTGAGCGATCCCGACTACGCGCGCTATCCGCGCTTTCGAAACGCACTTCAGCACGCAATGTTCGCGGAGCTCGAGCCGGGCGATGCGGTGTACATTCCGCACCTGTGGTGGCACCACGTCGAGTCGCTGGATCGCTTCAACGTGCTCGTCAACTATTGGTGGGACACTGGACTGGTATTCGCGGGCTCTCCCTTCCTGGCGCTCGCGCATGCGCTGCTGGCCATCCGCCATTTGCCTCCGAGTCAGCGTGACGCATGGCGCGCCATTTTCGAGCACTACATCTTCAGCGGCGGCGCGGACAGCATCGAGCATCTGCCGGCGGACGCGCGCGGAGTGCTCGGGACGCTCACTCCCGAGCTCGCACGTAGCATCAAGATGTTCTTGATCGACGGACTCGGCGGCAACAAGCGCTAGAGATCAAGCTGCGCTGTTTGCAGCGCAATTGTTCGCGATGAACTCGCGGTGCGCAGGCATCACATCGGCAGACTTGCTGATCGTGTCCCTGATGTGCGCAAGACGTCTGCGCAGCTCCTCGTCCGACATCACATCGACGAGCGGATCGTAACTGCGCGGTTCGATGTTCTGCCCGATCATCACCGCGAACCAGCTCGTGTCGTTGAACAGCTCGTTGTTCTCACGAAAGATACGGCCGCGTTCACGGAAGAGATCGAGCTTATGCTGCAAGAAATGCGGAACGCTCATCTCGCGGCAATACTTCCAGAACGGTGAATCGTCGCGTTGGGTCGCGTGGTAGTGCAGGATGAGGAAGTCGCGAATGCGCTCGTACTCCCACGTGAGCACGCGGTTGAATTGATCGATCTCCGTTTGCGAGAACCTGCGATCGGGGAAGAGCGTCATGAAGTGCGCCAGCGCGCTTTGCACCAGATGGATGCTGGTCGACTCGAGAGGCTCGAGGAAGCCGGAGGCGAGGCCGAGCGTCACGCAGTTCTTGTTCCAGAACTTCTTACGTCGGCCAGTCACGAATCTGAGAATGCGCGGGGTCGCCCGCGGGGCGCCATCGAGATTCGCCAAGAGCGTCGAAGTGGCTTCATCGTCGCTGATGTACTCGCTCGAATACACATAGCCGTTTCCGATTCGATGCTGCAACGGAATGCGCCACTGCCACCCTGCCTTGCGCGCCGTGGAGCGGGTATAAGGCGTGAACTCTCCGCCGCTCTCGCAGGGCACCGCCACTGCCCGATTGCAGGGTAGCCAATGCGACCAGTCTTCATAGCCCGTCTTGAGCGCTTGCTCGATCAAGAGCCCGCGAAAGCCGGAGCAGTCGATGAATAGATCCGCCTCGATCCGCTCGCCGCTTTCGAGAACTACCGAATCGATGAAGCCGTCTTCGCCGCGCAATTTGACATCGACGATCTTGCCTTCGCTGCGGACGACGCCGCGTTGCTCCGCATAGTTGCGCAAGTACTTCGCGTAAAGGCTCGCGTCGAAGTGAAATGCGTAGGCGATGCGCGAAAGCGGCGAGTTGCCGGCTGCGATCGGGCGCATGAACTTGCCGCGGCGGCACGCTACTGCTTGCAGCGAGTAATCGGCAAGGTCCGCATCGGGCACGAGCTGTCGATACTTGAGCCAAAAGGCATGGAACGAGACGCCTTCCATGTCCAAGCCGTACGGGCCGAAAGGATGGATGTAGCTGTGGCCGAGCCGCGTCCAATTCACGAATTCGATGCCGAGCTTGAAGGTTGCCTGAGTCTTACGGATGAAATCGTTCTCATCGATGCTGAGCATGCGGTTGAACGTGTTGATCTGCGGAATGGTCGCCTCGCCAACACCCACCGTGCCGATCTCTTCCGATTCGACCAGTCGCACCGCGCAGTAGCCATCTTTCAGAAACCTTGCGAAGGTGGCGGCCGCCATCCAGCCAGCGGTGCCGCCGCCTACGATGAGGATCGTTCTCAGTCGATTCGTAGTCACTATTGCTGTCTCATGAGCTCGATGCGCAATGCTGCGCGATGAACGCACGATGCGTCGGCATCGCTTCCGCAGTTTTGCGAAAAAGCGCGCGTAGTCGTTCGAAGTTCTGCTCGACTCCTCGTGAATCGAGGGCATCCGCAAGCGGATCGTACGCCGCGGGCCAGACCTTCTGGCCGAGAAACACTGCGATCCAGTTGGAATCGACGAACAGCTCGTCGTCTTCGCGGAAAAATCGCCCGCTCGCTCTGAATAGATCGATCTTCCGGCGGAGCGTGTCGGGGATGCTCATCGTGCGGCAGTAATCCCAGAGCGGCGCGTCGTCGCGCCCTGTCGCGTGATAGTGCAGGATGATGAAGTCGCGGATGCGCTCCCAGGCGAGAGTGGAGAGACGATTGTATTCGTCGATCTCCACAGGGTTGAATTCAGCACGCGGGAATAAAGCGAGCAGCTTCGTGATGCCGGCTTGAACCAAGTGGATGCTCGTCGATTCGAGCGGCTCCATGAATCCGGCCGCGAGCCCCAGTGCAACGCAGTTCTTGTTCCAGAACTTCTTCCTGCGTCCGGTTGTGAAACGCAACAGGCGCGGCTCGGCGAGCGGACGACCGTCCAGGTTCGCGAGCAACGTTGCGACGGCTTCATCGTCACTCATGAATCGGCTGCAGTACACATGCCCATTGCCGATGCGATGCTGTAGCGGAATACGCCATTGCCACCCAGCACGGTGCGCAGTGGAGCGCGTGTATGGCGTCAGATCATCGATGCTCTCGCAGGGCACCGCTGCAGCGCGATCGCATGGCAGCCAATGAGTCCAGTCCTCGTAGCCGGTCTCGAGCGCTTGTTCGATCAAGAGGCCACGGAACCCGGAGCAGTCGATGAATAGATCCGCCGTCAGAGTGCGATTGCCTTCGAGCACGACGGCTTCGATGAAGCCATCTTCGCTGCGCAGAGCAACGTCGATGATCTTCCCCTCGATTCTTTGCACGCCATGATGCTCGGCGTAGCGGCGCAGATAACGCGCATAGAGCGCCGCGTCGAAGTGGAATGCGTACGCAAGATTCGCCAGCACCGAGCGCGGATCCGCGCTCGGTCGCGTGAATCTGCCAAGCTTGGAGGCGACAGCAGTCAACGAGTACTCATCGATATACGACGTGTGACCCGACTGCCTGAGCTTGAGCCAGATCTGGTGGAACTTGATCGCTTCCATGTCGAAGCCGATCGCGCCGAAGGGATGCAAATAGCGATGTCCGATCTGCGCCCAGTCGACGAACTCGATTCCCAACTTGAACGTCGCGTTCGTATGTCTGACGAAATCGTTCTCATCGATCCCGAGCATGCTATTGAAGGTCAGAATCGGTGGGATCGTCGCTTCGCCCACGCCAACGATGCCAATCTCATCCGACTCGACGAGTCGAATCTGAACTTGCTTGCCCAACGCCCGCCCAAGCGCCGCAGCAGCCATCCACCCCGCGGTGCCGCCGCCTACGATGATCACTGACTGAATCGGCCGGCCGTTCACGATCCGTGTCTCGCGCCCGCGCGATGTGGAGCGCCGGATCCACCCCGGACGATGACATTTTTTTTCATAGACTGAGTCTTAATTGGAACGCTTCTAACGGCGGTCTCAGGGTTTTGTAGCCTTCAAGATACGCCGTTGCGGAGCGGAAGTTCAAATTGCTGGCTGCAATTGCACGCTCTTGATCGATTCTGATTGATTCCGATGACCTGTCAACTGCGACGCGCTGGCGAGTTCTTTGTTAGCGATCACAGTGGCATAAATTGCAGTACTTGGGCTATTGCAATCGCTCTCTTCGTAACGAATGATCGCGCCGGGGGGTCACTGGCACATAAAAACTTACGGGAGGCACTCATGTCGGGATCAACTAGACATGTGTCGATTAGAAACAACAACGATCCAAATAGAATCGCGTTATCCGTCCGCTCCGTTCTTGCGTCATCTTTCAAGCGCAGTGCTCCGATGCTCGCCCTGTGCGCGCTTGCAATCGAGCCGGCGGCGTATGCGCAGAGCGTCAGCGGCGCGGGGGCCGCTAGCGATGATGAGAACGTCGAAGAAATCGTCGTCACCGGAATCCGACAGAGCTTGCAGAGCTCTCAAGAGATCAAGAAGAACGCAGAAGTGTTCGTCGACTCGGTCACCGCCGAAGACATCGGCGCGTTGCCCGATCGCAGCGTCACCGAAGCTCTGCAGCGTATTCCTGGTGTGTCGATCAACCGATTCGCGGGCAGCAACGACCCGGATCACTTTTCGATCGAAGGCAGCGGCGTCGTCGTTCGCGGCTTGAATCAGGTACGCAGCGAACTCAACGGTCGCGATACCTTCTCCGCCAACAACGGCCGATTCTTGAGCTTCTCGGACGTGCCGCCGGAACTGATGGGCGGTGTCGACGTCTTCAAGAATCAATCGGCCGACATGATCGAAGGTGGGCTTGCGGGTACGGTCAATTTGCGCACCCGCGTACCGTTCGATTCGGCCGGCCAGACGATCTCATTCTCTGCCGAGGCGAACTACGGAGATTTTGCCGAAGAGTGGTCGCCGACCGGATCGGCGCTTTACTCGAATCGATGGAACACTGACATCGGTGAGTTCGGCATTCTGCTCAACGCCGTCTACTCGGAGTTGCAATCGCGTTCCGACGGCGCGCAAGCGTCGAGCTTCCAGCAGCGGCCGGGGAGAATTCCCGGCGATCCATCGGCAGATGACTTGTGGTTCCCGAGCGGAGCGTCGTTCCGTACCCAAGACTACGATCGCGAGCGCACAGGCGCTGCCTTCGCAGCGCAATGGGGCAGCACCGACGATACGATGGTCGCGACATTCCAGTTCCTGCGCTCCGATGCCCGCACGGCGTGGACGGAGCACGCCGTAGAGATCGCAACCGATGTCGTCGAGCAGAATACGCGCGCGTCGTTCCCTCGCCCGGGCACGACATTCGAATTCGGCAACGACGATATATTCACCAACGGCACCATCACCGGAGTGACCGGTTGGCGCGACGACCAATGGGGCGGGGATCCGCGCACACCGATGCTGGGCCTGCCCAGCAACAATATCGCGCGCGGCGTCGATCAGCAGTACGTGACGTCGGACTACGGCTTCAACTTCAAGTGGACGCCGAACGAACGATGGAGCCTGAACTTCGACGTGCAGCACGTCGAATCCACGGTCGAGAATCTGGACATGACGATCTGGGGCGCTTCGTTCCAGGACGTCGAGCTGGATCTGAGTCGCGGGATGCCGCGGATCTCGTTCTTGCCTCCCACGCAGACGCTCATGAGTGCGGCGGACTGCGCGGCCCTCGCGAACGCCAACGGGTGGAATACGATCTGCCCGACGTATTTCAGCGGCGACACGAACAGCTTCTCGAACCCAGCCAACAGCTTCTGGCGCTCGGCGATGGATCATGCCGAGGACAGTGAAGGCGAAGAAGATGCGATCAGGTTCGATATCGAGCGCTCCTTCGAGGATGCGAGCTGGGTGAGGGCCCTGAGGGTTGGCGGTCGCTATGCGGAGCGCGAGCAAACGACGCGCTACTCGACGTACAACTGGGGTGTGCTGAGCGAGATCTGGGGTAACGGCGGACCGGTGTGGTTCGATGACCCCGTCGACGGAACGCCGGGCGGCACCGGAGGCTCGCCGACTGCTCCGCAAACGCAACTGTTCACCTTCGATAACTTCATGCGCGGCGACGTCGCCGTTCCAGTCGTTCTGCCGTTCTACGGCGGTCAGCTGAGCGGCCGCGGCGGGTACGACGAGATGGCGGCTTTCGCACTCTCAGTCGCAGGCGAGTGGCAGGCGAACACAGGAAATTCCAATAACTGGGAGCCTCTAGCCGACCCTCGTCGCGGTGAGCATATCGCACCTGGCAGCATGTTCCTGCCGAACGAGGTCAACGACACGAACGAGCAGACGGAAGCGCTCTACGCGATGATCAAGTTCGGCAACGATTTCGACAATGGCCGCTCGGTCAGCGGTAATGTCGGCGTACGTTGGGTGCGCACCGACTTCAGTGCGGATGGCACGATCGGTTATGCGCCGCCGACGTTGGCGTCGGAAGAGGATTGCATTCCGGATCCCGAGCAGCCGACGGCGGGCTTGCCCGTGTTCTGCGACGTCCCGCTGGCGGAACGTGAACGAGCACGCCGATTCGCAACGGGTGGCAGCGATCCCATCGTCGTCGACAATGTGTACGAGAACTGGCTGCCGAGCTTCAACTTGAAGGTCAATCTCACGGAAGAGTTGTTGTTCAGATTCGGCTTCTCGAAGGCGATCGCGAGGCCGGAGCTTGGCTTGACGAGGCAGTTCTACAACATCACGTCGCGCGAGGAGCAGGGACAGTGGCTCGGGTTCGAGGCTGATACCGGAAACGCGAGGCTGAAGCCCACGCGTTCTACGCAATACGACGCCTCGCTCGAGTGGTACTTCGCCCCAGTGGGCTCGGTGACCTTCTCGCTCTTCTATAAAGAGCTAAAGGACGTTCTCACGAACGGCATCAGCCTGGTGCCGGTCACGAACGGAGGCGAGACGTATGATGTCTACACCGTCACGCCGATCAACGCCCAGGACACGGGTAGGGTGAAGGGTTTCGAGCTTGGCTATCAACAGTTCTATGACTTCTTGCCCGGCTTCTGGAGTGGCTTCGGCGTCAACGCGAACTACACTTACATCGACAGCAGCGGTGTGGAGCAGAGCACGTTGTCGAACACGACGGCCTCGCCGGCAGGCACGGAAGCGAACGTCGACACCAGCTTGCTGCCACTACAGGGCCTGTCGAAGGACAACATCAACTTCGCGTTGATCTATGAGAAGGGCCCGCTGTCGACACGTCTGGCCTACAACTGGCGTTCGAGATTCTTGTTGACGGTGCGTGACGTCATTACGCCGTTTGCGCCGATCTTCAACGAGGAAACCGGACAGTTGGACGGCACGATCCTGTACTCCGTCACCGATAACATCAAGTTGGGAGTGCAGGGCGTCAATCTGACCAACGAGGTCACCAAGACGACGCAAGTTCTAAACGATGACTTGCTGATCGCGGGACGCTCATGGTTCATGAACGACAGACGCTACTCATTGATCCTGCGTATGACGTTCTGATCGATATAACAACAATAACGAAAGAGTGAAGCGCCCTACGCACCGTTCGCCGCAAGGTGGACGGTGCGTTTTCTTTTGGAGTGGTGGAAGCGCGAGACAAACGATTTCTTGACTGGCCCAGTAGCGTGCTGAGCTTGTATGGTCGCGCGAAACAATGATGGGGGTGAGGGGGATGCGAACAGTTGGGATTGGGATCTTGCTGCTTTCCGCGGCAGCGGTGATGAATGCGTGGGCGACCGAAGATCGCCTCGAGCCGTCGAGCATCAGGTTCAATCAGATCGGGTTTCTACCCGATGGGCCCAAGCGTGCCATCGTGAAGAGCGATGCCAAGGCACCGCTCGACTGGCGGGTGATCGATGCTAGCGGCAATACGGTTGCATCCGGCCAGACATCCGTGTTCGGAATCAATGCAGGCTCCGGCGAGCACGTGCATCAACTCGACTTCAGCCGCCTACATGCGCCCGGTTACGAGTACCGACTGGTCGTGGCGGGAGAGACGAGTCGCCCATTCTCGATCGATGCCGCTGTCTTCGATGCGCTCAAGTACGACGCGCTCGCGTACTTCTATCACAATCGCAGCGGCACGCCCGTCGACGAGAAGTACGTAAAGGATGCGAAGTGGGCGCGTCCGGCAGGCCATTCGCCCGAGATCGTGTCCTGCTTCGACAAGAAAGATCAGCGCGGCAACCAATGGCCCGGTTGCAGCTACAAGCTGGATGCCACCGGCGGATGGTATGACGCCGGCGATCACGGCAAGTACGTCGTGAATGCAGGTATCAGCGTTTGGACACTCCTCAACTACTATGAACGATCGCAGCGTGTTGTGAAGGACGCTTCATTCGCAGATGGCGAGGTGGCCGTGCCGGAGCGCGGCAACGGCGTGAACGACCTCTTGGACGAGGTGCGGTGGGAGCTGAGCTTCGTCTTGGGCATGCAGGCGCCAGAAGGGGCCAAGCTCAAGATGCCGAAACCCGGTGAGGCGGGAGCAGGACCCTCGGGGGAGCTGATCGAGCTCGACGTCTCCGGCATGGCGCACCACAAGCTGCATGGCGAGCAATGGACGCCGCTGCCGAGCGCGCCGCACGAAGACAAGAAGCCGCGTTACGCGTTCCCGCCGTCGACGACCGCGACGCTGAACTTAGCGGCCAACGCCGCACAGTGCGCGCGCATCTGGCGCAGTATCGATGCGCAGTTCTCGGAACGATGCTTGTCTGCGGCGAAGCGTGCGTACTCCGCGGCTCGGCGTCATCCGGACCTGATGCCCCTCAACTGGTTCAATGGCGGCGGTGGATACGGCGATCGAGACGCCTCCGATGAGTTCTACTGGGCGGCGGCGGAGCTGTTTTCGACCACTGGCGAAGAAGAGTACGCAGCTGCGATGCGAGCCTCGCCGCATTTCCTCTCGGCACCGCAGAGCGGCGGCATGGGGGAGATCACGTGGAATCAGGTTCGCGCGCTCGGCACGATTACGCTCGTTACGGTGCCGAATCGGCTCGGCGCTCGAGAACTGTCGCAAGCACGTGCGAACCTCGTTGCAGCAGCGGATGAGTATTTGCGCCAAGCGAAAGACGAGGGCTACGCGATTCCATATTCCTCCATGCGTTACCAGTGGGGCTCGAATTCAACTGTGTTGAATCACGCGTTGATCCTCGGTGTCGCTCACGATCTCACCGGCAAGACGATCTATCGAGATCGCGCGCTCGACGCACTCGATTACGTGCTCGGCCGCAACCCTCTCGATCAGTCGTATGTCAGCGGTTACGGCGCTCGGCCGCTGCGCAATCCTCATCATCGGCATTGGGCACAGCAGAAGAACGCCAACTATCCACCGCCGCCACCCGGCGCGCTTTCCGGCGGACCCAACTCCACCGCGATGATCGATCCGATCGCGAAAGAGATGAAAGGCTCGTGCCTACCTCAAACGTGCTGGCGCGATCATGTCGATGCGTATGCGCTCAATGAGGTGGCGATCAATTGGAATGCGCCGCTCGTGTGGGTCGTCGCGTTCCTGGCGGAACGCTGACGATCCGCAATACGGCAGCCGTACTGTCGACGGCAAGGAAGCCTATCGGCAGGGAGCCGTGCGTGCGACGGCAAGGAAGCCCTCGGCACGGAAGCCGTGCTATCGGCGGCAAGGAAGCCTATCGGCAGGGAAGCCGTGCTATCGACGGCAAGGAAGCCTTCGGCACATCGTGCCTACGGCAGGGTCAGATTGGAGTGATGCGCATCTCGATGATTTACACAAATCGGGCGTTTCGAGACTCGACGGAGGGAAGTTTCGCGGTCGTTGTGACCGTGCCGATAGGCTCCCTTGCCGTCGCACGCACGGCTTCCCTGCCGAGAGGCTTCCTTGCCGTCGACAGTGCGGCTCCCAATCTCAGTTTGTCTGCCTCGCCGTCACTGCCGCGCGCTGTGACGCGGGTCTTTGGATGTCGCGCATGTTCGCCGCGCCTTCTTCGTCATCGCCGTGCAATCCGAGCACGTCCATCAGCGTGTCGCGGCGTTCGGCCAACGTGATACCGAGTGCGACGAGATCCAGTTTCGCTTGCCGTACCTTCGGGAACAGCTCGCTCTCTTCCGACTGCACGTGCGTGGTGACGAGCTCGCGCAATCGCTCGACTGCTTGCGTGAACTCCGCATCGTCCGAAGTCATCGACTCGACGCGCATGAGCACTTGCTTCGCTTCGTCGTGCTCGCGCTCTGCATCGTCGATCAGATCTTCGCCCACCGCTCGGCGTGCCGCAGGATAGAAGAGCTCTTCTTCGATCTGCGTGTGAATCCGCACCATCTTGCACAAGCGGCGCGCGAGTGGATCGAGCTGCTGTGGCGTCGCTTGAAAGAAGCTTGCGAACAGCTCATCTACGAGACGATGGTCGCGCGTCAGCAAATCGACTGCATCCGTGACGACGTCGGTGGGTTCATCGGGTACGGCTCGGGCCATCGCGTTCTCCTTAAGCTCGCGGCTGATCGACATCGGCATCGATAAGCCCTGAGTGGGCCCCGCGGTTCCAAGCCCTCATGAGAGTTGTTGCAGCCGATCTCGAGCAACACTCGAAGAGACTGCACGCGAGAAGCGTCGGAATGAGCGCCGACCTGAAGGTTCACGAAGCGGGTAGGTCGGGTCTCAACCCGACAAAGCACGTCGGAATAAATTCCGACCTACAGATGTTTGCGCCTATGCGTGTAGGCCGGGTTTCAATCCGACGGAAGCGTCGGAATGAATCTCGACCTACACGGACGTAGGGATGCCCGCGTTGCATGGAGCATTTCGCGGGCCGACCTATGGGGCTTACTCGCGTTTCAAGGCTCGCGCAAAAGCGTCGGCCATCGCGCCGCTGCCCGCAGATACGGGCTCAGGTTTCGACCGCTTGGCTGCGGGAGGCGAGTTGCGTCCATTGCTTGGGGCGACATTTCCCGGCGGGCGGGCGCGTTCCGCCGCTGCATCTAAGCGCATCGTGAGCGCTATTCGTCGGCGTTGCTGATCGACCTCGAGCACTTTGACCTTGACGACATCGCCCGCTTTCACGACTTCATGCGGGTCTTTGACAAACTTGTTTGCCAGCATCGAGATGTGCACGAGCCCATCCTGGTGCACGCCGATGTCGACGAATGCGCCGAAGTTCGTGACGTTCGTGACGACGCCTTCGAGGATCATGCCGGGCTGCAGATCCTTGAGATCCTCTACGCCTTCCTTGAACTCAGCCGTCTTGAACTCCGGTCGAGGATCGCGACCGGGCTTCTCGAGCTCGCGGAGGATGTCGCGCACCGTCGGCAAACCGAAACGCTCGTCAGTGTACTTCGACGCGTCGATCTTCTTGAGTGTGGCCGCATCGCCGAGCACTTCGCGGGCGGGGCGCTTCAGATCCGACAGGATGCGCTCGACGACGGGATAGGCTTCCGGGTGCACGGCCGAAGCATCGAGCGGATTGTCGCCGTTCATGATGCGCAGGAAGCCCGCCGCCTGTTCGAAGGTCTTCTCGCCAAGGCGCGGCACCTTCTTCAATCGGTTTCGGCTCGCGAACGCACCGTGTTCATCGCGATACTTCACGATGTTCTCGGCGAGCGTCGCGCTCAGCCCGGAGATGCGGGCCAGCAGGGCTGCCGAGGCAGTATTGACGTCGACGCCGACCGCATTCACGCAGTCTTCGACGACCGCATCGAGTGAACGCGCCAGCTTCGTTTGACTCACATCGTGTTGATACTGACCGACACCGATGGATTTCGGATCGATCTTCACGAGCTCCGCGAGTGGGTCTTGTAACCTACGAGCGATCGACACGGCGCCGCGTAAGCTGACGTCGAGCTCCGGAAATTCTTTTGCCGCGAGCGCTGAAGCGGAATACACGGACGCGCCAGCTTCCGACACTACGATCTTCGTGAGCTTCAGCTCGGGATTTTTTTTGATGAGCTCCGCCGCGAGCTTATCGGTTTCGCGCGAGGCGGTGCCGTTTCCGATGCTGATGAGATCGACATGATGCTTCCGCGCAAGCAGCGCGAGGGCTGCGATCGTACCGTTCCAATCATTACGAGGTGCATGCGGATACACCGTCGCAGTGTCGAGCAGTTTGCCGGTGCGATCGACGATTGCGACTTTGACGCCGGTGCGCAGTCCCGGATCGAGTCCCATGGTCGCGCGCGGTCCGGCAGGTGCGGCGAGCAACAAGTCATGGAGGTTGCGAGCAAAGACCCGGATAGCTTCTTCTTCCGCACGCTCGCGCAGCTCGGTCAGGAGCTCGGCTTCGAGTTGCCACGACAGTTTCGTTTGCCAAGTCCAGCGCACGCACTGCTGGAGCCATGCATCGGCTGCACGCTTGCGATCGCTGATGCTGAAACGCGCTGCGATCTTGAGCTCGCACGCATTGATCGCGGCAGCCGCGGTCTTCTCGGCATCCAACTCTTCCGGAAGCTTGAGGCTCATGCGCAGAAGCTCCTCCTTCCGACCGCGGAACAATGCGAGCGCCCGGTGAGACGGAATCTTCGCGAGCGGTTCCTGATACGCGAAGTAGTCGCGAAACTTTGCAGCGGCCTCCTCTTTGCCTTCCGCAACGGCGGAGACGAGCACCGCATGATCGGCCAAGTGCTGCCGCAACGAGCCGAGCAATTCGGCGTCTTCCGCGAAGTGCTCGACGAGAATCGCACGAGCGCCTTCGAGGGCTGCCTTGACGTCCGGGACGCCGGGGTTATCGCCCTGCTCGGTCGTGAACGGTTGCTTGAGGAAATTCGCGGCTTGCGTTTCGGGACTCAGAGTGGGATCCGCAAGAAGCGCATCCGCAAGCGCTTGCAATCCGGCCTCGCGCGCGATCTGCGCCTTCGTGCGACGCTTCGGCTTGTAGGGCAGATACAGATCTTCGAGACGCTGTTTCGTTTCGGCTGCTTCGATGCTCGCGCGCAGCGCCGGCGTGAGCTTCTGCTGCTCTTCGATGCTCGCGAGAATTTGCACCCGTCGCGCCTCGAGCTCTCGCAAGTACGAGAGTCGCTCCTCCAAAGTACGCAACTGCGTGTCATCCAGACCCCCGGTCGCTTCTTTGCGATAGCGAGCGATAAAGGGGACTGTTGCGCCTTCATCCAACAATGCGACCGCTGCAGCAACTTGTTCGGGCTTGGCGGATAGCTCGGCAGCAATTCTTGATTCGATCGACGGAAGCATGGTCTCGTGCACGCAAACGGAAGGCGCGCACTATGCGGAAACTGCGCGTGGTCGGCAAGAGTCGCCGAGCTTGCAGGTGATGGAGGTGATGGAAGTCATGTAGGTCAGAGGCGCACTGCGCCTGCTGGCGTTTATCACTTACGTCACTTACAGCACCTCCATCACTTCATGCTTGTTATGAACTCATTCGCCTCCGCGATCGAGCGTTCCATGTCCTTCATGAGCGCCGCGGTTTGGCGTTCGATCGAAGAGAGCTCTTTGCGTAAGGCGCCGATGGCCCGTGCATTGAGATTGTGTTTCAGGACGAGGACTTGGTCCTGGAACGTACTCAGCACAGGATCCATCGATTTCTCGGCGCGCCGCATCGCTTGAATCAAGGTGCCGTAGCGCCTACGGGTGTCGTTCAACAATCGCTGACTATCGCGCTTGAGCGATGCGTTCGAATACTGCTCGAGCTCGTCTTCCCATTCGTCGAACAGATCCTGCGCGACCTGTTCAACGGAATCGATCCGATTACGCACTTCCGTCGCGCGGGCGGCACTGCGTTCGTACTCAGCATTGAGTCGGTCGTAGGTGCGTTCGAGATCGCCGCCGTCGACCTCGACGACGCTGCGGAACTGATCCAGTGCGGAAGTGAACTGCTCTTTGGCATCGCTTTGTGCATCGCGTGCGTCCTCGACACGATCGACGAGAATGTCGCGCTTCTCGACCCCGAACGATTCATACGCTCGATACATGGCGGCCTGACATCCGCCGAGCAGCAGTGCGACCGAGATCGAGCAGGTAAGCATAAGTGTGCGCATCGGCCGTATAAGCAATGTGTCGCCGTGTAAGTTCCGTCCGACGTTCCTCGGATGCAAGCGTGTCGGGTCGAAACCCGACCTACACGCTTGCGAGCCGCACTCGCTCGCCGTCGATGAGCTTCTCGAGCACGCTCGCTTCGACCGGCTTCACGAGATGATGATTGAAGCCCGCCTCCTGCGAGCGACGTTTGTCTTCCGTCTGCCCCCATCCCGTGAGAGCGATCATGAGTTTGTGTTTGAGCTCCGGAATCGCCCGGATCTCCCGACACGTTTCATAGCCATCGAGGCCCGGCATGCCAATATCGAGCAGCACGACATCCGGTGTGAACTCCTTGGCGGTATTGATCGCGCTCGGACCGTCGTGAGCTGTTCTGACCTCGTGTCCCGCAATCTCCAACATCAAGCCAAGACTGGTGGCGGCGTCTTGATTGTCGTCAGCGATCAAGATGCGTAAACCGTGCTGCGCAGTAAGCGGCGAGCGGTTCTCTAGTGCGCTCGTTGTAGCTTGAGTCGAGGTGACGCTCGGCAAGCGCACGATGAACTCGCTGCCTTTGCCGGCCCCTTCGCTGCGAGCTTCGATCGTACCGCCATGCATTTCGACCAGTTGCTTGGCGATGCTCAACCCGATGCCGAGACCGCCTTGTGCCATCTCGCTCGAACGCTCGACCTGCGTAAACATCTCGAATACCGTCGGGAGGGCGGAAGGGTCGATACCGATGCCGTCATCCTTGACACGGACTCGCACGTTGGGACCTATCGAGTCGACGTTGACTTCGATGCGCCCGCCGCTCGGAGTGTATTTCGCAGCATTGTTGAGCAAGTTTGCGAAGACCTGACCGAGCCGTGTCATGTCGCCATTGACGAAGAAGGTCGATGATAGCGCGCGCACGATGAGCTCGTGGGAAGCTTGGTCGATCATCGGCTTGCTGATCTCGAGGGCATTCTGCACCGCTGCTGAGATATCGACCGTTTCGCGGCGTAGCTCGATCTTGCCCCGGCTGATCCGGCTCAAGTCGAGCAGATCGTCGATCAAACGCACCATCTGTCTCAGCTGCCGGTCCATCATCAGTCGTGCCTGCTCGGCTGCGGCGCCTGTGCCCTGAGTGAGTCGCAGAATCTCGAGCCCGTTGCGGATCGGCGCGAGCGGGTTGCGTAGCTCGTGCGCGAGGGTTGCAAGGAACCGGTTCTTACGTTGATCCGCTTCCCGCAATTCTTCTTCCGCTTCCTTGGCGCGGGTGACGTCGAGATTGATGCCCATCAGCCGTTGCGGCTTGCCTCTTGCATCGCGCTCGATACGGCCAAGATCGAGGATCCATCGAATTCCGAGCTCTGGATGGACGATGCGAAACTCCTTCCTGAACTCCGATTCGACGGACGAGAACACTTCGTGAGCTGCAGCAACGCGATCGCGGTCCTCCGGATGCACACGTTCGAGCCAAGTCTCCAGTTGCGCCGGTGTGTCGCGCTCGATTCCATACAGGCGTCTGAACTCCTCGCTCCAGAAGATTTCTCCTCGTTCGAGATCCATGCTCCAAACGCCGGCACTTGCCGCGCGCAGCGCGAGGCGCAAGCGTTCCTCACCTTGGCGAAGCGCCTCGCTCGCATGCTCGCGCTCGGTGATATCTTGGATCACGGTGAGCGCACAAGGCGCACCGCCAATCACGATGCGCTCGGCCGAAAGCAAGCCGATCACCTCTTCTGCGCGCCGCGTGCGCAGGCGGCATTCGAGATTACGCACGTGCCCATTTGCGGCGAGTGTGCGCACTAGCTCGTCGCGAGCTTGATCGTTCATCCACAGGCCGAGCTCGATCGAGCTGCGACCGATCGATTCTTCTCGCGAATAGCCGCTCACATTGATGAAGGTCTGATTCACTTCGATGAGCTTACCCGTCTGCAGCGATGTCAACGTCACGCTCAAGGGGCTCGCGTTGAACGCCTTGACGAAGCGCTCCTCACTCTCTCGCAAGGCAAGCTCGGTGCGCTTGCGATCCGTGATGTCGAGTGTGGCACCGAGCATGCGAGCTGGCGCGCCGTTGTCGCGGATCACCCTCGCGCTCGTGTATAGCCAGACGATGCCACCGTCGGGCCGGATCGACCGAAACTCGAGCTCGTAAGGTTCGTCCTGCTCCAACGTGCGACTGATCGCGTGCTCCACGAGGGCTCGATCTTCCGGATGAATGAGCTCGGAGTAGCTGCGCAAATTCGCTTCGAAGGTGTCCGGTGATACGCCGTGGAGTTGGTAGAGCGAAGGCGTCCAAAGAATTCGATCGCTGCGAATGTCCCAATCCCACACGCCGACCTTGCCTGTGTCCGTAGCGAGCCGCAGTCGCTCCTCGCTCAGACGCAAGCGTTCTTCGGCTCGGATGCGTTCGGTGATGTCGATTGCCATGCCGCCGATCAACGTGCTCTGTCCGTCGACGCTCTCGACGTGGAACTTGCTGACGAGCGCGGTTCGTACGGCGCCGCTCGCATCGACGAACTGCTCGAGCACTTGAACCCCTGCTTCGTGCTCCATCGCCTGCCGATCGCTCGCATCGCACTGTGCGGCGAGGATCGGTGACATCAGATCGGAGTTCGTCTTACCGATGAGTGAGGCGTGTCGACCGCGCAAAGCGCGTTCGGCGGCCTCGTTCGCGTACACAAATCGCCCAGAGAGATCCTTGAGCCATGCCATCCCAGGAAGATGGCGCATGAAGCGCACGAACAAATCTGCGCGACCAAGGGTGGGTTCGCTCGAGCCGTCGGATGGAAGGTGGCAGCGCCAGCGGTGCATGATCGAGACTTTGTATCAGCGTAGTGACTACAGCGTACCTGGCTTGATTGCAGTTCGCACACCTCGGATTGCGCTTAAGGCGCTGGAACCCTGCGAGCGCGCCGACGATTGACGAAGCATCGACGATCTTGGAACTGACAGGGGCATTCGGTCATGGCAACGCACGTTCACACCGGCGATGAGCATTTTGAGGAAACATCCAGAGGACGCCATGCTTCGCGTCCTTCCGAGATTCCGAAACGAGGCTGGTTCGACATCGCTATGCGGGTCAAGAATGAGGTGACCAAGGACAATGTATCGTTGATCGCAGCAGGGCTGGCGCTTTACGCGTTGCTTGCGATCTTTCCTGCGCTGACCGCAGCAGTGTCGATCTATGGCTTGTTCGCTTCGCCCTCGGACATGGCCGAGCACATGCAGTCGTTCCAGGGCGTATTGCCGGGCCAAGCTTCACAGATTCTCGAAGGACAGATGCAGCAGCTCTCGCAGCAGCGGCAGAGCTTGAGCTTCGGACTCATCTTTGGTGTGTTGCTCGCATTGTGGAGTGCGCGCAAGGGAATGGTCGCGCTGATGGCCGCAACCAACGTCGCCTATGACGAACGCGAGGAGCGGGGTTTCATCAAGCAGATTCTAATCTCGCTCGCATTTACGGTCGGTGCAGTGTTGGGTTTTCTCGCAGTCGCTCTGCTCGCAATCGCAATCCCGTTAGCGCTCGAGCTCATCCCGCTCGGCCGTGTTGCCGAGGTTGCGATCATGGTCGCCCGCTGGGTGGTGTTGTGGCTCATCGCCGTGCTCGGCATGGCGATCGTCTATCGCTACGCTCCCGACCGTAGAGAGCCGCAATGGAAGTGGCTGACATGGGGCTCGGCGATCGCCGCGACGATCTGGTTGATCGGCAGCCTTCTATTCGCGCTCTACGCTCGCAACTCCGCGTCATATGGAGAGACGTACGGGGCTTTGGGAGGTGTGGTCGTCCTGCTGCTGTGGTTTTATCTGACCGGCTATTCGCTCGTGCTTGGCGCGGAGATCAACTCGGAGATGGAACGCCAGACCAAAGAAGATACGACTGAAGGCCCCGCTAAGCCGATGGGTGAGCGCGATGCCTATGCCGCGGACACGGTGGGGAGGGGCGGGATAAGAAGTGACGGGTGACGAGTGGCGAGCAAGAGAAGGTCTGCTCGAGTACAAGTGGTTGCTTTTCGATCGTCGTCCTCGCGTAGGCGAGGATCCATCCTCATCTGCGCTGAAGAGTTCTGATGGGTCCTCGCCTACCGCGAGGATGACGCACACCACTCATTCAGTTGCGCACATTCTTCTTGCTGGTGCGTTGTCCCGCTTGCGTGTGCGGTGGCCGCAAGCTCTTACTCGTCAGCCATCAACCGCTACTCGTCACATCTCGGCCGTCGCCCGTCGCGTGGCTCGCCTCGATCGCGCGCGGCGCAAACCAACGCATGCGATAGGCATTCATCGCAGTGTCGCCGAGCTTTCTCACGAGACGGTTGTTGACGACGATGCCGACCGGCGCGCCGATGACTGGCAGCAACTGCGCCAGCTTGGCGAGGTCGATGTAGTCGCGATACTCCTGCTGGAGGGTGCGCCAATCGTAGTCATCGATCGATGCTGGAAGCTCATCGAGGCGCGTCTGCCAATCGGCAATCTCCAAGTACACAGTGCGGCGATGCGCGTCGCTCGAGAACGCAAGCTGAAAGATCGACAGAATGTATAGCCTCTCTTTGTAATCGAGCGTCGAGTGTCCGTACATCGACGCAATGTCGAACAGCAGCTTGATCTTCAGTGTGAGCAGGAGCGGGAAATCAGCAATGCCGAGGATAAATCCGCCGGCACCCGTGATCCCACCTTCAGCCGCAGCCGTTCTTCTATAGAAATCGATTCGATCCACGATGCGGGCCTCACGCTCGGCGAGACTCAAACCCTCGAGCGGTGCGGGCGCGGTGTAGTGCGAGCCTGTCAATACGGCTTGGATCATTTGTCGCAGTACGGTCGTGATCGCCGAATGCACGCTGTCCGGGATATAGCTATTCACCTTCCGCTGGAGCCGTTGCGCCGTGCGATTGAACACGCCCGGTAGCTCTAGCATTTGCTGCTGCCAGTGCTCGAGCTCGATCCTTGCGGTTTCTTCGTGCGTGGGCATCGGCGCACGATGCTCGTGACCAAGGTGGTTTGCAATACGCGACCGGCCACTGGCGGGCGATCGCCGGCGGGCGCTCCAATCTGCAGCCCGTCACGGTGCTCTTCGCAATGGTGCGGCCTCGCGCGCTGCTCTATCCTATGGCCTCTTCCGCCGCTCTCTTCTGGCTGTACATGACTACTCTTGGCACTCCGCTTTCTGCTTCAGGCACTCGCGTCATGCTGCTCGGCTCGGGCGAGCTCGGCAAAGAAGTGGCAATCGAGCTGCAGCGTTTCGGTTGCGAGGTCATCGCAGTGGATCGCTACGCACATGCACCAGCCATGCAGGTCGCGCACCGCTCTCACGTCGTCAATATGATGGACGGCCATGCGCTGCGCGCTCTCGTGATCCGCGAGCGGCCGCAACTCATCGTGCCGGAGATCGAGGCAATCGCGACACCTACCTTGATTGAGCTGGAGAAGGAAGGTCACCGCGTCATTCCAACCGCACGGGCAGCGCGCCTCACGATGGATCGCGAAGGCATTCGCCGTATGGCGGCTGAGGAGCTGGGTCTTCGAACGTCGCCGTATCGGTTCGCCGATACACGAGAGGAGTACGAGCAGGCTGTCGCAGCGGTCGGCACGCCGTGCGTCGTGAAACCGGTGATGAGCTCATCCGGAAAAGGACAAAGCGTCGTGCGCTCACCCGCTGACATCTTGCCCGCGTGGCGATATGCGCAAGAGGGCGGACGCGTCGGCGCAGGGCGCGTCATCGTCGAGGGCTTCGTCGAGTTCGACTACGAGATCACGCTCCTCACGGTTCGGCACGCAGGCGGTACGAGCTTTTGCGAGCCCATCGGCCACTTGCAGATCGATGGAGACTATCGCGAGTCCTGGCAACCACAGCGTATGAGCGAGTCGGCCCTGAAGGAGTCGCAACGCGTGGCCAAAGCCATCACGGACAATCTCGGCGGTTATGGCATCTTCGGGGTCGAGCTCTTCGTTGCAGGCGACACGATCTACTTCAGTGAGGTTTCTCCGCGCCCGCACGATACGGGTCTGGTCACGCTGATCTCACAAGATCTCTCGGAGTTCGCGCTGCACGCGCGCGCGATCTTGGGCCTGCCGATTCCCGTCATCCGTCAGCGCGGTCCGAGCGCATCGTGTGCGCTGTTGGTGCATGGCAACTCGAGTGACATCCATTTCGAAGGCGTCGAGCGCGCACTCACCGAACCGGACACTGCCTTACGATTGTTTGGCAAGCCGGAAGTTCGCGGCCACCGACGCATGGGCGTCTCGCTTGCGATCGGCAACACGATCGAGGAAGCGCGCAGCAAAGCGAGAGAGATGACGCGGGTGTTATTGGAAGGTGTGAAGCTTGGTTGAAGAGTTAAGCAATTCTCGCCAGCCACGCCAATTGACGATGCCAATCGTCATCCTCGCGTAGGCGCATTGCTGTCCGGGGAAAACTAGCGCGGGGCGCCACTCGTCCCATGTTCCCTCCCTTGCGAAGCGGGGGAGGGTTAGGGAGGGGGCGCCCCCATCCTGTCCTTCTGATGTACAGGCGAGGACGACGCCTGTGGGCATCGGCTTGGCGTGCTTTGCGAGATATCTCCTGATCCTTCTTCTTATCGCGCCAAGAACGCGTTGATGTGCGCGTAGTACGCGGGGTGCGCTTCGATCTCGTTGTGGCCTACGCCGCTCAAGATCTGGAGCTCTTTGGGAGCGCCCCAGGCATCGTGCAGGCGCTGAGCGTGAGTCGGCGGAATGATCGTGTCCTGTTCAGCCGCGAGCAGCAGCGCGGGTGCGCTCGTTCGCGTCGCGAACGGCACCGAATCAAATGGATGCTTCAAGAGCAAGCGTACTGGGAAGATCGGATAGTGGTGTGCCGCGACTTCTGCGAGGCTGTCATAGGGCGTGATCAAGATCGTGCCACGCACCTTGCGTTCGGCCGCGAGCATCGCAGCCAATCCGGAGCCGAGGCTTCGTCCCATGACGACGATTTCATCTGGTGCGACTCCGCTCGCGACGACGTAGTCATAGATCGCAAGCGCATCGTCATATAACGCTTCCTGACTCGGCGTGCCGGGTGAGCCGCCATACCCGCGGTAATTCACTACGAGCATTCGTTGCACGTCCAAGCGCTCGACAGTGCTCGCTGTGTAGAGCACATCTTCGGCGTTGCCGCCGAAGTAGATCACCACGCGGTTGCTCGCGCTCGAGCGGTTCTGGGCCCACCAGCCTTCGAGCGTGTGAGTGCTCGATACGATCTCGACACGATGAGGCGCCCAATGCTCGACGAGCGTCGGATCGTTAGGTCGTGGATAGAAAAGAACGCGCTCTTGTTGGAGGTAGAGAAAAGCGCACAGAACGAGATAGAAGCCAACCGCGATGCCGACGAGGGTGAGCAGTGTTGTCAGCATCGAGCGCACGGGTGTGAGGGTGCTGGGCTACTGGGTGCTGGGGTCTGGCCAGAGGGCCTCGCACGGTCGGATGGGTTTGGGGCGTGGGCAAGAGGTGGACGAGATTGAATCAGTTGTTCGTTTGCCCCCACCCTAACCCTCCCCCGCTCGGCGGGGGAGGGAAGGGTGCTAGATCGCATGAGCTAGCGGACGAGATCGCCTCCGACTGTCCGCCAACTACTAGCCACTAATCACTTCTTTCCTTCACATGGTGCTGAACGTGTAGACCGTCCGCGACGTATACGTCTGGCCTGGATCGAGCCGCGTGCTCGGGAACGACGGTTGATTCGGCGAGTCGGGATAGTGCTGTGTTTCCAGGCAGAAGCCGTTGCGCTTGTTGTACACGTGGCCATTCTTGCCTGTGATGGAGCCATCCAAGAAGTTGCCGCTATAGAACTGCACGCCGGGCTCCGTCGTGTGCACTTCCATCACGCGACCTGTCTTCGGCTCTTCGACGCGAGCGGCGAGCGCAAGGCCTTCGCCTGATCGATTCAGCACGTAGTTGTGGTCATAGCCGCCGCCGCGCTTGATCTGCTCGTGTGCCGCGTCGATGCCCTTGCCGATGGACGTCTTCGTCCGGAAATCGAAAGGCGTGCCTTCCACGTTCTCGAGCTTACCCGTTGGAATCAGTCGCGCATCGACCGGCGTGAAGCGATCCGCGTTGATCGTGAGCTCGTGCCCCAAGATATCGCCCGAGCCGTCACCTGCGAGATTGAAATACGCGTGCTGCGTGAGGTTCACGACGGTAGGTTTGTCCGTGGTCGCTTGATAGTCGAAGGCGAGCTCGTTCTTGTCGTTCAATGTGTACGTGACCTGCGCATTCAACGCACCCGGGAATCCTTGATCGCCGTCAGGGCTCGTGTAGGTGAACACGATTCCGCGCTCGCCTTCACGCTCGAACGGCTCGGCTTGCCACACGACTTTGTCGAAACCCTTCGTGCCACCGTGCAATGTGTTCGGCCCGTCGTTCGCGGGCAGCTTGAAGGTCGCGCCATCCAGCTTGAACTGTGCATTGGCGATGCGGTTGCCGTAGCGTCCGATGAGCGCGCCGAAATACGGGCTGCTCTTCAAATAACCATCGATGTTGCTGTAGCCGAGCGTGATGTCCTCGATCTTGCCATCCCGATCGGGAACCTTGAGCTCGGTGATAATCCCGCCGTAGTTCGTGACTTTGATTTCCATGCCGGAAGGATTTCTCAAGGTGAATAGCTCGACGGCCGTGCCGTCCGGCAGCGTGCCGAAAGGTTCGCGCGACATGTTCGTGTTCGCCTCTGCGGTTGGCGTTGAAGCATCGGAAGGCGCAGCCGGCTCGTTCGAGGCGGGCTTACTGCAGCCAAGCGTTGCCAAACAAAGTAAGGAGCTGAAAGCGAGGGAGCCCAGGCGGTGCGATTGCATGTTGTTTAACTCTCTCAGGGCAAAAAGCCGCGACATGCTACATTAAGGTCTTCCGATGACCCAAGTTTCTTCCATGATCACCGCGCGTCAGCAGCTCGTCCGGTGGTGGGGCTGGCTCGTACTCGGCACCGTCCTGCTCGCCTGCCTCGTCTCCATCCGCTATTTCGCCGTAGCCGATCTCGACAGCTCGGGCCCGCTGCTGTTGTTCCGCGGCGCGATGCTCGCATCGCACTTCACGCTGCTGTCGCTGTTGCTGCTGCTGCCGATCCTTCTGCTGCTGCTCGCGCTACCGAGCCCGAAGGTGCTCTTTCCGATCGCGGTGCTGTACGTAACGCTCATCCTGTGCGCGCTGCTGGTCGACACGCAGGTCTATCATCTGTATCGATTTCACATCAACGCAGGCGTGATGAACTTGTTGTTCGGCGGCGCGGCTGCGGAGACCTTCGTGTTTCCGGCTGACATGTATATCGAAGCCGCGATGATCTTCTTGGGTGTGCTCGCGGCAGTAACCGCCGTCGCAGCCGCCGCTTGGTACTACGTACGCAAAGGACCCCCGCGCGTCTCGATGAGAGGTCCGGTCGTCACGTTGGTGGTTCTCTGTACGCTTGCCTTCCATGGTGTGCACGTGTGGGCCGATGCGGTAGCGAAGCGATCGATCGTCGAGCAGACCGAGATCCTGCCATTTCGCTACGCGGCGACGGCGAAGCGCATGCTGCGGCGTTGGGGTATCGAGGTGCGCACCGGAGCCTCGATGAGCGCCTCGATCGATGCGAACGACGGCCTGTCTTACCCATTACGGCCGCTCGTCTGCGAAGCCCCGGCAAGTAAGCCCAACATCATTTATATCGTCGTCGATTCGTGGCGCTTCGATGCGGTCAATCCAAAGGTTACGCCCAACTTGCATGCCTTTGCCGACAAGACCGTGCGGTTCGAGAATCACTTCAGCGGCGGCAACGCCACGCGCATCGGCGTGTTTTCGTTGTTCTACGGCATTCCGGGTACCTACTGGCATCGGGTGCTCGCCGAACAGCGACGTCCGGTGTTCGTGGAGCAGCTCCTCGCAGCCGATTACGAGCTTGCGGTGCTGCGCAGCGCGCCACTCTACAGTCCGGAGTTCGACCGCACGATCTTCGCCGGCATTCCCGACGTACGCATGCGTTCGGAAGGTCAGCGGCCGTACCAGTGGGATCGCGATCTCACCACGGACTTCAAGAATTTTCTGGACAGCCGGGAGAACGATAAGCCGTTCTTCGCATTCCTTTTCTACGATTCGCCGCACAGCTTCGACATGCCGCCGGACTATCCGGTGCCCTTTCTGCCGAATGGCGAGCGCGTGAACTATCTGGATCTGCACGGACTGAAGGATGCGCGGCCCTTCTTCAATCGATATCTAAATTCCGTTCACTACGTCGATAGTTTGATCGGCGAAGCGCTCGCTTCAATTGAGGCGCACGGTTTGCTCGAGAACTCGATCATCCTCATCACGGGCGATCACGGGCAGGAATTCAACGACACTAAACAAGACTACTGGGGCCACGGCAGCAACTTCACGCGCTATCAAACCGGTGTGCCGTTCATGCTCTACGCACCCGACCTCGAGCCGCGGAAATACACGCATCGCACGAGTCATTTCGATGTCGTGCCGACCCTGTTGCAGTCGTACTTCGGATGCGATTCGCCTATCGCGGACTACAGTGTAGGTCGCTCCTTATTCGAGGAGGGCGGGCGTGATGTGCTGTTGATGAGCGAGTACGCGGATTTCGCCATCGTGCAGCCGAACTTGATCGCGGTCGTTCGCGAGCATGGAATGAAGCTAGTGGATGCGAACAACGCCGAGCTCGACGATGTCCACCTCATGCCGCAGGTCGTGTCCACGGCACTCGAACACAAGCGACGCTTCTATGGGATGGCAGGCGGGGGCGAGTAGCCGCCCCCGCTACGTCAATCGGGCCGAGACCTACCGTGCCGCGCTGTAGCTGGCGAATTCGTCCTTCGTAAGCTCTCCATCTTTGTTCTTGTCCAGATTCTTGAACGCGACAAAGAGCGCATCGTGCTCGCTCGCCTCGGTCAGGCTCACCTTACCGTTGGAGTCCTTGTCCAGGGATTCGAACTTCGGCGCCGAGGTCTTGTCGCCCTCCGCCGCATGCACACTTTGCAACGCGAGGAGGAACAAGGCGCCAGCAATCAACGGACGTACCAAACGGGTCATGACATCTCTCCTATAGGAATCCCGAGACACAATCATGCCCCGAACAGGTGGTTCCAGCGAAGGGCATCACTCGAGCGCTGGTTCCGCTATGCAGGCAGGTCTTTCCGGGAACTTTGCCCTAACAGGTTCGTTGGAACCGACCGGGTAGACAGGAAAGAGGCGGTACACGGCTGAGCCGCTCACGATGTCTACCAGATACTGGGGGTAGATGAGCGGAGATCGAACATTTGAGCTGCCGAGCAGCTCGCCGGTGGAAGCATGGCCGACTACCGGGGCGTCCTCGCGTGCCGGCGCGCTAGGCGCGCTCGTCATCGGGGTGGCTGGGCTATGCGGCTGGGCGTTCGGGACGCCTGTGTTGAACGCCTGGTTGCCTGCATTTGCGCCCTTGGCGCCTCTCACCGCGCTCCTGTTGATTCTCTCTGCAGCTTCCCTGCTGGCGATCGTCTCGCGTTCTGGGATGGGGTCGGTCCTGGGCGGCGGGCTGGCCTTGGTGACGCTGGTCCTCGCGGCCCAATCGCTCCTCGGACTCAATCTCGGTATCGACAGCCTCGTCGCGAGTTGGTTGAGCCCATCTGAGAACGAGCTTGCTCATGGTCGGATCTCCGATATCGCCGCAATCGGATTCGTGTTGGTCTCGACAGGCTTGCTGCTGACTGGCGCGCGCGCGCCCAGTCTTCAATCCGCGTTCGTCACCGTCACCACGATCGCCTTGCTCATCGTCACGAGTGCGATACTGCCTTTCCTCTTCGATATCGAAGCTCTTCGACAGAGCGGCCCGTACGCCGAAGTCGCTCTTCCAAGCGCAGCGGGCCTCACGCTGCTGACCTTCAGCCTACTTTGCGCACGGCCCGATCTCGGGTGGATGCGATTGCTGTCTGGAAGTGCGCCGGCATCGCGTGAGATGCGTTCGCTCGCGATTGGAGTGATCACCCTGCCGCTTGGTCTGGCTGCGCTCGTACAGAGCGGTCTGCACGCCGGTTTCTACGATCAGCGCTATCAGATACCACTGCTCGTGTTCGGCAGCATCATCGTTGTCTTCGCAGCGTTGCTCATGACGGCCTCACGATTGCGCCGCGTGGATTTGGGGCGTCAGCGCTCGTTCGAGGCGCGCGAGCGCGCGGAAAGAGAGCTCGGCATCGCGCTCGCTGCGGCGAAAATGACGGGCTTCCAGCTCGATCTGCGCACCGGCGCCCGACGCCGCTATGCCGCCGGCGAACCCGCGCAGACTTCTACCTACGAGAACTACTTGCAGGCGATTCACCCTGAGGATCGCGAGCGAGTTCAGCAATACCATGTTCGCGAGCAGGAGGCGGGGCACCGGGACTATCAGCTGCAATACCGATTGTTGGATGCACGCGAGCAGACCGCCTGGGTACTGGAGAAAGGCGCGATCCGCTACGACGAGGGACATGCGGTCGAGATCTCGGGAGTCACGTTCGACATCACGCAGGATGTGGAAATTCGTGCGGCGCTCAGGGAAAGCGAAGAGCGCTTCAAGCGGCTGGCAGAATCGATGCCTCAGATCGTGTACGTCGCCGGTCCGCGAGGTGAAGTCGTCTACGTGAATCAGCGCTGGCGCGAGTACACGGGACTTACGACCGCCGGTGTCGATGACTATCGCCGCCATGTTCCGCAGGAAGATTTCGAGCGGATGATGCAGATCTGGCAAAAGGCGCTGGAGCTCCACCAGCCCTTCGTGTCGGAATTCAGGTTGCGCGGCCGCGATGGGATCTATCGTTGGTTCCTGACGCGTGCGGTCCCGGTGCACGGCCCCACAGGAGCTCTCGAGCGTTGGTGCGGAACGTCGACTGACATCGATGCGCAAAAGCGCGCCAATGAGGAGCTGCGCCTCGTGACGGATCACGCAGACGTATTCCTCGCTCATTGCGATTGCGAAGCGCGCTACGTCTTCGTCAACAAGGCGTACACGAGGCGGTTCAACTGCGCGCCAGAAGATCTCATCGGGAAGAGCGTCGCGGAAGTGATAGGTGCGAGTGCCTACGCTGCGATCGAGCCCTACGTCGAGAAGGTGCTCACGGGCGAGGCCGTGACGTTCGAGATCGCCGTCCCGTACGAGCATCTCGGCGTTCGCTACATGCATTGCCGATACGTGCCGGACATCGAGCAGTCGAGCGGCAAGGTGCGCGGCTTCGTCGCCGCGATTTCCGACGTGACGGAGCGACGCGCGCTCGAGGAGCAGTTGCGCGAGGCCGATCATCGCAAGGACGAGTTCCTGGCGTTGCTCGCGCATGAGCTGCGCAATCCACTCGCGCCCATCCGCTACGCGGCCGGCCTGCTGAAGCCTGGTGTGCCGGCCGAGATATCGGCTGCCGCACACGATGTCATCGAGCGCCAAGTCGCGCACATGGCGCGGCTCGTCGATGATTTGCTGGACGTGAGTCGCGTTACGCGTAACACGTTGGAGCTGCGTGTCGAGCGATTGGATCTGCGCGAGACCGTGAGCTCAGCCGTGGACGCCGTGCGTCCGCTGTTCGAAGCGGTCAATCACAAGTTGACGGTCCGCGTTCCGCCTGAACCCGCACACGTGATGGGGGACGGGACGCGGCTCCTGCAGGTCGTAGGCAATTTGTTGAACAACGCAGCGAAGTTCACCGAGCCTGGCGGCCGCATCGACGTGCAGGTGAGGCGAGAGGGGAACTCGTTCGCGATTCAGGTCAAGGATACCGGCATTGGCATCGCACCCGACTTCATGTCTAAGCTCTTCGATCTGTTCGTCCAGGGCGATCGTTCGCAAACCCGTGCATCTGGCGGTCTCGGCGTCGGTCTGTCGCTTGCGAAACGCTTGGTCGAGCTGCACGAGGGTATGATCGAAGCCGCAAGTGACGGACCAGGCACGGGAAGCACCTTCACCGTCAGGATTCCTGCTGCGGTGGAGGAGAGCGTACTCGAGTCTCGAGCGCTCGCAGACAACGTCGCGCCGATCTTCCAGCGTCGTCATCAGCTCCTCATCGTCGATGACAATCTCGATGCGGCAAACAGCCTTGCGATCCTTGCGCAACTCTCGGGTTATGTGACTCACATTGCCAACGACGGCCTCGCCGCGATCGAGATGGCGGAGATCGTTCGGCCCGAGGCGATCATCATGGATCTCGGCATGCCGAGGATGTCGGGCTTCGAAGCCGCGCGCTGGGTCCGCCAACAACCGTGGGGAAAGGACACGGTGCTGATTGCGGTGACCGGCTGGGGTCAGGAAGAAGATCGTCGCCGCTCGCGCGAAGCGGGCTTCGATGTTCACCTCACGAAGCCGGTCGACTCCGCGCAATTGCTGAACGAGCTGCAGCGTAAGGAAGTGTATGGAGATGCCGCTGGCGACGAAGTCGTCAACTGACTTCGCCTCGATCGAGACATTGAAATCTCGCGGCGACCGCGGCGAGGAAGCCTGCGTACCGGCAGGCTGAGCAGCAATTTCTATTTCCTTGCGGGTCTTTCGCCGCGATCGCGCGAGAAATAGTCTGCCTTCCTCATCATGCACCCGAGCGCGATCTGCGGGTTCTCATCACTCTGTCGGTGCAGTAGCCGGCATGCTCGCCGTGCACTTGGGGATCGCTCGTCGGATGGCCGCAGTCTCCTCAGGTGCTGCTTCCTGTAGCGCCTCCGCCTCGGGCACTTCCTCCTCCGAGCTCTCCGATTGGAGCTCGCGTTCGATAAGCAGCTCCACTCTGCGATTGAGCGCGCGCGCTTCGTCCGTCGTGCCGAAATCAAGTGGGCGGCGTTCGCCGAGCGAAACGCTCGTCACGACCTTGCTGCTGACGCCAGCTTCGAGCAGCAACTGCTTCACCGCGTTCGCACGCTGCATGCCGATCTCATCGTTCAAGCGACAGCTCCCCGGCTGGTCGCTATGACCGACGACGATGATACGTTTCACTTTGTCGCGCTCGAGCGCGCGCGCGAGCGCGTATGCCTCCCGGCGGGCTTCTCCTCGAAGCAGGACATCCTTTTCGCAGAAATGCAGCGACACTTCGGCCGCTTGCAACGACGGATCGGAGTAGGTGGGGAGGACCTCACGCCGAGTTGTGATGCCATCCCACGCCTCGGCGCTGGATTGCATGCGCGAGGGTATCGCTGCCGGTACTTCCTCGCTGAAACGTGTGAGCAGCTCGTGTTTGAGCGCTGCTACACCGCTGTCGGTACAGGTGTCCTGCAGAAGCTCGTTCGCTTCGCGAACGTCGGGTTCGGGCCGCTCGCCCGTGAGCGGATCGATCGGCGGGCGCAAACGCTGCGATGCGAGCGTCAACCGCAAAGCGGATCCAAGTGCGGTTTGCGGATGATCTTCGACTGCGCGCACGACGGCGGATTGTGTTTGCGCATCGCCGATGCGGCCCCCGAAGACGAGCCAGCGTCCGACTTGCACATCGAGCATACCCGCCGAGTCGAGTAGGGGCTGCAAGATTTCACGGTCTGCCTGAGTCTGCGGCGCCTCGATGCGAAGCGCTACGATGTCGCTCACGACGTCGCTGACGTCCTCGCTCGTGGTCAAGGTGGCACGAAGTTCGTACGTCCCCACCTCCGGAAATGTCCAGCCGTCATCGCCGAAATAAATCGCGGCAGTCTGCTCGGACGACTCGCCGGGCTCCAGCATTGCTTCTTCGTCGCTCGCAGGCTCGAACATTGCGAGAGGTTGGAAAGCACGCCATTCGGTGTCGCCCTGCAAGCGATACTGAACTTGTACGAGCCCATACGCCGGTGCCACTCGATCCTTGATGGCGATAGCGTGCTCCGAGTCGTTGCGCGCCATGATGCGAATGGCAATTGGGTAGCCGAGTGGATAGGGAGCCTCCTGCGCCTGAATACGCAGCTCAAGCTGCCGCGGCTCTCGCACATCCTCTGGCACATCCTCGATCGTGTCTTGTGCATCGGCGCTTGCGATACCGAGGATCTCGAACAAACGGCGCTTTGCGAACTCCCAGCGCGAGGCGAGCGTGCGCTCGTATCGATTGGCGCGTGCGTCGGCACATTCGTTCGCGGAGCCCCGCATGCCTTGGAACGGCGTGTTGGACGTTCCCGGCAAGATATCTCTGGCGGGTGCGGTCTGGAAGAACTCGATCGTGGATGGGCTGAGACCCATCAAGGGTCTTTCCGTAAGTCGCCAAGCGTTTCCATCGCGCTCCATCAAGCATCGAGTCGGAGCTTCCAGCGTGATGCGACCATCAGGCATCTGCACCGCATCGAGGTGGCGGCGGTTCAGCGAGTGCAACATCTCGTGCACGAAGGTGCGTAATTGCATGAGCGGAATCGAATCCGCCTCGTGCTGTTGGAATGTGCGCTGTGTCTGTGGTGGCGCGATCGCGATGCCTTCGCGTCCAGCGCTATCGAACATGAGGCCGAACAATCGCTCTCCGCGATCGGATACGATCGACGGCGCGACGAGCGCGTACATCTGCGCGTCGACTCGCGAGGGCGGCGCGAGGCTGCGCCAAGCGAGCGCATACTGATACAGATCCGCGCGATCCAGCGGGCCGCTTTCTGGAGAGTAGGGCAGCGTATCGTCGTCGGCTCGAATCGCCACGTCGAACCCGCCGGAGCGCAGAATGCGCTCTGCGGAAGCGGTTCCCTCCTGCGTTTCTACCTCGAGTGGGATCGGCTCGATTCCTTTGAACGCATCGAGCTCGACGAACAAATCGAAACGCTTGCGCGAACATGACGGCTCGCTGCAGATACTCTCCGGCCAGAAAAAGGCCCAACTGACGAAGGCGATCAGCGACAACAGCAAGAAGAGCGCGATGCTCGTGGCTAGCGTCTTCGCAGTTCTCATCGTGTGCTGTGCCGTTTGAAGACTAACGATGGTTGCGGTCCGGGGGCGGCGTCCCGAAGTCGAGTTCGCGAGCACAAAGCTCGTGCCGGCACCTGGGACTCTATCTCACCTATTCGCATCTCGATAACCCGCACTTGGTGGAAAGACGCTCTATGCTATGGTCGTTTAAGCAAGCCTCACGGTCCTTGGTTCCCGCCTCGCTGCAACCCGATGAGCTTCCGGCGCGTCCAATGCGCACATCGAGCATATCGATGAGAGGAAAACACAATGCATAAGATAGTCATTGCCGGCTCGGCATTTCTGTGGGCTGCGGTCGGGGTCGCGGATGAGGAATGCGCAGCTTCCGCCGCTCGATCGGCCGAGTTCTCAACAGACGGCATCGTCCGGCTCGAGGTCCGCGCGGGTGCGGGAGACCTCACTGTACAAGGGGAGAGCGGACTGCGCAGCGTTCAGGCGACGGGAACGGCGTGCGCTCGCAGCGAAGCGCAGCTCGAGCGCATCCAGATCCGACTCGAACGCGATGGCGATACATTGGTTCTCGAGGCGAACCCGCCGCAGATGGGCGTGAATCCTCGGGATTGGTTTGGAGGGACGCCGCGGCTCGATCTGGAAGTCAGAGTGCCAGCCAATCTCGCGGTCGATATCGAAGATAGCAGCGGCAACGCACGCATCGCCAATCTCGCTTCGGCTCAGGTGAGCGATGAGTCGGGCGATCTCGAGATCGAGAACATACGCGGAGCACTGCGCGTGAGTGACGGCTCGGGCAATGTGACGATTCGCAACATCAATGGACCGGTGCGAATCAACGATGGGTCCGGCGACTTCACCATCACGAAGGTCGTGGGCGATGTGATCGTGACGGATGATGGCTCGGGATCCATGGAGATCTTCGATGTGCAAGGCAATGTTACGATCGGCAGCGATGGATCCGGTGACATCCAGATCGATCTCGTGCGCGGAAGCGTTCGCATCGAAGAAGACGGCTCCGGTGAGATTCGGATCAGCGGCGTGCAGCACGATGTCACCATCGACGACGATGGGTCAGGGGATATCACCGCAACCAATGTGCAAGGCGACCTCACGGTTGGCGTAGCTGGAAGTGGTGGCGTCCACCATGAAAACGTACGCGGTCGAGTGCGCGTGGAGAGTGAAGGCATCGATACTGGAGCGTCTGAGGAACAGCAGCCGGAGATCGCGAGTGAGGAGCTCGAGGTTGAGAACAGCGGTGACGAGTGACGGGGAAGACAAAGAAGGGCCTGCGTTCTCGGCGAGGCGGCCTAGCGGCGAGGAGGCCTGCCGTTTGTCGGCGGGGAGGGACTAACGTCGGGCCAGAAAGAAGAAATGGCCTGCGTCCCTCGGCGGGTGGGATTATCGTCGGGTCAGAAAGGAAGCGACTGACACTTACTCGCCTGTGCCATCATCAGTGACATGGATACCGAAATCATCGAGCGGCTGGAGCTCAAGATTGCTTATCTCGAGCGCGCGAATAGCGAGCTCAGCGATGTTGTCTATCGTCAGCAACGCGAGATCGCCGCACTTCAAGAGCGACTGACGCTATTGAAGGAGCAGTTCGAAGCCTTCAAGGATCGCCCGACTTCGTATACACCAGAGGACGAAAAGCCGCCGCATTATTAGAAGGGTCTATCGCCGTCCGCCCTCTCTGACCAGACGACAGTGCATCCCGCCGAGGGCAGGCTGACTCGACGCGAGTCCTTCCCGCCGACAACGGCAGGCCGCACCCTCACTGTGCATCCGCGGCGAGCCCTTCCCGCTCGATGAGCTTCCCGCGCAGCACGATCTTGTCGATCTCGCTCCACGCACGCACGGTTTCCAGCGGGTTCGCCTCGAGCAGCAGCAGATTCGCCACTTTGTCGACTTCTACCGTGCCGTAGTCTTTGTCGATCGCGAATTGACGTGCGTTGTTGATCGTGGCCGCTTGCAGAATCGCCGCGAGCGGAATCCCGGATTGCGCCATGAAGCGCATCTCTCGGTAGGTGTCGTAGCCCGGCTGATTGCCGTAGGTTGGGCCGGATGGCGTATCGCTACCGAGCAGCAAGGGATGACCGAGATCGTGGAGGAACTTCGCGACTCGCATGCCGCCTGCAGCACCCTGCAGATGCATGTGTGCGATCTTCACGTCGTCGGCGCCGCCGAAGCCCTTACGCAGATCTTCCTTGAACCACTGCCCGGCCTCGGTGGAATACCAGGCAAGCAGCTCTGCAGGTACGACTTTCTTATAGAAAGGATCGCGCAGCGTGTCGTGGCGAAATAGATCGGCGAGACCGGGCAGCACGCGCATCGTCGGCTGAATACCGATCTTGTGCTGATGGAGTTGCCGCAAGTGATCCGCGATGGCTGCAGGCATGTCTTCCTTGTTCGAAACCTCGTCCCAGTTCCACAGCCCGTGCGCGATGACATCGACCTGCGCCGCGACCGCTCTGCGTTGCGCGCGAAGCGAGTTCGCGTGTGCCACCAGCAGCAGTCCATGTTGGCGAGTCAGCGCTCTGATGCGTGAGAGCGTCTCGTCGCTGAAGACGGGCCAATCGTTCGCGCCGCCGAAGCCGGTTTCGATGAATATCTTGAGGCACGTCGCATCCGTGGCCGCAATGCGTGCGATCACGGCTTCAGGAGTATGGTCTTCAGCTTTCGCACCGGGTGGAAGCGGGTGCTCGGCCGCGTTCGCTGGCTCGAAGATGTAGCTCGGCAGCAGCTCGTAGCGAGCAGGTGCGGGAACGAAGACGGTGGGATATCCATCGAGCGCGGGCGCGGCTTCGCACCACAGCGTATCCGGTCGCTGCGCCTGCGCATTGAACGCAGAAATAGCCTCTGCGGAGCTCACGGTATCCAACACTTGCGTCACACCGAAGTACAAATAGCTGCGAGGCTGTTGCCCGAGAAAGACCTCGCGCAGCTCTCGGTGTGCCGGCTCTTGGCTTCCAAGAGGCAGTCCCGGCGCGTCGCGGAGATGCACATGACTATCCATGATGCCGGGGGTGAGGAAACGATTCGCCCCGTTGACGCGTTCGACGTTGGCGGCAGCGATGGGTTTGGAGCTGATCTGTGCGATCCGATCGCCGCGGACGAGCACGTGTTGAGCCGGGACGGGCTTGCTCCGCTCCGGCGAAACGATCGTCACGCCTTGAATGAGAACGTCAGCGTGACCGATCGCCGCGGCGAGCAACGTCGACACGAGCACTAGGTAACGAATCATGCAAGCTCCTGATGGCAGACGGTCGTCAGGATACAGGCCCGACCTCAGACATAAAATACCGATGCGGGATCCATGAATTCACTTGCGCAATTTTTCGGTCAGCATGCATTGGCGACGCTGCTTGCGGTGAGCGTCTTCATGATGCTCGTGACAGCCGTACTCTGGCGCCTCATCGATCGTTTTTGGGAGCCGTTCTGGTCATTGATGGCACGGCTTTGGGAAATGCTTGCGAGCTCTGCGTTCGGTGAATGGATACGAAGCAAGCCACATCTGCGTGGACATTTCACACGGAGTCTCACTGCGTGGCGCTTCTTGGGCATTCACGCCCTCCTCAGTTTCCTCGTGGCACTGCTCGCGTTTGGCGCATTCGTCGAATTGGCTGACGCGATCGACGAGCAAGAGGATTTCGCGCTGTTCGATGCAGCGCTGACGCAGTCGCTCGGAGCCAATGTCGGTGAAGCCACGCTCGAGCTGTTCGCTCTCGTCACTCATCTGGGCGATCGTGAAGTCACGATCGGAATCGGCATCATCGTAGGTTTGTATATGCTCGCGCGTCGCTGGTGGCTGCACGCGGTTGTGTGGGGGCTGACAACCGGACTAGGAGGTGTCCTCGTGCGCTTGTTGAAGCACCACTTCGAGCGCACACGACCCATTCATGATCACGCGCTCACCGACAGCACCGGCTGGAGTTTCCCGAGCGGTCATGCATCAGGTGCAATGCTCGTGTACGGGATGCTTGGCTACTTCCTGATCCGGCACACTCCACGCGCCTGGCATATCCCGATTGCGCTCGTCACGATCACGCTCATCACGTTCGTCGGCTTCAGCCGCGTGATCCTGCAAGTGCATTACCTGAGCGACGTGCTCGCAGGCTTCGCAGTCGCAGGTGCGTGGATGGCGCTGTGGGTGGCGGCATTTGAAGTTGTTCGTCGGCGCGCTCGTCATGGGGATCGCGTGAAGGAAGCGCTGAGCGAGACGCGCGACGGATAGCCGAGAAGGAAGCCGTGCTATCGACGGCAAGGAAGCCTGTCGGCAGGGAAGCCGTGCTATCGACGGCAAGGAAGCCTGTCGGCAGGGAAGCCGCACTACCGACGGCAAGGGAGCCTGTTGGCAGGGAAGAGGCATAGGCAAGGCATGGCAAGGGCTCGGGCCAGCAAGGCCTTGGCACGAGCACTTCTGACCTTGCCGATAGGCTTCCTTGCCGTCGCAAGCACGGCTTCCTTGCCTATCGGCTCCCCTGCCGAGGGACGCAGGCCTCCGCAACAAAAAGCTAACCCGTCGGCGCCCCACCGGCTGTCGGCGCTTGAACCGTGATCACCCCGCACGCGATGCGTGCGCCGGAGTTGCCTGATGGTTGCGTCTTGTAGTCGTCGGGGCTCTCATGAACGACGACGGCTTTGCCGAGGGCGTCGGTCGGTGCGCCGCTGTGCAGGGTCAAGCCGGTCACGACAGTATCCACTTGGGCAACGCCCTGTGCATCCGACTTGATGTTGAGCATATCGCCGGCGTGGTGGGTATCGCCTTCGGGATTGCCATGAGCTGAATTCGTCGGATTGAAGTGCGCGCCCGCGCTGCTCGCATCCGGCGCGCTGCAGTCGCCCTTTTCATGGACGTGGAAGCCGAACTCGCCGTTCGGTTTCAGTCCCTGGATCGCGCCGGCCAGGCGCACTCCGTTCTCTTCAGCCGTGACTGCGATGGAGCCCGAAGCCGTGTTTCCTTGCGTCGGTGCGACTTGCGCCGCAGCGCTCTCGGGTGCCTGTCCAGGTGCAGCCATGTCATCGGCGGGCTCGGGCATCGGATTGTCGGGTCGCGCACGCGTATCCGCGGTGCCTTCGGGTTCATTATCGGGTTGGCCACACGCTGCGAGCGCGAGACCCATGCAACAAATAGCGAGCGTTCGATACATCGAATAGTCCTCCAAAACGTAAGCTCAGTATTGTACCTACGAGCCTTAACCGGGCTCGCTGGCGAATGTTCCCGTTGCGATGGCCAGAGAAGCCGCTGTCGGTGAGGCGGACAGCCGTCGATAGGTTTGCGTTTCTCGGCGAGTAGCCTGATGGCGGGTCAGTGTCGAAGCCCTCCCATCGGCAGGAGCTAATCAATGTTGCTTCGAGGGCTCAGTGTGATGAGCGCGCTGCTTGGCGCCTGGGCTCACGATTGCAGTCAGCATACCGTCATCGTCCGCGAGCTTCTCCTGCGAGAGCCAGTAAGTCGCGACCCATCCATTTGCATCGTGTACGTCGTAGCGACGGCCGACCTCTAACGTCGCAAAAGGCGGATCGACGTGCAGCCCTCCAGACACGTGCGCCTTCAGAATGCGCACGAGGGTCGAGTTCGCATCCTCGCGTGCGTACTCACGTTGCGTGAGCACCATTGGATCGTCACGCTCATGCTCGATGAGCCACAGCGTCGTTCTCGGCAGCGCATCCGCAGTATTCGTTTGCACGATTCGACTCCCCATGTGAGCACCCGATCTTCAATCCCGAACGCTCCAAGCGCGGCCGCGTTCCGTACATACGCGTTCAGTTCCAAGACGTAGGCGGAAGCCGGTTCGCGCAGCGCACGAATCGAGTACGCGGTCGACTGCGGACCCCCATGCCGCAACCGGACGTTCAACATCGTCGAGCAAGTCACTGGTGCGAGGAACGCATATGGCCACCGACAGACGCGCAGAGGGTTATTCATCCGGAATGTGGCGACGCGATCAGATGCTGCAGCCGAGCTCACGTTTCCGCGATAGGCCGATGAACGAGCAGGAGCGGCGTATGGAATGGCGCGCCGCAGGTGCGCAGTTCTATCCCGGCGGTGCGTATGAGGACCTGTCGAGACTGACGCAACTTTCGCATAAGGGTCGCGCCCCAAAAGGCTACACGCGCTCGGACGAGCTGCTGAAGGAGATCATCTGCGAACAGCTCACCGATGACCCGTACATCGACGCGAGCGATGTGAGTGTCGAGGTGGGCAACAGCGAAGTGACCTTACGCGGCACCGTGACCGCGCGAGGTCAGAAGTACGCCATTGAAGATCTCATCGCCGATGTCGCGGGCGTCAATCAAATTCACAACCACTTAAGCGTCGCGGACAATCAGCCCGATGAGGCTAGATAGGTCTGCTGTTTTCGGCGGAGGATTAAATAGTCCTGCTGGCTGAGCAGCGCTGGCGCGTCTTTGATGTACCGCAGGGTTGCGGTTGCGCCTTCGCCACGTGCATCCTGCACGGACCAGAACAAACACAGCGGGGAGCTTCGTGACTCGGGTTGCCTATCGCGCAAGTATTTTCTTGATCGCAGCGTTGTTTACGGGAACTGCCTCCGCCCAAGGTGTCAAGTTCTCGGACTTGGTTGGGTGGTGGTCCGCCGAGCCGAGTTTTGCGGGCGAGTCCTCGCGGGTCTTGCTGCACTTTGTGGACGAGGGCGAGAAGCAATCTGCGCGACTCACGCTGGCCGACATCGGTGCTTACGACATTCCAATCGGCGAGGTGGTCATCAAAGGAGAGGTAGTCGAGCCGCAAGCCTTGTCATTTCCGCTGACGTACGAGGAGAGCAAACGCACATTGACCGGAGTCTTGCCCGCGGAAGTGGTGCCTGTCTATCGAATCTCCGCTGTTTTCACGCGTAGCGAGCCGCTCGAAAAGCCGGCCGCCCCTGTTTGGAGCGCGCCGCAGCCGAAAGTGAAGTGGCGAACGAACGTCGGTGCTCCGGTATGGGCAGGGCTCGAGCATGACACTGAGACTGATGCAATCTTTGTGGGCACGGACGCCGGCGTGTTGCATGCCATCGATGTGAAGGGCCAGACGCGCTGGACGTTCGACACCGCAGGGCCCATCAAAGCGCGACCTGCAGTCATCGACGATGCTCTCTTCGTCGCATCAGATTCGGGGTACTTGTACAAACTCGACAAGCGCACCGGCAAGGAACGATGGCGCGCCAGGATCGATGCTGGAAGTCCGGAGCGTATCCCGGTGAATCAGCCGAAGTCGCGCTGGGACCGGTATGGATCCAGCATCGTGGCAGATGCCGAGCGGGTGTACGTCGGCAGTCGCGACACGCACGTTTACGCGCTCGATCGCGCAACAGGACGAGAACAGTGGCGCGTCGCGAGCAAAGATCTGATCACCGCGACGCCGGCTCTGTATGGCGATCTCCTCGTGTTCGGATCGTTCGACGGCAGCATTCAAGCCGTGAATGCGACGGATGGAGACCCACGTTGGCGGTACGAGTCCCAGCAGCCGATCACAGGCGATCTCGTCGTCGATGGCGATCGAGTGCTCGCCGGCGGCCGCAGCTACGACTTGATTGCACTCGATGCACGAACGGGCACGGAACGGTGGAAGCACTACTACTGGTTCTCATGGATCGAATCGCCGCCAGTCGTACGCGATGGGGTCATCTACACGGGCTCCTCTGATGCAACGGGCGTATTTGCGATCGACGCGAACACAGGTGCGCGCCGCTGGAAAGCGAGTGTTCCTGGTTATGCATGGGCGCGCCCTGCAGTGAGCGAGAAAATCGTCGTCTCAGGGACTGTCGGCCAAGGCCCGCATCCAAGCTCGCGGGAAGGTGCGCTCGTGGGCATCGAGCGCGTCACCGGGAAGATCGTTTGGATTCATCTCGAGCCGCCGTCAGCGGAAGTCGTCGAGAAAAAGGTTGACTGGGGCTTTGCAGCCTCGCCGATCATTGTGGGTGATATCGCGTACGCCGCAGACCTCAACGGCTGGCTCTATGCGCTCGACACTCGCTGAAGCACTCGAGCATGACCGCTGCACACTTCCATAAACAAACTTAGAGCACGCTTGTGAATATCCAGATTTCTGTGGCACTCGTCATCTTCGCCGGCACGATCGCACTGAGCCTGATGGGTCTGTACACCGCGCCGAAGATCATCGAGCGCAACTTGTTTCGTCCCTATTGGGTGGCGCGCAAGAAGCAGGTGGAAACGATCGTAACGAGCGGCTTCGTGCACGCCGATCTCATGCATCTGATCTTCAACATGGTGACTTTCTACTTCTTCGCCTTTCCGCTCGAGCGCAGGATCGGTGGCGTGAAGTTTGCGTTGTTGTATCTCATCGGCCTCCTCGCGAGTCACGCGGGGACCTACTACAAGCACAAGAACAATCCCGAGTACGCCTCGCTCGGTGCATCAGGGGCGATCTCGGCCGTCTTGTTCGCGGCGATTGTCTACAACCCTTACCAGTCGCTGTTCATCCTCCCGATCCCCGTGCCCATTCCGGCGCCGCTCTTCGGCATCGCTTATCTCGCATACAGTTGGTACGCGTCCAAGAATCCGCACGGCCGAATCAACCACGATGCGCACTTCGGCGGCGCACTCGCGGGGCTCCTCTTCGTCGCCATCACGGATCCGCGGGCGTACACCGCGTTGCTGTGAGAAGAACAGAAGGGGATTAGCCACAAAGAACACAAAGAACACAAAGAACACAAAGCAGGAGAAGTCCGAAGGTCCGTTACGACCTGCATCGAGCACAAAGCTGAGTAACCGTGTATCTCCCGCTTCGCTATTTCGATCTTCTTTGTGTTCTTTGTGCTCTCTGTGGCTACTCGGAAATCGGTGTATTTCCTAAGCCCAAAAAAAGCGAAGCCCCGTCGCAGAAGGCGGGGCTTCGTGTCTCGTGTCCTGTTAACGAAGCGAAAACCCCCGAAAGTTGGGGTGGACTCGAGACGGTGGAAGAGCTTGGTTTTCAGATCTTGAACGAGAAAGCCCTCATTCGAAGAACGGGTGCTATCGGTTCGTTCACTGATAACTTTGCTGCTTCCGATAGCACGACGCATCAGCAAGCGTGGTGGTTCCGCGTGAGAGAGATCATTTGCATTCGGTCAAGCCGCCGCGGTCAATCTCTGTACAAGGCTTGCCGTTGTCAGCGGGTAGGACTGTCGTCGAGTAGGCCTGCGTTCCGCGGCGGGTGGGCCTAACGGCGGGTCAGAGTAAGAGGCTCGTGGCTCCTTCTAGTTCTGACCAAGAGCATCTCACTGTCTTCATCTTTTCTGATTCGACGATGGTCCCAGCCGCCGCGGAACGCAGGCCTTCTGGTTCTTAAATTCTCTCTGGCTCGCCGTCAGGCCTCCCTGCTGACAACGGCAAGCCTCCTCGCCGTAGGCCTACCCGGCGACACCGGCAGGCCTTCTTCCTCTATCATCGGCCGGATCTTCCATCGCGCGAGGTTTTTCATCGTGGATACACGATCGTTGCAGTGCGCTTGGATGCGTTCAGCGTTCATCGCTCTATTCGCCCTTCTATCGGTCGGCTGCGATCGGGAGCAGCCAGCCGGTGCCAGCGCACCGCCTGCCACCGCAGCGGCGGCGAACGCGGCATGGCCGAGATTCGTCCAAGATTTCATCGAAGCCTACTTCGTGGCCCATCCACCGTTTGCCGTCGAAGCCGGACGCCACGAGTTCGATGGCAAGCTTCCGAACTGGAGCGCGGAGGGAATCGGAAATGAAATCCGTCGCCTCGAAGGATTACGCCAGCGAGCGGAAACGTTCGAAGACGCGGCGCTCTTGCCCGATCATCGCTTCCAGCGCGACTACCTCATCAGCGTCATCGACGGCGATCTGTTCTGGCTCCGCGATGCACGTCTTCCATTCACGAACCCTACCTACTATTTCGATTACGGGCTCGATCCGAGCACGTATATAGCCGTTCCCTACGCACCCGCCGAACAGCGACTCAAAGCGTTCATCGCATACTTGAAAGTCATTCCAGGTGCGCTCACGCAGATTCGTGCAACTCTGGAAACACCGCTGCCGCGAACGTTCATCGAATACTCGATCGCCGGGTTCGGCGGCTTCGCGGAATTCTATCGAGGCGATGCCATCGCAGCGTTCGCCGATGTTCAAGATGAGCAGCTGCAACAAGAGTTGAAGCAAGCCGTCGAGCTGGCCGCGAAAGCGATGCTCGAGATGCAGGCGTGGATGGAATCGTTGCGCGCATCAGCGACGGATGACTATGCGCTCGGAGCCGAGCTCTTCTCGAAAATGCTGCAGATGACCGAGCGCGTTACGACACCGCTCGATCGGTTGGAAGCGATCGGACAAGCAGATCTCGAGCGGAATCTCGCAGCATTGACGGAGGCTTGCGCCCGCTTCGTGCCCAAGCAGACCATCGACGCCTGCATTGCAAAGGTGAACGCGGACAAACCCAAAGGTGGGCCCGTTCAAGGCGCGCGCGATCAGCTTGCAAGCCTCAAGCAGTTCTTGATCGATCGAAATGTCGTCTCGATCCCTGGCACGGAAGAAGCGCTCGTTGACGAGGCGCCAGCCTACCAACGCCAGAACTCCGCATACATCAATATTCCCGGCCCATACGACAAGGGAATGCCCTCGGTGTACTACATCGCACCGCCGGACCCGAAGTGGTCGAAAGCGGAACAGCAGGCATACATCCCGGGTCGCGCAGACCTGATGTTCACCTCTATTCACGAGATCTGGCCCGGGCATTTTCTGCAGTTCCTACACGCCAATCGCGCGACATGGAGGTTCGGCCAGTTGTTCGTCGGCTATGCCTTCGCTGAAGGCTGGGCTCACTACACCGAGGAGTTGATGATCGAAATGGGCCTCGCGAACGATGCGCCTGAGCTTCACGTGGGACAGCTCATGAACGCGTTGCTACGCAATGTCCGTTACATGTGCGCGATTGGGCTGCATACGAAAGGGATGAGCGTCGCCGAATGCGAGCGCATGTTCAAAGAGAAGGCACATCAAGATGCAGGCAATGCGCGTCAGCAGGCGGCGCGCGGTACGTACGATCCCGCCTATCTAAATTACACGATGGGTAAACTCATGATCCGGAAGCTGCGCGACGATTGGACCGCAGCGCGCGGTGGCGAGAAGGCATGGAAAACATTTCACGATCAACTGCTCTCGTTTGGTGGGCCGCCGCTGCCCTTGGTTCGTGAGCAAATGATGAAAGGTAAGCGCGGTGAGCTCTTCTGACGGAGAGAAGTGGTTAGTGGCTAGTGATTAGTGGTTAGTCAGAGTAAGGAAGGTTCGAGAATCTCGGTTGAAGCTCTGACCCCTTCTTACACCGTGCGCGCGTAAAAATCCGTAGCAAAGCGGTTCTGACTAATCACTACTCACTAAATCACTAGTCACTAACCGCTAACCACTAACAGCTAACCACTTCCCTCCGTTGACTCCTCCACGGCGTTCGTATTTCGACGTATTGCCGGTGTGATTCATGGTTGTGTTACGGTCCCGGCCCTCTCATGGGGAGTCGGTTATGAACAACACGATCGCTCGTACCCAACGGAATCGCAGAGCTTTGCTCGCTTCGATCTGTGTTCTGCAGGCCACATGTATACATGCTGCAGAACAAGAGTCCGATGAAATCATCGTCACGGGGTCACGCATCGCGCGCAGCTCCGATTTCGAAAGCCCATCGCCGGTGCTCACGGTGACTCGCGAAAGCATCGAGCGCTCGGGCTACAACAACCTGCAGCAGTTCATGGAACAGATACCCGCCAACGGCGCGGGTGCATTCTCGACGCGCGGCAACAATCAGGATTCGACGGCGAATGGGGCCGCATCGATTAGTTTGCGCGGGCTCGGTGCGGATGCAACGCTCGTGCTCGTGAACGGCCGACGCGTCGCGATCAGTCCGTTCGCCGAGAGCGTCACGACGAGCTTCGTCGATATCAACGCCATTCCTGTCGCGGCGATCGAGCGTCTCGAAGTGCTGAAGGACGGATCGTCCGCTGTGTACGGATCCGATGCTGTCGCCGGTGTCGTCAACGTCATCCTCCGCAGGGATTTCGACGGTTTCGAAACAGCCGTGAGCTACGGCGCCGCCGACGGCTATGACGAGACGACGATCTCCGCGGTGTGGGGACTCGATACTGACGACGGCAACGTGACGATGATCGCGGATTACTTCCGGAACTCGGGCTTGTTCAATGCAGAGCGCGGGAGCATGGGCTCTGCGGATCAAACCGCGCGAGGCGGACAAGATTTTCGTTCGTCGCGCGGTTATCCGGGCAGGTTCGTGGTGGACGGTACGGTCGTGCCTGACCCGCAGTGTCCGCCCGGCAGCCTGGTTGGCGTGAGTTGCGTTTACGATTTCGGTCCGTGGAACGTCTTGATTCCCGAGGCAGAGCGCACGGGCCTCATGGTACTTGGGCATCAGGACATCGGCGAAATCGGCGAAGTGTTCGTCGAAGTCGCTGCCCAGCACAACACCTCGATAGCGCAGGGCGCACCGACGCCTCTCGATGAAGGTGCGGAGCTCACGATTCCGGTCACGCATCCGAATAGTCCATTCACGGGTGCCACGACACTCGAGCTTGGACGCTATCGCACTGTCGACGCAGGACCTCGCCAATGGGACATCGAAACGAACAATCTACGCGGCGTGCTGGGACTGCGCGGAGAGATCGGCGGATGGGATTGGGAAATCGCTGCGCAGCGCGCGCGCAGCAAGTCGGATCAAACCGGAGACAAGACGCAGGGCTGGGTACGCACCGACTTCCTTCAGCAAGAGATGGATGCGGGCCGCTATAACCCCTTCGGCGGCGTGCAGAACCCGGCATCCGTGATCGATGCGATCACGACGAATTTGGTGCGTCGTGGTGTCTCGCGCCTCACGATGTACGACGCGCAAGTCGGCGGTGAGCTGTTCGCGATACCTGGCGGCGCGGTGCGCATGGCTGCGGGCGCTGAGTATCGCGAGGAGAGCGTTTCCGATATACCAGACGATCAGTTCCAGCGCGGTCTCATCTTCGGCACGGAATCCGTTTCCGCGAACGCTGCGCGCGATGCATGGGCTGCATTCGTCGAGTTCGCGGTGCCGGTGCTCGAGCAGTTGGAGCTCTCACTCGCAGTGCGTTACGACGACTACAGCGACTTCGGCGATACCACCAACCCGAAGGTTGCGGTTCGTTGGTCACCGACCGAGACACTCGCGCTGCGCGCATCATGGGGCACGGGTTTCCGCGCGCCATCGCTCGCGCAAGTCGGGCTCGGGCCTTCGCAAGAGTCGCAGTTCTTCATCGACACGTATGGATGCGCAGCAGGTGTCCCGGGTGCCTGTACCGCTCTCGACTACAACATCATCTTCTCGGGCAATCCGAATCTCGATGCGGAGGAATCTGAGAACATCAACGTCGGCTTGGCGTGGCGACCGACGGACGCCTCGGAGTTCACGATCGACTTCTGGGACATCAAGCAGGAGAACAAAGTCGAGGAAGCGCCTTTCGGCTTCATCTATCGCGAGTTCTGCGGGACCCAGCAGAGCGAAATTTGCTTCCGCAGCCCTCCTGTCGCAGGTCAGACCCTGGGCATCCTGCAGTCCATCAACTCAGGCTTCATCAACATCGGCGAGCAGAACGCGAGCGGAATCGATCTGAGCGGCTACTATGCATTCGATGCGGGCCCTGGCCGACTCGCGCTCAGCTTGAGCTATTCGCATCTTCTGAAGTTCGAGCGCGTCGAGCTCGACGAGACAGGCACTAACTTCGTTACGCGGCCGCTCGAAGGCGAGTACGAGTACCCGGAAGACCGTGCGCTGCTCACGGCAGATTGGAGCACTGATGTCTGGGGCATGTACGCGCAGCTCAACTATATCGGCCCGTTCGAAGACACACCTGATGTCGACTTCGACGGCGTCTTGGACTTCGACGAAAACTCCACACCGGAGGTCGGTTCCTTTACGACGCTGAATCTTCAGGGCCGTTACACCGGAATCGAAGGGGTCACGTTGCTCATCGGTCTAGATAACGCGCTCGATGAGGAGCCTCCGTTTGCAGTTGGCGATGGTGATACGGATCTGTATGGATATGTCCAAGCCGTGCACAGCCCGCGCGGCCGCTTTTGGAATGCGAAGGCCATCTTCAGATTCTAGCGTTCGAAGTCAGAGGCACTCCCTCTCTCGTGCGACGGGGGAGGGAGCTTTGGCCGAAGGAGATCGACATGAAAGTCATTCCGCTGACCCGCTCATCGTTGTTCTTCGCGACCGCCTCGAGCGCGCTGCTCGCTCCTTGCATCGCACTGCCGGCTGAAACGACGCAGGCGACGCTCGATCAGCGCGCGCTCGCCGAAATCGTCGTCACCGGCACGCGCAGAGTCGGTCAGTCCCCAACCGAAACGCTCTCGCCTGTGGACATGATCGGTGGCGATCTGATCACCGAGCAGGCGACCTATGATCTGACGGATTCGCTGACGAGAGTGAGCCCCGCGATCAACACGCAGCGCTTTCCGATTGCGGATGGCACATCGTTGATCCGTCCGGTGTCGTTGCGCAATCTGTCACCGGATCACACGCTGGTGCTCATGAATGGCGCACGTCGCCATCGCTCTGCGCTCGTCAATCTGCAATTGGCGCCGCTCGGCACGGTGAATCAAGGATCGCAGGCAGTCGATTGGGCGGCCTTTCCTGCAGCTGCCATTGAGCGCGTCGAAGTGCTGCGCGATGGCGCGTCGGCGCAGTACGGATCGGATGCGATTGCCGGCGTGATCAACGTCATCCTCAAGGAAGATCGCGATGGCTTGTCGTTCTCAGGCCAGTACGGCGAGTACTTCGAAGGCGACGGCGAGCGCATCTCGTTCAGTGCGAACGCGGGATTCCCGCTCACCGAGCAGGGCTTCCTCAACGTGACGGGTGAGTATTCATCTTCCGACATCACTTGGCGCGGCATCCCGCAGGGCGCCGCGGCGGATGTCGCTGCTTTCGCCGGCAGCGATGTCGTGCCTCTGAATGGATTCGGTCAGCGCTGGGGCGACCCGGATGTGAAAGCGTTGAAGTTCTTGGTCAACGCCGGTGTCGACCTGGGTGGGAGCCTCGAGCTCTACGGATTCGCCAACTACATGGACAACGAAACCGTCTCGGATTTCTTCTATCGCACGCCTGTATTGCCACCGGCCGCAGGAGTCGCAGCACGCACGACGTTGCAGATCGACGCCGATGCTGACTTCCTGCCAGACAACGCGCCCACGTCCCTGGTGAACGGCATCGCCGCACAAGGATTGAATCCAGCGGACTATCTGGAAGCATCGGCCGCGAGCCCGAGCGGATTCGTGCTGCGCAATCCGATCTACCCGCTGTTCCCTGGCGGATACAACCCAGACTTCGGCGCCGACATGACGGACTTAGGTGTGGTAGGCGGTCTGCGCGGGCAGATTTCCGAAGACCTGAGTTGGGATGCGCGCGTGCGTTATGGAGAAAGCGAGGTGGAGTACTCGGTCGCCGATACGATCAATCCGAGTCTCGGCAGTCTCTCGCCGCTTTCCTTCAGGCCCGGTACGCTGAAGCAGGAAGAGAGCGGCTTGAACATCGACTTCGTGAAAACGTTCAGCGGCTCGCCGCTCAACCTCGCCTTCGGTGCCGAGCTTCGCAACGAAACCTACGAGATCGGTGCGGGCGATCCTGCTTCGATCGAGGCGGGGCCAACAGCTGCCATCTTCGGAGTGGGTTCCGATGGCTTCCAAGGATTCCCGCTCGAATCTGCGGGAGATTTCGACAGCGACAGCTGGGCCGCGTATGTCGATCTCGAGACCGACTTGACCGAACGACTCTCCGGTGCGGTCGCCGCTCGCTACGAGGACTTCGATATCTTCGGCGATACGTTCGATTGGAAAGTCTCGGGACGATTCGAGTTCACCGACGCGTTCGCGTTGCGTGCCACAGTGACGACAGGATTTCGCGCGCCGACCCCAGGGCAGGTCAACACGCTCAACATCACGACGACGGCATCGCCGGGCGGCGCTCTGATCCCGAACGGCACATACCCGGTGTCGCACCCGATCGCACGTGCGCTCGGCGCAGTCGATCTCGAGCCAGAGGAGTCGACGAGCTACACAGCAGGTCTCGTGTGGAGAGCCACGGACCGCACGAGCGTCACGCTCGATTACTATCACATCGAGATCGATGATCGTCTGGGTCTGCTGAACAATACGATCACCGCAGCCGATGTCGCTACGCTGACTGCGGCAGGCATTCCCGACGCGGGGCTGCTTCTTGGCAGCAATGCAAACTTCTTCGTGAACGGCTTCGACTCGGAAGTCGATGGCATCGATCTCGCGCTGACGACGGGGTTCGATGTGGGCGGCGGTGATGTCGCAGTCGATCTTCGATTCAACCACAACACACAAGAAGTCACGCAAGTACGGCAGGACACGATCAATGCCTCGAGAGTCTTCGATCTCGAGCATCAGATTCCGGAGAACAGAGCGCTGCTGACGTTCGACTACTCAGGCCCCGGTATCTTCGGCGGACTTGTGCGGTTGAATTACTTCGATGGCTGGGAGACGACCGGAGGACTCTTCAGTCCCGGCGATGCCTCCGATCGATATTCGTACGGCGATGCAGTGCTGGTCGATCTCGAGGCGCGCTTCACGTTGGGCGAGCGGTACACCATCACGCTCGGCGGCGAGAATGTTCTCGATGAGTTCCCCGAAGAGGAGCAGGACGCGACCTTGCAGTTCCTCGGCGTCCGCTACGCGCTGACCTCGCCTTACGGCTTCAACGGCGGCTTCTATTACTTGCGGCTCTCAGCCGACTTCTGATTCGCTGGCCATGTCGCGCTTGAAGCTGTTGGTCAGCCACGGCCCCCAACACATGGAAAGTTCACGTGCAACGTCGCCTCGAGCGCGGTGCGCGCATCGGTGTCCTTCAAACCCGGGTTCTTCTCGAGATTTCGCACGAAACGTTCCGCGAGCTCAGCCGGCGTGATGTTCGAAGGGAGGCAATAGGACGCACGCGCCAATGCCGCGTTGCCGAGGCGGGTGCGCGCTGCTCGGTCCGTCCAGCTTTCCTCATTGCCTGCGGACCGCTGTTTACCTCCCGCGGCCTTCGCACCCTGGAGGAATCCTCGCAGGTATGCATCGCAAAGCTGACCATCGGCGCCCTCGGGCGTTTGAATGTACGCGCTGCACTGCTCGAACAGTGTGCGCGCAGGGAGCGGTTCCGCAGCAAAGCTGAGCGGTGCGGCGATCAACGAGAGCGCGAATAGGATGCGTGTGTGCATGCTGTGCTCGTGTTCACCGCACGGTGTGCGGTGTAGGTTCGCTTTCGACCTCGTTACTCCTCTGAGCAACCAAGAGCTTCCCGACGATCAGACCGGCAACCGCCGCGCACGCGGACGCCGCCAGTACGCCCAGCTTCGCAGCGTTCAACAGTGCTTCGGAACTGAAGGCGAGATTTGCAATGAAGATCGACATCGTGAAACCGATGCCGCCGAGGCAGCCCACGAGCCACACGCCGCGCCACGAAGTGTCTGAAGGCAACTGACACCAGCCCAATCGCACGGCGATCCAACTCGCTGTCATGATGCCGATCGGCTTGCCGACCACGAGACCGATGAACACGCCGATCATCACAGACTGAGCGCCGCCCGCCTCGAAGTCGAAACCGCCAATCGCAACGCCTGCGTTCGCAAGCGCGAACAACGGCATGATTCCGTAAGCGACCCAAGGATGCAGCGCGGCTTGGACGCGAATGACCGGCGGCACGATGTCGCGTTGCGCGCGTTTGAGTTGCTTGACAGGCTCGAGCAATACGCGCGGATCGGCGTGACTCTCCTCCGATTGAACGCGCTGCCCGAATTCATGGAGCGCGCGAGTGATGAACGCGATCGGCCGCTCACGACGAATGAGAGGCACGACCGGTGTCATCAGGCCCAAGATGACGCCAGCCAAGGTTGGATGTACGCCGAGCATGAGAAAGCCGCCCCACAGTATCGCGCCTGGAATGACATAGGCGACCGCGGAACCAATGCCGAGCCGTTGGAAAGCAAGCACGAACGCTATTCCGATCAAACCGACGATGAACCCGGCAGGGTCGAGCCCGCTCGAGTAGAAGAAGGCGATGATGAGCACGGCGGCGATGTCGTCGATGATCGCGAGCGCCAGGAGCAGAATGCGCACGGATGACGGAATGGATCTGCCCAATAGCGCGAGGATGCCCACGGCGAATGCAATATCGGTCGCAGTCGGCACCGCCCAACCCGCACGCAGCGTTGGATCCGTGTTCAAGCCCACATAGATCAGCGCCGGCACCACGACACCGCCGAGTGCTGCGGCAAGCGGAAGTGCGGCGAGGCGCAAGGTTGCCAGTGCGCCTTCGTAGATCTCGCGGCGAATCTCGAGTCCGACGACCAAGAAGAAGATCGTCATCAATCCATCGTTGATCCAGAAGTGAAGCGGCTGCGAGATCAGATAGTCGGCAAAGCCGATGGTAAGCGGCGCGTGCCAGAAGTGGTCGTAGCTATCGCCGGCCGATGAGTTCGCCCACACGAGCGCGGCAGCGGCAGCGAGCAGCAGCACGACGCCGCTCACCGCTTGGACGTGCAGGAAACGTTCTAGAGCGTTGAAGACTCTTTCCGCGACCGCCTGAGCAGGCGGCAGCGGCACTTCGGATTCGGGCCGATGCACTAAATCATTCTCCAGCGAACTGGCGGCCCGACCAGCTCTTGCCCTGTCCGTCACCGCGATCTTGCGGCCGACACCCGGACGTTATTACACAGACAATCGAGAGCACGCGCAAGAGAACCTGAAGTGACGGAATGAAAGTGACGAGGTGACGAGGTCAGAATTGCGGTCGCTGCTGCGTCGGTCGGACTACATCGGATCGGTCCCTTTCTGACTTCGTCACTTCGTCATCCCGTCACTTGGACATCTGTACTGCTAGACTCGTGCGCGGGGGACGAGAGGATGATCAGCAGTATGCATACGCTCGAGCTCACGAAGCCGGACGGACGGAAGATCACGCTATTCAGTCGGCGTGAGATCACGAACGTGGGCTCCGCACCCAGTCCGCGCAACGATCCCGTTCGCCCTAACCCCCACTATCGATGGCATCCGCTGCGAGGTGAGTGGGTTGCTTATGCAGCGTACCGACAGGATCGCACTTTTCTGCCGCCGCCCGAGTACAACCCGCTGCGCCCGTGCACGGACCCGGCCAATCCGACCGAGCTGCCGACCGGCGATTACGACATCGCAGTGTTCGATAATTTGTTTCCGACGCTCGCGCTCGAGGCGCACGACCCTCCACGACTTGCGATTGAGACACGCGCAGGCACCGGTCACTGCGAAGTTATCGTGTTCACCCAAGATGCAAAAACTTCGCTCGGCAATCTGCCCGTCGATCACATCGCGCTGCTCATCGAAGTGTGGGGCCAACGCACACACACGCTCGCTGCGACCGGCAAGATCCAGTATGTGTTGCCGTTCGAGAATCGCGGGGTCGAGGTTGGCGTGACGCTCCATCATCCGCACGGCCAGATCTATGCCTATCCGTTCGTGCCGCCGATCCCTGCGCGCATGAATCAGATGGAGCTCGCGTATCACGAGAAGCACGGCCGAGCGATGTTGCAGGATCTCATCGCGGAGGAGCTTCGTACGAAAGCGCGGGTGCTCTATCGAGGCCCACACGCAATCGCGTTCTTGCCCGCATGGGCGCGCTATCCTTATGAAGTCTGGGTCGCACCGATCGAGGCCAAGGCGCATCTCTTCGACTTGAATGCAGCGGAACGTGCCGATCTCGCAACCGCGCTCAAGACTGTATTGCTCAAGTACGACGGCCTTTGGCAGAAGACCTTTCCATACATCATGGCGTGGTATCAGGCTCCTACTGACGGCGCGTCTCACTCTGAGTCTCACTTGCACGCGGAGTTTTATCCGCCGTACCGCACGCGCGAGAAGCTGAAGTATCTCGCCGGTACGGAAATTGCGGCGGGCATGTTCGCGAGCGACGCGCTGCCAGAAGAAAAGGCGCGCGAGCTGCAAGCAGTTCAAGTGGTGTTCTGACGATGCGAACTTTCAAGGAAGTATTCGAGCGCGAGCCGGAAGCTGCAGCGGAGGCGTCGGGACGCGTGAACTTGCTCGGCGAGCACACCGACTACAACGATGGCTACGTGCTGCCGACGATCATTCCACAGACGACGAGGGTGCAGCTCGCACGCAGTGACGACGCGCGGTATCGGTTCTATTCGGCGAACCTCGGTCAGTTCGTCGAGTATGAGGATGCCGGGGGCCCTCCCGCGGGGTTTGGGAAGTACGTGTTCGGCTGCATCGAGGTGTTGAGAGCGCGCGGCGTTGCTGTACCGCCGGTGATGATTCACATCGCCTCTGATGTGCCGATGGGCGGCGGTCTCTCGAGCAGTGCGGCGCTGGAGGTCGCAACCTTGCGAGGTCTGCGAACTCTGCTAGGCGTCGACCTCGATGAGGTGGAGCTTGCGAAACTGGCTCAGCGCGCGGAGATCGAGTATGCAGGCGTACGCTGCGGCATTCTCGACCAGATGGCTTCGAGCTTGGGAAGCGCAAATCAGATGCTGTTCCTAGATACGCGCACGCTCGAGCGCAAGCTGCTGCCGTTGCCCGCGGGCGAGTTGATCGTGATCGATAGCGGCGTCGCACGAACGCTGGCAACGAGTGGCTACAACGAACGGCGCGCGGAGTGCGAGCTCGCGGCGACGCTGCTGGGCATCAAGGCACTACGCGACGAAATCACATTGGAGCGCAGCGAAGCTTTGCCTGAGCCGCTCAATCGACGCGCGCGGCACGTCATCACTGAGAACGCGCGCGTGCTCGAAGCCGTGACCGGCGTTGACGCCGATCGCTTCGGCGAGCTGATGAATGCTTCGCATGCCAGCCTGCGCGATGACTACGAAGTTTCGGTCCCACCGCTCGATACGCTCGTACAGTTCCTGCAAGAACATCCCAATGTCTATGGTGCCCGCCTCACGGGCGCGGGCTTCGGCGGAGCGTGCGTGGCGCTTGCACGCGATGGAACCGCTGCAAAGGTCAAGGCGGATGTCCTGAAACGCTATCAAGAGGCGGGGTTTGAGGGGACGGCGCTCGTCTGAGCCGAAGTGACAACGTGACAAAGTGACGGAGTGTCGAAATCAGAATCGTAACCTCCGGGCACCGCCGCTCTGACTTCGTCGCTCCGTCACTCAAGGTTCGGGAACCGGCGCCGCTCTTTCCGAATTTCATGGTCATCTTCGCGAGGGGTCAATGACCATGCTGGAAAAGATGCCGTCGAGGTTCGGTGAGGCGATGCGCGAGGTCCGCGCGGGGGCCGACGAGCTTGCGATCGCGGATACGGAGCTGACGGGCGTCAATGCCTCGATCGAGGTCAGCAGCCCCGTTTTCGAATACAACGGCGCCATTCCGGCGAGGTACACCGCTGACGGCGAGGGCATTTCGCCGCCGATCGAATGGGCGGGCGTCCCCGAAAATGCGCAAGCCGTCGTGCTGCTGGTCGAGGATGCTGACAGTCCGACGCCAGAGCCGTTCGTCCATGCAATCGTATGGGACTTGCCGGGGTCGGATGCCGCGATCCCCGAGGGTGCCCTCACCAGCAAGAACGACGAGCGCAGCAGCGAGTCGATGGGTGTCAATTCCTACTTCAACGCGACGTACTTGCCGCCCGATCCACCGCCGGGACATGGTCAGCATCGCTATGTGTTCCAGGTATTCGCGCTCGACACGGTACCGCGCTTCGAATCACCACCCGGTCGTACGGCGTTGCTCGACAGCATGCGGGATCACGTCCTTGCCAAAGGACTGTTGATCGGCACGTATGAGCGAGAGGGCGAGGACCAGCTTGAAGGGGAGTAGTCCGCGGCGAAGAGAGTAGCCACAAAGAGCACAAGAAATACAAAAGGAAGGCCGCAGGTTTGTTTTTCTTTTCTGTGTTCTATGTGATCTTTGTGGCTGTCCTCTTCTGAGCCTCACGCCTCGATGATAGCCCCGAGCTTCCGTCGAAGCTCCGGATGCTCCGGCAGCTGAATACCAAATGTCGTCTCGAGCGCTTCGGTCAGTTCATCGACTGAACGCAGCGTTCGCGTGGTGCTTTGCGCGCCTAGCGTGTGTGTCGTGAGTTCCTTGCCCAAGAGATTGAACCTGCGGCCCTGTACCGCGCGAGCCGCGCGCAAGCCGGTGACGAAATGCGATTGAGGATGATTCGACAGATACCAACTCGAGACTTCGTAATCGATGAGATGCTGTCGTTGCAGATCGAATCGATACATCGGCTTCCACTCATCGCGGATCTTCGTCTCTAGAAGAAAATCGCCGCCCCACTCGACCAATCGACAAGGCTCGTGCGGCGTGGCTTGCTCCGTATCGAGCTCGAGCCGCAAAGGGCCCGTCATCGTCTGGCCTCCGAAGCCGACGTCCGCAATGTATTGCTCACCTTCCACTTCCACCAGCAAGACCATATGCCCGCGTGAGGTGATCGCATCGGGCGTTCGTCCCCAGAGCACGCGTGCAGCAAGCCCAGTGACTGCAAAGCCGAGGGTCTCGAGTGCAGTCTTCAACAGCAGGTTGTGCTCGAAGCAGTAGCCGCCTCGCTTCGCATCAATGAGCTTTGCCTGCAGAGACCGGATGTCGAGCACGACGGGAATCCGCAGCAGAGGATTCAGATTCTCGAATGGGATCGAGGCAGGATGGAGCGCGTGGATCGCGCGCAACGTATCGAGCGTCGGCACACGTCGACCGGCGTAGCCGATGCGCTTCAGGTACGCATCGAGATCGAATGAAGTTGCGGGGTCGCTCATTTCACCAGTCCCAATCGTTCGTGCCACTCGGCAATGGACTCTTCCGGATATTCGTCGCATTGCTTGTCCTTGGAATCTGCGCGAACCTCCACCCACGAGGCCTTGGATCCAAGCATGAGGTGCGTTCGCTCCGGCGGTTTGGGAAGCGGTGTGTCGATCGCCGATGCGAACGGATGAATGAGCTCCGGCCAGCGCGGATCCCAAAGCCACAATGCGCTGCCGCACTCGCCACAGAAGTGACGTTCTGCAGGACTGCGCTCGATGCGCCCATGCTCGCCCGGTATGCGAGCGTGATAGATCCGCTCGTACTCTCGGCCTTGTACTTGAAGGGACTTTGCATCGCCCCCAAGATTAATCGCAAAGCCACCCCCGCCAGCGGTCTTTCTGCAAATCGAGCAATAGCAAAGATTAAAGGGATAGGGATGTTTCGATTCCAGGCTGAACCGCACAGCCCTGCAATGACAGGATCCTTCGAGGCGCATGATAGGGTTACCGATTATGGAGCGGGGTGGTGGGTGAATGATCTCGCATCGATCTGCGTCGACAGGGTGATTAGGAGCATCGAAGCAAAAACCGCTGGCTTTCCTGGTTCACCGTCTTCGCGATCTCGAGTGTCGCCCAGCGGGACTACGGTGCGAAGCTCGGGCGCGCGCGCGTCAGATTCACGCAACTGCCGGTGAACAATCAATCAACAAAGGGCTGACTCATGAGTTCCTTCCAACTTGCACAGATGAACATCGCACGCCTGCTGGCGCCGCTCGACTCGCCGCAGCTCAAAGACTTCGTCGACAATCTCGATCGCATCAATGCGCTTGCGGAGAGCTCACGCGGATTCGTGTGGCGACTGCAGACACCAGCGGGCGATGCAACAGCACTTCGTCCACTGGGCGATGATGTCATCATCAACATGTCGGTGTGGACGGACGTCGAGTCGCTCAACAACTACGTCTATCGCTCCGTACACGTCGAGATCATGCGCCGGCGGCGCGAATGGTTCGAGCGGATGGCGGAATCGCACGTCGTGATGTGGTGGGTGCCGCGAGGCCACACGCCGAGCGTAGAGGAAGGGATCGAACGCTTGAATCATCTCAGGCAACACGGCTCGAGCGCGCATGCATTCAACGTGCGTAAAGCTTTTCCGCCGCCGGATCGATCGGGCGGGTCCGATCTGTCGCCGCGCTGGGCAGATTGCCCAGCGTAAGCTTCAGCTGCGCTCAGGGCGAGCCATGAACATCCAGCGGTGACCTTCGAGATCCTCGGCGCGATAACGCCGGCCGGGGAAACCGTCTTCGATCTCGGTGAGAATCCGCGCTCCTGCCGTTTTCGCCCGGGCGAAATGTGCATCGACGTCTTCGACGTACACGAGGGCGCCGTCGACAACCCATGGCACCTCTGACCAACGCTTCGCAGCTGGACAATGCTCGCGATGGTTCCTCGGAGATTGATAATGCGGTGTGCTCGCGAGCATGATGCGCCCGTTTCCAACGAGCATTTCTCCATGAGAGAGCTTGCCGCTCGCATCGCACATGCGCGCGACCTCCTCGAAGCCGAAGGCGCGTGCGAGCCACTCGAGCGCCGCCACGCCGTCTTCGTAGTTGAGCATGGGAATCACATCGGGTGAAACCATCGCGAGTCCTCCGTGAGACTGATACTCAAGACCATTGAGCCAGTACTTCTGCTTCGGTCATCTTGCCGTGCTCGCCGGCGAGCTCGTAGTTCGCCGGTTTATGATCGATGAAGATCTCCGAGCCGAGCGTGAGGGCAGATGAATCATCGAGCGCCCCCACGCTCAGGAAGCTTTGATTCGCGGGCACGAGGAAATAGAACAAGCTCGAGCCGCACTTCTTGCAGAAGCCGCGCTCCGCCCATTCGGAAGAACGATACCGTGCGAGATCCTCGACACCCGAGAACTCGATTCCTTCCGCTCGGACGACCATCAACGGCCCAGTCGCCCAACGACGGCACATCCCGCAGTGGCACACGTGGAAATGTTCGTCCGCATCGCTCGCCTTGAACTTCACTGCACTGCACAGGCACTGCCCTGAGACCGCCGGCATCGTTGACTCCTGCTAAGAAGAACCCCGTTCGCCCCATTCGATCACATGGACGATGCGAACGCACGCGAGGTTACTCAGCATCGATGACACAGGCTGGCAGCATTCATGTGGAATGTTTTCAAGCGAGCTTCTTCTGCAGCGTTCGTTCGAGACCGCGCAGCTTGTTGTCGAGCGTTGCGAGTCCGAATGCGCCGAAGTGCGCCTGGTATTCCTCAGCTTGCTCGAGCGTCATGAGCTCCAGCAGAAACGTATTCTCGATCCAGATTTTCGTGAACTCGAACAAGCCGGTGCTAGCCGGGTACGCCTGCCATCCCAGCTCGGTGGCGCACTCCGCGATCTGCGTCGCAGAAAGAGGTGTTTGCATGAGCAAGTGCGTGCTCGTCCCCGCGCCCATGAGCTCGTCGGAAATCCTGCGCAGCCCGGCTTGCTTATCTTGCACATAACTCCACGGCAGGATCTCGAGCATCGTTCCGTGCACATCACCCAAACACACGAACCAAGCGCCGGCGGGAAACGGCGGTGAAGGCGCGCGTACCGCACTGCACTCGAGAAGCTTGGCAAGGCCCTTCGCAACGACTTCGGGGTGGCGGGCGCTGAACGAAACGTGATGAAGCATCGATTGCTCTCCTGCTTTAGTTGAGGTCTGCGCCGGGCGGCGCGCGTAGCCATGGGTTGCAAGAGAGCCGGGAATGGTTCCCGGCTGAGGTGGCTTTTCAGCCGAGAATGGCAAGGTTGGAGTGACTCAGACCTGCGGCAATGGCGTGATCCTCGCGCAGGCGAACCCATTGGGAGCAAAGATCCGGAGGGATCTTTGCCCTTCCCACAATGCTCATCACCCTCGCGGAGGCGAGGGCCTATCAAAAGCAAGATTCAGATGGATCCTCGCCTTCGCGAGGACGACTACGTTTCTTGAGTCGAATCTCAACCCGCCAACAAGCCTGAGGAAAAAACGCGGGGCGACAGCTCTCATCTGACCGAGCGGTCTTCTGGCAAGCCGAGCTGCTTGTAGAGCCCGCGACGCGCGTTCTTGTCGCCTTCGATCACCTTGTGTGCATAGCGTGCGACTTCGAGCGCGTGTGCGCGCGGAACGACGATGACGCCGTCTCCATCCGCGACGATCACATCGCCCGGCATCACGAGCACACCGCCCACGACGACGGGACGATTGACGGATTCGATTTCGTTGCGGCCCGGTCGAATGCCACGGCCGGGTTGTTTGAAATAAAGCGGCACCTTCTGCGTGATGATTTCATCCGTGTCGCGAGCAGTGTTGCTCGTAACGACGCCGACTGCACCCTTTGCGATCCACGCCATGATGTTGTTCGAGCCGATGGATCCTACATCGGTCTGCGGCGCTTCTTCGATCACGACCACGCTGCCTTCTCGCAGGTGCTGCACGAACGGCTCGCCCGAGCGCTCGTTATAGAAATTGCCGACCCAGGCATCGAAATCCGCTTCGCTGCGCTGACCTGCGGGCGGCTGCTGCGTGGGTACGTAACGTGCGGTGACCGCGATGCCGATGATGCGATGCTTGTACTCCGTGGGATCCTTCCAGAGCGGATGAATGTCGGGATTCATGAGCCCCACGTCGTGCAAGCCGACGAAGTCCATGCCATCGGACACATCCGCGACCCGCAATCCTTCGAATGCTTTCAAGATCGTTCGATCTTCCTCGAGCGTGTGTGTCTTGGTCGGCATGAACGTCGAGCCGCCGCTCGGATTCTTTGTTTCAGCGGCGATGGCGCAAGAGATGGCCGAAAGCGACAGCGCAGACGCAACGATGCACGAGCAGAAACGTGAACGCATGAAAGTCCCCCGGAGTCGATGGCGTGTTCTTGTCTGCGCGGATAGTGCGCCACCGCACGCCGAAGATGTCAACACAATGGATGAGGGTGTCGAGGGGCGGCAGCGCAGGCTGCCGCGGTGCGCCTTTCGATCGTTTCTGCGATCGAAAGAGCCTTCCCTCTCCCGATCTGGGAGAGGGTTAGGGTGAGGGCCACACCAAAAAAGAACCGGCAGCCTGCGCTGCCGCGCTCGACGCCCTCATCCTAACCTTCTCCCTGGGCAGACTCAGTAGCCGATCTGCCCGATGATGTGCCGCCAATTTCCCGCGATGGGCTTGCGTTCGATGTAGATCCAGCGAATGAGGGCGAGTCGGAGGCGGAGAAGGGGGATTCCGAACAAGATGTTGCCGTCTACTTCTGTGGATTGAACATGAAAACGCGGGTCACGGATCTTATCGAAATAGGGGTCGAAGTGGTCTTTAAGAGCGTTCTCGTTATTGGCTGATCTCTCCAGAAGCTCGAGTAGGCGTACGTTCCAGGTGTGGTAGTGCTCCACTCGATTGAACTTCTTACGAATCTGCAGTTTCTCTGCAGCGCGCTTGAGTTCGCCTGCGAGTATGAGCAGCTGAACGCCATCGACGTATTCGCATTGTGCTAACTCTGTCCAGACAGGCCGATCCGTAAGGACGCCATGCAGAACTTCAGCGGCTGCGGACGCCAGCAAACTCGCATCCAGGTCTGAATCATCTGTCCAGGCGCGGGCAAACTGTCCTGTGCTCGTGAACCTACCATGTTCTACAGCACGTACTAGCGACCACCAAGTGCTCCACCGTTCATCACCCGCACCAGCGTCGATCACCTGCAAGCACCGTTTGAGGCAAGTATCGACGAGTGGGTGGTCGTACTTCCCTGGTGCGATATCTAGCGCGAATGAGAGTTCATCTTCCGCGCGACCGGAGGGCGGAGATCTTAGTTTCTCCCAATCACTTAGAGCCAGCCGACGTTTGATGACCGCAGGGATCCCTTGGTTCTGATCGAGCTGCTTCTGCAAGCTTTCGATCCATCTGCTGGCTAGCCGGCTGCGCAAATACATTCCGTTGGTCACGTTTGCTCGCCCTTAGTCTACTCGCGGTACATCTTCAGGGAGGATGTATATCGCATCTAGTGGTCGACCGATAATGTTTGGAAACACATCCAGAGTTCCATGAGGGATCGTTGTGGTAGGAGAGATATAGAGATGTGTTTCAAATGACCTCGTGTCGATCTGCTGCAGGATGTTGTCTTTGATGTCTGGGGGAATATTCGGATCGTTTAGAACATTCCGCCTTAGGACGGTTAAGTTAGTGATCAGCTGGCGTTCACCGCGAGCCCCGCCTCCAAAAGCCGTTATATCGTCAACTTCAGCGCCCGATTTCGCCTCGCCAATAACTAGAGTGCCATCCTCCTTCACAAAAACCACATCGAAGCCATTTGTGGCGTTAGGATCGGGCCGTCCATTCCGATGTTTCGCATTGATCACGTATCTAGCATGGAAGAAGTTTCGTGCGAATGAAATGGCGGCCGCCTCTAAGGATATCCATCTCATTGGATGTGTTCCCGGCCGCCAGACATGATTGACACCCGCGATGAACTGCCGAATCTGATTCCCGAATCCATCCGTTACGCGCTGAAGCATCTCTTGCGTCCACGGGAGCGGTGCGGGCGGAGGTGGGCGCGAGGTGGGGCCGAACATGCGGCGGATTTGGGCGGCAACGTTCGGGCCCATTCGGCGTGCGGCTGCGATGAGTCCGCCGCCTCCGGCCAATTCAAGAACCGCGTCCGTGAGCGCTCGAGCGAAGGCGCGTCCGGCAGCGCATAACTCCTCGATCGTTCGCGCTCGACCTATCGCGCCGTACGCACCGATGCTCGCCCTCGCGAGATCGACGATCGCCGCACCCATGAATGCGAAGCCCAGCCCAACGATCAGGAGATCTGCTGCCCACCCGAAAGGTGTGAGTTGCGATAAACCCCACGCAGCGAAGATCGTCGCCGCGGTGGCGAGTGCTGCTGGATCGAGTAGCTCCTGTAACGCCGCGCCGACGGAATCGCGTAACGCTTCAGGCAAAGCTTGGATGGCTCCACGAAGGAACACACCGAAGCGATCGGTCCCGTCGTAGTCGGCTGGGATCGCCTGCAGTCCGAGCGGATCGACGAAGTTGATCGGATCGCCGTTCGCGAAGGCGTAAAGGTTGAGCCCGCCGAGCTGGCCGATCGGATCGGGTGTCAGATATCGAGAGGTCGCTGGATCGAAGTAACGGTTGAGGTTGTAGTGCAGGCCGGACTCGGCATCGAAGTACTGGTTGGAGGCTCGCAAGTCAATGCGATGTGCGCCGCGCTGAGATTGCACGCGATTGAGCGAGTCGAGCTCCGCTCGCCAGACGATGCGTTGATGCTCATCCGTTGCTGCGACAGGTGTGCCAAGCCAATCCGTATGGACCGCGTACACTCTGTCTCCGTCGAGCATTGCAACAGGCCGGTCACGCAGATACACGAACTGCTTCGTGATCCGCCCGTCCTGATCCGCTTCCGCGGTCAGCTTCGAACCGTGGTAGAAGAAGTAAGTGACGTGGCGTGTGCTTCCCGAGTAGACGACCTTTCGAATCCGTTCTCCGAACGCGTTGTATGTGTACTCGGCAATCGGCACGCCTTCATCGAAGATGCGGGCTAAGCGACCGAACGGGTCATATTCGAACGTACGAGCGCCGATGGACGTCGTGCGTCCCGCAGCATCGTAGGCGTAGTCGCTTCGCCTGCCATCCGATTCCACCTTGGCGAGCAGGCGATTCGTCGTTGAGTCCATTCGCAACAGTGCGTGCCCTTCTGGCGATGTGACGATCCGAGCGTTGCCCGCCACGTCGTACGCGAGGTGCGAGAACTCATCGCCAGCCAGTGACGTGCGCGTCAATCGCCCTGCTGGGTCGTAGGCGAACTCGCGAACACGACCATCATTCGCTTTGATGATGCGACCCTGCGGATCGGTTTCGAGCTCGAACAGCGCGACGCCTGCGGTGCCGAATCGACGCAATCTCCCATGTGGATCCAGCTCGCGCTCGAGCTCGAGCCCATTTCCGAATCGTGCAGCGGAACGATCGTAACGATCGTCCGCCTCGTTGAGACCGGTGAGAATCGGTTGCGACCTGAACCAATCTGTGCGTTCGATCGAAGAAAGCACGCCTGGCTTCGCGTGCACCGAGGCGTTATAGCGATACACGAGCGTCGTGCCATCCGGACTCGTTGTCTCGCGCAGTCGGCCGACGTCGTCATAACGATACGATCGCCGGAAGCGATGCGTGTCGATGCGCTGCTCGCGAAGAACTACCCGTCCTGCGAAGTCATATTCATATCGCTCATCACCCCACGAATACGCGAGGCGCTCCGGCTTGTTGAACGCGCCATACTCGATCAGGACTTGCTCGTGTCCAGCAATCATCGATTCGAGGCGGCCGAGCGCATCGTATGAATAGTGGATCGAGCGTCCGTCGCCGAAGCGACGGGCGATCACTCGGCTCGCTTCGTCGTATTCGACCGTGAGCGCTCCGGCGTCTGGATTCACTGCGGAGACGACCCGGCCGAAGTCATCGAATCTGTAGTGACTTGCCAACCCGCGCTCATCGACCACTTGCTCGTGTTTGCGTGGACGACTGTCCGCGGACGCTGGTGCGATGAGCGAATCTGCAGCGGTTGCCCAGCTCTTGAATATCGGCAGTCGAATGAAGGAGAGGGTCGCTGGCGAGAAGGGCTCGGGTTTCGAGCTCGGCTCAATGCTGGAATGCGGATTCAGGCTCTGCTGCGCGATCGTTCCGTCCGGATTGAGCAACCGACGTGCGACCGGTCGCCCTGCGGGGTCGGGCTCGAACTCAATTCGATTGTTGCCGCTATCGGCGATCGCGCTCAGCTGTGAGCCCTCGTACTCGAAGGTGAAGTGTTGGCCGATCGGATCGCTTAGCGCCGCGATGCGACCGCTGACGTCGTGCGTCACGACTGTGCTGAGCCCTGCTCGAGCATATCGGTTGATTCGGCCTGCCTCGTCGTACTCAAGATCGATCTGAACGCCATCGAGCGGCACGTAGCGATTCAATCGTCCAAGGGCATCATAGGCAAATCGCTCCTGCGCCCCGTTCGAATACGAAATGCTGGCGAGGAGCCCGCGAGCGTCGTAGGAAAGCGTGGTGCGATCGACAGTCCCAGTCAACGGACCATCGATGGCCTTCAAGCGTCCGACGAGATGAGGGACGCCGTCCCTCGGCTCGTAGTAGCTATAGGCGAAGCTGCGTTCGATCGAATCGAACTTGAATGCATCGCCCGCAGAAGCATAGCCGCTTTCAAGAATATGGAGCGGCTGTCCACGATCGTTGTAACTGACCTCGAACGTGTGAAACTGATCAGGCGCAATGCTGGGGCGCACGATGCGACTGGGCCGCGCAAGCGGGTCATCGCTCGCGTACTCATAGCGCTCGATGAGCTGGCGCGCGCCATTCTGCTCCCGCTCGCGCAACGTGACTCGACCCCATCGGTCGCGCATAAGGATCTCGCTCCAGTCGACCATCTCAGGTGCGAGCCCGAGTCTCTCGACGCGCACGACGAGCCCGTTCTCGTCATACACATAGCGAACATTCGATGCGGGGCACGTCCGGCATCCGATGCCAATGGCCTCGATCAACTGATAACCTTGAGATGACTGCTTCCAGCGATAGGTTGTGCTTGCACCTCCCGTGTTCGTCAGCACCGATGTGCTCGTGCCGCGCGCGCTCGACTCGACGCGCGCCACGCTCACTCGTTGCCTGTCGAAGGATTCGCTGGAGATCGCGTGCCCGTTGGAGTCGTAGGTATACGTGCCTTCGAGCTGTCCGTCGCGGCCGATGATGCGGGCGAGCTGTAATGCGCCGCCGCTTGTGTCGTATTCGTAACGCTTGTGTGTCCCGTCGGGGAAGCGCGCTTCGGTTAGCAATCCATTCGCGTCGTACGAGTAATGGATGACTTTGTGATCAGGAGTCGTCAGCGACTTGAGGCGATTCTGCGCGCCGCGAGCCGCCGAATCGTCATACGGGGGTAACCATTCGGACGGGCGGTCCCAGTACGCAAGCCGCAGCTCGCGACCCGCGAAATCCAGGACACGGTGGAGCCGTGCGCGCTTATCGTGCGCGAGCTCGATCCATTCGCCGCTCGGCGCTTGCACGCGCGCCAATGTTCCGCGTCCATCGAAGGTGAGTTGACGGCCGTCTGGCCAGATCCATTTCCAGGGCCGAATCGAAGCGGCATTCGCCGACTTGGAACGACGAAGCAGGTCGATCGGGGAGACTTCCTCCTCCACGACGCCATAGCCGAACTGAACGGAGTGAAAGCGTTGAATCCCCTGCTGTGGATCGCCAATCGCTTCAAACTCGATGCGCCGCCCGTCTCCCTGCGCGATGGTGATGCTCGCCGTGGATTCACGCTCCACTCGCAACAGAGCAGTCTCATACGTATGGCTCCATCCGCCGCCTAGCGCACCCGCTTGCATGCTCGAGCTGTTGTAGTGGCGGGTGAACGAGAGGCCGAGCTCTCCCGGCAGATGAAAGTCGACCTCGGCCTGATACTTGTTGCCCGAGATGATGTCGATCGGATTGTTCGCGCCCGTGCTCGGCCCGACTAAGCCTAGACTTGCAGTGTCATTTCGATCGCACGGGTTGCCGGTATCGCAGAGGACTTGCGCCTGTGCACAGGTCAGCAGAAACCCTGTGGCTATTCCAGCCGCGAGAAGGCCGAGCGCACGAATGCGATGTTGGCGTGTGAGTCCATCCATGGAGCTCGGTCCTTTGATGAGTCGCTGAATGCGGGTTCAGATGCCCGGTGTTGGTGGCGAGCAGCATGCATTGATCGGACAGTCGCGAGGACCGCCTCCCCCGATGATCCATCCGTCGTCACCAGGATCGCTGCCAGAATTCCCGCCGGTGCCGGACTGGGTTCCCGATCCCGAGCCGCTGCCAAAACCAAAGAACGCATCCGCGAGCGAGCTGCCCTCGCGATCGTCCCCGTCCGTCTCACTTCTTCCGGCGCTGTCGTCGTCGTCGTCGTCTTCTTCTTCTTCTTCTTCGCGGAGTGGAGGTGGTGCGCTGCCTGCATCGAACCGCTCGACGTCGGGCATATCGGCGCGCGAGACGACCAGGTCGCTCATTCGCGCGGGGCTTTGCATGCGCACCGTGGAGGTTGAGACAATCGGCAGCAGCGTTCGGCGCAGCAGTTGTTGTTCGTATGCGTCGTAACCGCTGCGTCCAGGGAGCGCGAGCAGCGTTCGCGTAATGAACCAATTCACGAGCGGCACCTTGAGCTCGTACCCATACGTGATCTCCACGCGCAAGAGATTGGCATCTTGTATGTTCAAGCCGCTCTGTGCGCCGAGGGTGGTGTCGCGAGCATGCAAGCGGTCGTTCGGGATCTCATCGATCCCATCGACTTCTTCGCTGAAGTCAGCGAACGCCTCACGCGTAGGATTCAGAATGCGAATACGTGCATTCGCTCGAACGTCGGTCAACACCCGCGCAAGTGTCGAGGCCACCCCCGACAACGTCGAAGGAGGTGAGTAAAGCGGCACGAGCCCGCGAGCGAGTCCGCGTCGGATCGCCTCGGGATCAGCATGCGCAACCGCGCCGGCACGTGCTGCCTGGAGCGCGGCGTGGTTCAGCGTCGCCTTCGCTTCGTAGATCAGCCCGAACTGAATCGCGCCGAGGATGGCGGCCAGTACGATCGGCAACGCAATGGCCGTCTCGACGATGGCCACGCCACGCTGCGGGTTCCGCAGAACACTCGGAGGCTGCATGCGGTGACGTCCTTGTCGCAATTCCGATCATCCACTGTGCTGCAGGGGAGCAAGCGGATTGTCCACCGCATGCGCGCTCGACACGCGAGGCATTTCTGCCCCGTTTACACAGAAAGAAGGGTCGAAGCTCGATCGGAGGTGCGCAGACGAGTCCTGCGACAGGTGTGCAGCGAGATCGGAGCCGGAGCGCGGCTTACTCGCCGCAATCAGTGGACGGTCGTACTCTCCCCGGACGACTCGTAGAGCGCGGAGTATTTCGTGATCAGCACGCGCGTAGCTTCGGCTTCCTCGATCACGGAAGGCTCGCAATCCGCGCCTTGCGAGATGATCTCTTCCTCGAGCGCGCTCGCATAAACTTCCAGAGCGGAGATGGTGCGCTTGACGTCATCGAATGACAGGGCCTGCTTCTTCATGCGGTCTCCAGCGGCTCATTGGCCACGGCATGACGCGAGTCCGTGCGCGTCGATGGTACATTCCGTTCTACCGACGTGAACGGACATCGCGACTTTGAGTTCCATGCTACTGGCAGAAACTTCAATGCGAAGATCGTATTTGCCGCGGAACTGCGATTCCACCGCGGCACTCATCTAATATGAGTCTCGCACGCGAGTAGGAATTTTCCGTCGTACCGACCCTCGCGCCTGCGAATCCGAGACATGGCCGCCAACCCGACTCCCAACATCTTCGGTCCGCTCAAGTTCGACAACGCGTTCGTGCGCGAGCTGCCGGGTGACCCCGAGCCGGGAGGTCGGCCGCGACAAGTGCACGGGGCGCTGTACACGCGAGTGAGCCCGACGCCGGTTGCCGCGCCCAAGCTGATTGCGTATTCGCGTGAGATGGCCGAGCGCCTTGGTTTTGACGACTCGATGATCGGGAGTGCTGAGTTCGCGCAAGTGTTCGGCGGCAATGCTTTGATGGAAGGTATGGAGCCGTACGCCGCGAACTACGGCGGACATCAATTCGGTCAATGGGCGGGTCAGCTCGGCGACGGCCGGGCGATCACGCTTGGCGAGCTCATCAATGCGCGAGGCGAGCGTTGGGAGCTCCAGCTCAAAGGCGCAGGACTCACGCCCTACTCGCGCACGGCGGACGGGCGCGCGGTGTTGCGCTCATCGATTCGCGAGTTCCTATGCAGTGAAGCGATGCATCACTTGGGCGTGCCAACCACCCGCGCACTGAGTCTCGTGACCACTGGGGAGCGCGTCGTTCGCGATATGTTCTACGACGGCAACCCGCAAGCAGAGCCCGGTGCGATCGTATGCCGGGTGGCTCCCTCGTTCATTCGTTTCGGCAACTTCGAGCTGCCGGCCTCGCGAGGCGATCAGCAACTGCTGACGAAACTCGTCGACTTCACGATCGCGCGCGATTTTCCAGAGCTCGCGGGCGAGCGGGATGTAGCGAAGCAGCGCGAGAAGTGGTTTCTCGAGGTCTGCGAACGCACCGCCGTCATGATCGGGCACTGGATGCGCGTCGGCTTCGTGCATGGCGTGATGAACACGGACAACATGTCGATCCTCGGTCTTACGATCGATTACGGTCCGTATGGCTGGATCGATGACTTCGATCCGAACTGGACGCCGAATACAACCGACGCGGTAGGCCGGCGCTATCGCTACGGACAACAGCCGCAGATCGCTTTCTGGAACCTGACGCGGCTTGCCGGTGCGCTTCTGCCGGTCTTCGGCGGCGAAGAGGCGTTACAGGCCGGGCTCGAGCAGTACGCAGACGCCTTCGTGGCGAACGACCGTGTGAACGGCGCGGCGAAGCTCGGTCTGAGCAAGCTGGCCGACGAGGATGTCGAGATGCTGCAAACGCTCTATGGGTTACTCCTCGGTGCCGAGATGGACATGACGATCTTCTTTCGCGCGCTGAGCGAAGTCGATGTGACTGCGCCGTCGCTCGCGCCGCTGAACGATGCCTTCTACGACGAAGACAAGCGCAAGAGGTTCGAGCCCGAGTTGCTCGCATGGCTGACGCGCTACGCATCGCGCGTGCGCGCTGATTCGCTCGCGCCTGCCGAACGGCGCGCGCGAATGCATGCTGCGAATCCGAAGTACGTGCTGCGCAATTACCTCGCTCAAGAAGCGATCGATCGCGCCGAGCAGGGCGACTACACGCGAATCGAGGAGCTCCTCGACGTCATGCGTCGCCCATACGACGACCAACCCGGCCGCGAGCACTTCGCAGCACGTCGACCCGACTGGGCTAGAGATCGAGCGGGATGCAGCATGCTCTCGTGCTCTTCCTAGGGTACTGGGTCGTCGGGTACTGGGTACTGGCCAGAACAGAGCGCCTCGGTTGATCGCGCGCGCGGGCTGGTCATACGATGATGGTAGACGGCAGAACCATCTCGGCCTACGTACCGAGCGAAGCCAACCCTCTTCTTCTGGCCAGTACCCAGTACCCGATCACCCAGTACCCGCCGCTCAGGCCACTGCCAAGCTCACCACCCCCGCAACAATACACACCGCTCCCGCAATCCTCATCGGCGCGGCGCGTTCCTTGAGCAAACGTGCGCCGAAGTAGGTGCCGATCAACGTTGCGAGCTCGCGGGCGGGCGCAACGTGGCTGATGGGTGCGATGCGCATCGCATACAGCACGAGGATGTAGCCGAGCGGTCCGAGCACCGCGACGACGAGCGCGGGTTTGATGAAGGCGTGAATCTCTTCGCGCACCCGGATGCGATCTTTCCATGCACCCGGGCTCAGCACGAACACACGAAAGACGTTGCCTGTGTAGTCGATGATGAATGGAGAGATCAGCAGCGCTTTCACCGCCCACCCATCGTTCAGTGTATAGGCCGCGATGAAGACACCGGTCACGAGGCCATAGGCGATGCCGATCTTCGGCGCTTTGTGCGCCTCGCGAAACAATCCGGCAACGAGCACGATGCCAAGCACGACGAGGATCACGCCGACCACAGACAACCCTGTGATGCGCTCATCGAGCAGCAAGGTCGCGCCGAAGAAAGAGAGCAGCGGGCCGGATCCGCGAGCCAAGGGATAGACAAGCGAGAGATCCGATGCTCGATAGCCGGCCTGCAGCACGAGCGAGTAACACAAGTGCAGCACGCCGGTGGCAAACAGCGCGACCCAGTGCATCTGCCCGAACTGCGGTCGCTCGAGGATCAGAACCCACACGACGATCGGCGTGTAGATCAATACGGACAGGATCGAGTACATCCACACGAAGTGAATCGACTTCGCGGCCCGCTTCGCATAAAGATTCCAGGTGGCATGAGTCGCAGCGGCAAGCAGAACGGCGAGGAGGGCGAGGGGAGACACAGCGTTGCAGTGACGAAGTGACGAGGTGACGGAGTGACGAAGTCAGATATCTAATTGGACTAGTTATTCTCTCATGGGCGGCTTCGGAGGAAGGCTAGACAGGATGAACAGGATGAACAGGATGAAGGGCATGAACAGGATGAGTAGAGATATTAGATGTTGTTCTCCTATGTGTTCGAATCCTGTCCATCCTGTTCATCCTGTCAAAGAGCGCTCTTCTTCTTTGGTTCCGGCTAGACGTTGATTTTTATGAGGCCGCCTCCAATATTGCTGCGCCCAGTATGACTCCGTCACTCCGTCACTTTGGATTCATCAGCTGCCTACCACGAAGTCTTTCGATCGCGCGACCATGCCGCGTGCGAGCATCGCGCGTTTGTGTTGAAGGCAGTTGGAATCGATACGGTGCTCGGGACGACCGAAGGTGCCTATGTGCTGCTCGTCCCGGAAGAGCGTTCGGCTTTTGCGCTCGATCAGTTGCGGCGCTACGAACAAGAAAACATCGTCGTTCCGCATGTCGAGCCACCTTTGGCGCTGCACGGGTCGGCTTGGATGTCGGTCGTCCTGTACGCGTTCGTGCTGGTGCTGATTTCCTTTTGCGCAGGCGACGCGATCGGTAGCCGAGATTGGTTCGAAATCGGCAGCTTGCTTCCTTCGTCTGAGTCGGGGAATGAAGTGTGGCGGGTCGTTACGGCGCTCACGCTCCACGCGGACCTCGGCCATCTGCTCGGTAACCTTGCATTCGGCGGCTTGTTCGGGTACTTCGCCGCGCAGCTCGTCGGTCCCGGCACCGCGTGGCTCAGCATCTTGATCGCGGGCGCATTGGGAAATTGGGTCGACAGCGCGTTGATGCTCGCGGGCCGAACCACGATTGGTGCTTCCACCGCCGTCTTTGCGACATTGGGGTTGGTCGCGGCGTACTCCTGGAAGCAACATACCGCGGGTGCGTTGCGGTGGGCGCACCGCTTCGCGCCACTCGTCGCGGCGGTCGCGCTCCTCGCGTTCACCGGTGCCGGCGGAGAGCGCACAGACGTGCTCGCGCACTTGACAGGATTCGTTTCGGGTGCGCTGGTGGGCGTCGGGAACGCGCTACCGCAAACGCGGCGCTTCTTCAAGCGCATTCCTCAACTCGCATCGGGTGTCATCGCGATCGGAATCGTGGTCGGAGCGTGGACGTGGGGTTTCATCGCCGCTCATTGATCGAGTGCGAGCACCGCTCGCAGCGCTCGCGCGAACATCGGGTGATGCTCAAATGCAACGCGTGCAGCGAGTGCGGCAGTTCTGTCGATTCTAGAGCGCAACAACGGCATGCATTCACGTGAAAATTTCATGTGAGGGTGCGGCCGAGCGAAGTTGTGGCGTCGATTCTCGTTGCGGGCGCGCGAAAGAAAGTGGCCCGACGCTCTTGACACGAGAATGTAACGGTGCCGGCATGCGTCGCGTGTGTTATCCACAGAAGCGGTGGAAAACTTCTGGATAAGACGGGCTTGACTTCGCGCATCTGCGGCGGATTATTGCGTGATCGTTGGATTGATTGTTACGTGATCACTACGATCGCGTTACGATCAGCGCATCGAAGTAAAGAACAACAATCGCGATTCTTACCGGAGGAATTCACGATGGCGAGCTCGGCGCATAGACCGAACGCAAGTGAAATTCAAGATCGTGCGGTCGCTGAGGCGATTGCGAAGGAAACGGACACTCCGCCAGAGATCGTGCAAGAAATTTACGAACAAGAATTGTCGAGTCTCGCGAGCGACGCGAAGATCACGCAGTACCTTGGCGTGCTCGCGACGCGTCGCGTGCGTATGATGCTCAGGCGCCATTGAGCGTGAGCCGCTCGCAGCGGCGTTCTCCTCGAAGGACGATGCGGGATCGGTATCACTCTGGCCGCGAGACGCACGCATGCGGGTACTTGGATTCACTCTAACGATCGTGCTGGCCCTGTGTGCCATGCCGACTGTCGGGTCGGCTCAGGAAGCCTCGGCCCCTGAGCGCAAGTTGGACGTGTGGTACGTGCCGACGCCTCACGAGATCGTCGATCGAATGCTCGATGTCGCCCGCGTGCGCACGGGCGATGTGGTTTATGACCTCGGTTGTGGCGACGGACGCATGGTCATCGCCGCTGCGAAGAAATTTGGCACGCGCGGCGTCGGGGTGGATCTCGATCCGCGGCGAATCCGCGAAGCGCGCGCGAACGCGAAAGCCGCGGGCGTCGAAGATCTGGTGAAATTCGAAGTCGGCGACCTGTTCAAGACCGACATCAGCGAAGCCACCGTCGTGATGCTCTATCTACTCCCCGAGCTCAATCGCAGGCTCATGCCAAAACTCCGCTCAGAGCTCAGACCCGGCTCACGCGTCGTGTCACACGACTTCGACATGGGCAAGGACTGGCCACCGGAGGAGGACATCAAGCTGGGTACGAGCGGGATTTATTTGTGGACGATTCCGTCCACAAGTGAGTAGGTGGCGGAGTGACGAAGTCAGAGTGGTGCCAGGGACAAATGCCCTAGCCCGCAGACGGCTGATTTTGACTGAATCGCAGAGTCGGTGTGTCGGCGCGGAGTTCTGACTTCGTCACTCTGTCACTTCGTCACCTCGTCGCTTTCGGTTTGACTCGTATGACGAGCCAAACGGCCACGCCGCTCGCCATCACCGCCAACGCTACCCACGCGGCGTTCTGCGACTGCGCGTACGTGATGCTCGAATAGAACAGATAGGCGCACGTGATGACGAAGATCCCTGGCAGAATCGGGTACAGCGGGACGCGAAACGGCCGATGTGCGTTTGGATCCTTGCGCCGCAGGACGAACACGGCGATGCCCGCGAGCATGAAGAAGAACCAGAAGACTGGCGCAGTGAACTCCACCATCGTCGAGAAGCCATCCTTCTCGAGTGCGCCGAAGAAGATCAACGCAAGCGCAATGGCCGCCTGAACGAGGAAGCCCGCCACGGGTGCGCTGCGCTCGCCGCGCCATCCGCCCATGAAGCGGAATACGGGCCAGTCGTGCGCGACGGAGTAGTTCGTGCGCGCGCCGACCAGCATCGTCGAATTCATCGACGTGAGCGCTGCGATCGCAACGAAGATGCCGATGATTTGCGAGCCCGTCTCACCGATGGCGCGCTGCACGATATCGACGCCCAGCGCTTCGGTCTGCTTGAGACCTTCGTATCCCAGGCCATGTGTCACGCCGATCACGAAGACGATATAGACGAGCGTGATGATCGCAATCGACATGAGGAGCGATTTGACGATCGCGGGCGGTCCGCCTCGCACTTCGGCAGACACATAAGCCGCTTCGTTCCAACCGCCGAAGGTGAGCAACACGAACACCATCGCAAGCCCGAACGCACCCACGCTCGTGCCTTCCGAGCTCGACGCAGCGACTTCGCTCGGCTCGAGCATGAATCCCGCGGCTGCGACGAACAGCACACCGCCGATCTCCAGGATCGTGAGAACGTTTTGTAGCCGAGACGAGCTGCGCAAGCCGACGATGTTCACTGCCGTGAGCAGCACGGTGGCAAGGGCGGCGTAGATCGCGGACGAATACGCGCCGAGGCTGTGCAGACGCGTGAGATAGTCGCCGAGAATGAATCCAAGCAGCGCGATCGATCCAGTGACGATGACGAGGCTGCGTGCCCACGCGAACAAGAAGCTGACATTGCGCCCGTATGCGCGAGTGAGGAAGGAGTAATCGCCCCCGGCGCTTGGATACGCGGTTGCGAGCTCTGCATAGGTGAGCGCGCCGACGAACGATAACAATCCACCGAGCACCCATGCACCGAGCATCCACCCAGGAGATCCGGCGATGTTCGCGACGAGCGCAGGTGTCTGAAAGATGCCGGCACCGATGACGATGCCGACGGTGATCATCGTCGCGTCCCAGACGCTTAATGTCTGAGCAGGCGCCGCGGCCTTTTTCGGTTCTGCGGCTACTTCTGCGGTTCTGCCAACGGTCGCGCTCATCTTAGAAGGCGATAGGAGATAGCGGATAGGGGATAGTCAGATCGCGCCCAAGCGTGCGCACTCGTTCCCCGAAGGGATCAGTTTGTCCACTTCTTGTCATCGTATCCGCGTCTTTGACTATCCCCTATCGCCCATCCCCTATCCCCTTCTCTCGCCGACATACTTCGTCGTGCGTCCGCCACGCGTCACCTGGGCTTCCATCTTGTCACCATTGACGCGAGCGACGACTTTCACCGGTGCGCCATCTTCGTTGTAGGCGAACTTGAGCTCATCGCCGCGCAGGTTCGTGTCGACGAGCGAGCGCTTGCTCTCGCCAGCGGTGCCGTTCACCTGCTGGAATTGTTGTTGCAGTTGAAGGCTAATGGACTCCTTCGAATCCTGCGCGCGCAGTGTCCAGTGACCTGCGACCTGAGCGGGCACCACCCAGAAGTACGCCTGACCGTCTTCGCTCGACGAGCGCTCATCCGGCTCCCAATCATCCATCAAGAAAGAGTGTGAGACGACGCGTGTGCCGGGTTTCATCTTCAAGATCGTGGGGCGAAGGCGCACGTTCAGCTCCGGCAACAAATAAAGAGTCACGACCGTCGCTTTGCTGAAATCGGTTTCGAATATGTCGCCTTGCATGATGGTCGTTTTGCCTTCGACACCTTCTGCCTTCACGAGGCATTGAGCCAGCTTGACCATATCCGGGTTGTACTCGACCCCGACCGAGCGGGCGCCGAAATCTCGCGCAGCGGCAATAGCGATCTTTCCGTCCCCGGCGCCAAGATCGTAGACAAGGTCCGTTGGCTTCACCTGTGCCATGCGCAGCATTCGATTCACCAGCCCATCGTTGGTGGGCACCCAAACCACGTCCTTGCCCGCCTGACCGGAGCTCGGCTGGAAATCGCGATAGCAGGCTTCTCGGTTATTCGCGCTGGCGTCGAGGGACGCGGCGCTCAAGAATAAGAGCGCGCCGAAGGTGGCAAGCACTCGGGGCAGGCAACGGGTTGACACGGCAGACCTCCATGCACGGGCGAGACGGAAAGAACGTGTCCAGACGCTCAAAGTTCGCAACTTTGGCTATCGGACGCTATATGGACCAACGCAGCGACCAGGTACATTGCCCACTAGGCAGCTTGCGCACAACCAAAGAAGCGACAAGCCGAGCTTAAGTAGCGACGGAACTCAGGGTGTATACGACGCATTGAGGCGAGATCGGGTTCCTTTTTCATGGCCCGAAACTGGAAGACGCGCATGCGCTTCGAACAAGCAGAATTCAAGGAGCAAGCAGCCCGTCTCGAGTTCCTAAGCAAAGGATCCGGTGCGGATGCGGGTAGCCGGGTATTGTTCCTGACCTCGGGACTCGGGCTCGGACACGTTCGTGCCGCGCAGGCGATCGAGCGTGCGCTGCGAGGTTGCGCCGTCGTTCAGACGATCGATTTCTGGTCGCTGATCAATCCGGGTGTCGCTGGTGCGATCCATCAAACGTATTTGAGTCTCGTGCAGAACTATCCCGATCTGCACGAACGTCTCTATCATTTGGACGAGCACACCTGGCGGCAGATTCTCGAGAGCGAATCCGGTCCGCCGCGCGCGGTGCTCGAAGTGCTCGAGCTCATCTCGCAGATCGCGGCCGAGAAGGGCGAAACGGTCGTCCGGGGCGGGAAGTACGCCTCCGATCGCATGCTGCTGTCGCTCTTGTGCGCGGCATTGCCGTACGACGGCGACAGTCTTGCGGGCAATGGTGTGCGTGCACGGCTTGCGCTGCTCAAGTGGACGTGGCTGCGACTCATTCGTCGACTCGAACCTTCGATCAAACGCTTCGCGCCAGATGTGATCATCAGTACGCAGATGATTCCGGCCGCCATGACCTCGTATTTGAAGCAGCGCGGCAAGCTGAGCGCACCGATGATCGGAGTCATGACCGACTACGGTGTGCACGACTTCTGGAAGCAAGGCGGCGTCAATCGGTATTGCGTTGCGCACGAGTCGATCATCGACCATGCAGCGAGCGATATTGCCGATCCAGTGATCGCAACGGGCGTGCCGCTCATGCCTGCCTTCGCCGCGCCATTGTCGCAGGAGGAAGCGCGATTCGAGCTCCATATCGAGCAAGGATCGCCGATCGTGCTCGTGCTTGGCGGCGGACTGGGACTGAGTGTTGATGCGGCAGCGAATGCGCTCCTCAGATATCCGAGCGATACGCGCATCATTGCGATGCCAGGCAAGAATGCGTCGGCGCGCGACGCGTTGAAACGACTCGAAGCGCTGCATCCGAAGCGCTTGCAAGTGTGCGAGTGGACCGAGCGCATGGATCTTTATCTGCGCGCTGCCGACGTCGTGGTCGGCAAACCCGGTGGGATCAGCGTTGCTGAAGCACTCGCGTGCGGTCGTCCGCTGCTCGCGACGCGCTCGCTCGGCGGCCAAGAAGGCTTCAACGTGAATTTCCTCGAGAAGCATGAAGTCGGAGGTCTCGTACGCGATCACGAGCTCGTCGCGCGCGTGAACTCGCTGCTCGAGAACCGAGATAAACTCCACGAGATTCAAAGCCGCGCTTGGGCACTCGGCCGGCGCGAGGGGGCCTTCAAGGTCGCGCAGATCGCACTCGAGCTGGTTGCGGCGCGTCCGTCGCTCGCGCTCGGGACGCCATGAAGCTACTGCATCGAGCTGCACGCACTGTCTTGAGCTGGGTCGATCGCTGGTACTACCGGCGCTATCGCTTGCGCACGCTCGGGCCCGTTCTGTTCCTGGGGCACGCGCGCTATCACGGTCCAGAGATCAAGTTCGACGACGGCACGGTTCTGCGGGACAACGATCCGATCGGCCGCTTGCACTTCAACAACGCGAGCATCGCGGCATTGGGCGAAGGCTCCATGCACCGAGTCGGTTTTCGCTTCGCGAAGCTGATGCGCGAATCGCTTCGGCATCTGGCGGACGCTGCATACAGCGATCCGTCATTGCGCGACATACGCGTGTTTCAAGGTGTCACCTGGATCCCGTCTCACGGCGAGGTAGTGGGCTTCGTATCGACGCCGATGCCGAGGAACTGGAAGACGCGCTTGCTAGCCGGGCACTTCCGGTTGTTGTCTTGGGTGTTCGCGCCGTCTGCGAAGATTCGCGCGCGCGAAAGCCGAGAGCCACGCCTATATTGGCTGACGCGCGAAGCGCTGGCGAGGAATGTGGGGAAGTTGAAGACGGGATGAGATGAGGGTTATCGGGTTGTCGGGTTCTGGGTTGCTGGCCAGAAAAGAGAAGACGTTCCCTCATCCGCCGTGCTCTCGATATTGCTCACCGATGCTGAAGCCTGCATCCTCTGGCCAGTACCCAGTACCCAGTACCCAGTACCCGATGCACCGCATCTATCTCACCTTCGACGACGGCCCTGACCCGACCTTTACACCGCGGGTGTTGGATGTGCTGGGCGAAGCGGGCATGCGTGCGACCTTCTTTACGATCGGGCAGCAGGCGCGTCGATTCCCGGAGCTCGTGCGGCGCGTGGCGTCGGAAGGGCACGAGGTTGGGAATCATTCATTCAGTCACAAGCATCCTTGGTTCGTGAGCGAACGCACTGCACGCGCGGAAGTGCGCGAGTGCTCGGATGTACTGAGCGCTGTGCTCGGCACGCGACCTCGTTTCTTTCGTCCGCCGCACGGTCGCATGCGCGCGTGCATGACAGACGAAGCGACTCGCCTCGGCGCACGAACGATGTTGTGGGACTTGAGCGCGATCGACTGGGGTCCCTTCGGCCGCGCGGACCGCATCGAAAAGCGTCTCGCGCGCATTCAACCGAATGACATCGTGCTGATGCACGATGGCAAGAACGAGCACAACAAGCCTGATGAGCTGCTCCGCGTATTGCCACAGGTGTTGAAGCAGCTACGGGAGCGGGGGTTGTTTTCGGACGTATTGGTTGCTGATGTCGTGTGACCATCAGCAGAGAAGATATTGAGTAGCCACAAAGAACACGAAAGAGAGCGAGAAGAAAGGCTCATTCGAGGCAACCTCTAAGCCTGGCGCTCTCTCTGCCACCCTACGTCGAGACAGCTGGTCTCGGCTCCCGCCGATATGACGCACAAACAAGTGTCCTTCCGATTTGTGTTCTTTGTGCCCTTTGTGGCTACTCTCTCTCTCTCTTCTCTTTCCTTCCTAAACAATCGCCCGCGAGTCGCGTAGTTGCTGGATCCGCTCCGCTGAGAGCTGTAGCACGTCGCGCAAGACGGCTTCCGTATGTTCTCCAATCTTCGGGCCAGCGGATTGCGTTGCGCCCGGTGTGCCTTCCAGCTTCGGCAGGATCGCCGGCACTTTCAGCGGTCTGTCGTCCACGCTGACTTCTTCGAACAATCCGCGCGCATTGAAGTGTGGATCGGCGAACATGTCTGCGACGCTGTAGATCGGTCCGCCCGGCACGGAGATTTCATTCAAAGTCTTCAACACTGCGTCCGACTCATTTGCGCGCGTCCACGCGCCGATCGCGGCGTCGATCTCTCGCTCGTGCTCCACGCGGCCCGCGTTGTTTGCGAAGCGAGGATCCTCCGCCAGGTTGGGCTGACCGATGGCTCGCATCAGGCGCTTGAACAAGGAGTCGCCGTTCGCGCCGATCACGACATACTTGTCGTCCGCACATAGATAAGTATTCGAAGGCACGATACCTGTGAGCGTCGATCCCGATGGGCCGCGCACGACTCCGGCGCCGTCGAACTCCGGCACGACGGCCTCCAGCACGTTGAAAACCGACTCGTAGATCGCGACATCCACGACCTGACCCGCCGCGCCTCGCCGCCCCTGTGCGTTCAGCGCGAGCAGAATACCGATCACCGCATGCAATCCTGCGAGCGTGTCGCCGAGCGAAAGGTTGGGGCGCACGGGCGGTCGATCCGAAAATCCATTGACGTAGCGCAAGCCCCCGATCGCTTCGCAGACGGATGCGAAGCCCGGTCGTGATGCGTATGGACCGTTCTGCCCATAGCCGGACACCCGCGCGTAGATGAGGTTGGGCTGCGATGCCTTCAGCTCAGTCGGACCGAGTCCCCACTTCTCCATCGTGCCCGGCTTGAAGTTCTCGATCAGCACATCGCTCTTGCATGCGAGCTCACGCACGAGCGCTTGACCGTCCGCGTGCTGCAGATCGATCGTCACTGACTTCTTGTTGCGCGCAAGACTGTGCCACCACAACGATGTGCCATCGCGCAGCACGCGCCAGTTGCGCAGCGGATCACCGCCGGGCGGCTCGATCTTGATGACCTCGGCGCCGAAGTATCCGAGCACGCAACCCGCGAAGGGCCCGGCGAGCAGTTGACCCACTTCAAGAACGCGAACACCAGAAAGAGGAGGGATAGACAAGGCAGTATCCATGGGCTGTAGGTTCTAGGCTGTAGACTGTAGCCAGAAAAGAAGCTCCGCGCTGCCTCGCTCAATGAAGCTGCAGTTCCGACAGCCTAGGGCGCCGCTTTCTGATCTGCTGTGGCTACACCGAGATCTACGGTTTACAGCTGCTCTGATTCTTGTGTCTTAGATTCTTGTTCTGGCTACAGCCTACAGCCTACGGTCTACAGCCTCTCTTAACGTAACGGGCACACTGTGACCGGCCGCACAATCCAGATTCACCCGTGCAGACCGAGGGCGAGAGCAGTGGCACATTCTGGGGTCTGCTAGGGGTAACGGCGGATCTATGGGCGCGCCCGAAGACCAACAATCAACAGTGCCGTCCGCAAAGCTGCGCAACGTTGCGGCGGCTGCCTCGCGCCGTGGCCCCGGTATGGCATTTCGCGTCGCGATCGGCTTTGCTGCGGTCGCGCTCACCGTCATCTCCGCCAATCTCGTCTCGCAGCGCAGCGCTCGCGTCGCGCGCGAGCAAGTGCGCGAGCTGCTCGTACAGCACGAGCCGCTCGTGCGCGCAACAGAATCGCTGGCCTCGGCGGTATCGAGCTACGAGCGTATCGTCATAGACGAGTCCAAACGCGGCACCGAATCCTTTCCCGAAGCGGAGAAGTCTGCTCAGCGTCTGCTCGATGCGCTTGGGGCGTACGAGGAAGCTGCCCAACGCTCGCCCGAGCAAGAGCTTTCGATTCCAGAGCTGAGATCGGAGTTGCAGGAGCTGCGAGCGGCTGGCCAGGAGATGCTCAAGCAGAGCAGCGCTCGCCGTGCCCTCTTGCGCGAGTATTGGACGCGCTTCGATCGACTGGAGTCGAAGCTGAATGCGCCGCAGGATCAGGCTTTACGATTCGCAGGCGCCGTATTCGCAAGCGAATCCGTGATGCGCCTGCAAGCTGCCTTGAACGCGGTCCGCGAACGGGTGAGCACTGCAACCACCGAATCGCCCGCGCCAGAGGGGCAATCGGTCACAGCGAGCGAGAATGCCTTCGGCGTGCTACTCAATCGTCACGCCGGCGATCTGAAAACATTCCATGGCGCGAAATGGGTAGGTGAGGTTTCGCATGGATTCAAGCAACTCGTGACAACGCGCCGTGCGGCGTTTGCTGCGATCGCGACATTCGAGCAGCAGGTCACGTCCTTCAGAGACCGAGCCGCGAATGCGACGAGCATGGTGGTCACTCAGCTCGTCGACCCGGCACGCCGCGCGCTGGCCGATGCGGATCGCTTAGCGGTCGAAGCCTCCGAGAAAGCGGACACGCACATGTTCTGGGCGAGCGCGGCAGCGCTCGTCATGCTCATAGGGATTGCAGTTGCGACGGTCACGAGCGTAACCCGCCCGGTGCAACGACTCACGGCAGCCACTCGCAAGATTGCGAGCGGCATCGTACGCACGCGCGTGCCGCGCGGCGGGACGCGCGAGCTCGATGTGCTCGCAGAAGCGTTCAACCAGATGGCCGAGCAACTGGAGCATGCCGAGGCCGAAGTGCGTGCCTATCAAGCGGAGCTCGAAGCCAAAGTCGACGAGCGCACGCGCGAGCTCAAACACTTGGCGCACCACGATCCGCTGACGCAGCTGCCGAATCGACGGCAGCTCTTCGCGCACCTCGAGAACGCGATCGAGCGCGCACGTCGAGAGGACAAGCGCATCGTCGTCTTGTTCATGGACTTGGACAACTTCAAGACGATCAACGACAGCTTGGGTCACGCGTTCGGCGACAGCGTTCTACAAGCAGTGAGCGAGCGGCTGCGTTCGCAACGTCCTGATCACACGGCCTTCAGTGCACGTTTCGGCGGGGACGAGTTCACCGTGATCTGCGAGGACATGACGAGCCTCGAAGATGCCGAGCGCATCAGTGCCAAATTATTGGAGCAGTTTCAAAGCTCGCTCCTCGTGCAGGGTCGTGAGCTGCGGATCAGCGTGAGCGTGGGTGCGAGCGTGTATCCCGATCACGCCGATAATTCTCACGCCATCTTGCGAGCCGCAGATGCCGCGCTGTTTCGCGCGAAAGAGCGCGGTCGTAGCTGCTGGAGTATTTTCGCCCCCGAGCTGGTGGAGGCCGCCTCGTCGCGTTTCAAGCTCGAACAAGCATTGCGCCGTGCGGTCGAGCGCGGCGAGTTCGAGCTCTTATATCAGCCGCAGGTGTGCTTCGAGACGCTCGAGACGCACACGGTCGAAGCGCTGCTGCGCTGGCGTCAGCCTGATGGCAATGTGGTCGCGCCGAGTGAGTTCTTCGATATCGCCGAGCAGTCGGGCCTCATTACGGAGATCAGCGATTGGGCGCTTCGCACGGCGATCGAGGCCGCGGCCCTCTGGCAGAGCGGGCCCTGGCCGAAAGCGCGCGTGGCCGTGAACATCTCGTCTCAACAGTTGTTGAGCGGTGACTTCGTCCGCCGCGTGGAAGAGACTTTGAAGAAGCATGCGCTGCCGTCGGAGTGCCTCGAGATCGAGCTGACCGAGAATGTGCTGCAGACCGGTGCGACCACGATCGCGGCTTTGCACCGCTTGCGCGAGCTGGGAATCAGCATCGCGCTCGATGATTTCGGCACGGGCTATTCTTCGCTCACCTCGCTCGAGCGTCTGCCGCTCAGTCGAGTGAAGATCGATCGCAGCCTCGTGGGCTCGATTGATGCCGGTCAGCGCTCGCCTGCGATCGTGCGCTCGATCATCGGCCTGTGTCACAGCTTGGGTTTGCAGGTCACTGCGGAAGGCGTCGAGCGGGATTCACAGCTCGGAGTGTTGTTGACGGATCGCGGCGTGCAGGTACAGGGCTACCTGATCTCCCGTCCCCTCGCTGCCAGCAGCGTACCAGTGTTCCTGGCACACGCGCGTTCGCATCTCGAGATGCTGATGAAGAAAGCTCCCTTGCCGCTCGATGTCGAGACGAGCTCGCGATTGCGCGTACTGCGGCTGTCCGCGCCGCGCACGCGCCGCGCTGGCGGCGCCGATAGTGACGAACTGACGAAGTGACGGAAAGAAGAGGAAGAATTTTTCGACAGGATTAACAGGATGAACAGGACTCGGAGGAGTTCTGATTCGAATCTCTCTGAGTCTTCTCCATCCTGTTCATCCTGTCAGAATCTCTTTTTTCTTCGGTCCGCGACTTAGGTCGTCTCCACTATCGCTGGACCTTCTCGCTTCGTCACCCCATGACCTGGGACGCACTTGTCCTGGAACCCCCGGCAGCCCTTCGGAGTTCCTGAGCCACACTTTTGGTTCTACCCGCCGTGGCCCGCACCAGACTATTCGCCCGCATCGATGGGATCTGGGTTTCGCTGCTCACGATCGCATTGATCGTCGCGATCCTCTGGACGGCGAAGACCATTCTGCTTCCGCTCGCGCTGGGTGTGATCCTCGCGTTCGCACTGACGCCGCTCGTGCGTTGGTTCGACCGCATGCGGCTTCCGCGTGGCGCCGGGGTCGCATTGACGATGTTGCTCGCGCTCAGTGCTGTGGGCGGCATGGCCTATGTCGTCTTCGGTCAGTTCGCCGAGCTTTCCTCGGAGATTACGAAGTACACGTCGTCGATGCGCAACAAGGTCGCCGAACTGCGCTTGGGAGACGATGCGGCGCTGCGCAAGCTCACACGCACGGTGGATCGAGTGACGGAGCAGCTCGATGAGAATGCGGATGAGCTGAAGCGTGCGCAGCCCGTGCGGGTCGTGCCGCCGCGAGTGACTCCGGCCGAACGAGTCCGAGACACGGTCCATTCCGTATTCGAGCCGATCACGAGTGCCGTCATCGTGCTCGTGCTCGTCGCATTCATGCTTGGCCAGCGTGAGGACTTGCGCGATCGCCTCATTCGACTCATCGGACCCGAGAGCGTCACGCTCACGACGCGGCTCCTCGACGAGGCTGCACAGCGCGTGAGTCGCTTTCTCGTGGCACAGACGCTCATCAACCTCGCGTTCGGCGCAATCGTCATGCTCGGCCTGTATTGGATCGGTGTGCCGTATGCCGCGCTGTGGGGCGGTCTGACTGCGGTGCTGCGGTTCGTGCCGTACGTCGGCTCGATCCTCTCGGCGGTGATTCCCGCGACACTCGCATTCGCCACCTTCCCTGGTTGGGCGGAGACATTGCAGACGTTGGCCTTATTCCTCACGCTCGATTTGATCGCCGCGTATTTCGTGGAGCCGGTTGTGCTCGGTCACCGCACCGGCGTGTCTTCGTTCGCGCTGCTGATGTCGGCATTGTTCTGGATCTGGGTGTGGGGGCCGATCGGGCTCATTCTCGCAACGCCGCTCACTGTGTGCATCGCTGTGCTCGGCCGGCACGTGCGCTCGTTGCGCTTCTTATCGATCATCTTCGCAGATGAGCCCGCGCTCATGCCTCATGTGCGCTTCTATCAGCGACTCCTCGCGCGCGATGAAGACGAGGCGAGCATGCTCGTCGAGCGCAAGGCTGCGGAGATCGGACCGATCGGCGTGATCGATCAGGTCCTGCTGCCCTCGCTCGTGCTGCTCATCCAGCATCGATCTCAAGAGGAAGTTACCGCAGAGGATGCGGATTTCGTTCTCGATAACGTTGCGGAAACTGTGCAGCTCATTGCGCCAGCTGCGACGGCGCAATCCGATTCGCCGCGCATCGTCGGTCTCGCTGTGCGCGCACCCGCCGATCAACTCGCGCTCGAGATGCTCGCGACCTCACTGCGCCCCGAATGCATCGAGATCGTTCCAGAGGACTTGAATCCAGAACGTGCGATCGCGAGCGTGCTCCAAAAGCCCCCGGCCGTAGTCTGCATCGCGGCGTTGTCGCCCACACGCGGAGCGGAAGTGCGCAATTACTGTCGCAAGCTGCGATCGCAAGCGCCGGATACGAAGATCGTGATTCTGCGCCCGACACTTGTCGAAGCGGACGCCACGCGCGCGGTCGATCGCTTGAAAGAAGCCGGCGCACATTGCGTCGTCGCCACGACGCAAGCGGTCGTCGAGGCGCTCGGCGAACTGCTCGGACCTGACAAGGTGCCGGCTGCAACGAAGCTGGTGGAACCGAAGGCGGCGGTGGTTTAGCGTCCTTCGCTTGAAGCCTTCGCACTGAGCAATGCTCAGTGCTGCGGCAGGGGAGCCTATCGGCAAGGAAGCCGTGCTATCGACGGCAAGGGAGCCCATCGGCAGGGTCAGAACGGGAACCCCGTGCGCCATGACCGCGATCGGGATCCAGAATCAAATCGCTACTTGATCTCGATGCAGCTCGAGAGATCACGCCGACTGTTCGCCGGTTTCTCTGACCCTGCCGGTAGGCTCCCTTGCCGTCGCACGCACGGCTTCCCTGCCGCCAGGGTCCCTTGCCGTCGATAGTACGGCTTCCCGGGATGGCCTTATCTCACCGTCGACAGCGCCGCCCGCTCCGTTTGCGCGATGGGCTCAATGCGCGCCAACCACTGCGTTGTCTCCTGCGGCTCTCCGCTCTTGAGCCACTTGAATACGATGCTGTGCCACAGGATGCGTTGCACGTAGGTGCGCGTTTCGTTGTATGGGATGTTCTCGACCCAGATGTCCGAGTCGATCCCTTGCGACGGGAGCCAGCGCGCCGCCGCGTTCGGGCCGGCGTTGTAACCGGCGAGGGCGACCATGGTTTGACCGTTGAAGCGATCCATCAGTAGGCGCAGGTGCGCGGCGCCGAGTTTGACGTTCGTCGCGGGGGTGAACAGATCGTCGCGGCTCGGGCGCGGTTGCTTCCATCGCTGCGCGGTGCGGCGCGCCGTTTCGGGCAGGAGCTGCAGCAAGCCATGCGCGCCTGCAGACGATACGGCGTCATGACGATAGAGGCTCTCCTGACGGAGCACGCCATAAATGAGCTCGCGTGGCAGATTCGTGAGCTTCACGGCCGCGTTGACTTCGCGGTCGAACGGGTTCGGGTAGAGCAGCTCATAGTCGTTGAAGACGCGCATCTGTGTGGCAGTCGCGATGGCTTGATCGTACCAACCCCATCGAGCGGCCAAGTGAATCGCTTGTCGTCGCGCATCTTCCGAGAGTTTCTCCAGTCCAGTCGACCATTCGGTCAGGGCGAGCGGACGCAGTGCGCTCAAGAGCAACTCGCGTGCTCGCACGAGCTCTGGCAACTCCGCAATCTGCGCGAGCTGTACGTCATCCAGCACGAGCATTTCTGGATGCGGACTCAAGGGCTGCTCGAGACGTGCGGCCGCCATCATCGAATAGTAGTTATCGTCGGGCAGCAGGGATTCATAGAGCTGGCGCGCAAGCTGTGTATCGCGCGTGCGTTCGGCCGCACGTGCAGCCCAATAGCGCCACCGCGCGATCTTGCGAGTGTCATCCGACATCGCTGCGATCGACTTCGCGACGAGCGGCCAGTCTTGCGCCCAGAGCGCTGCGCGCGTTTGCCATTCGAGTGCGTAGTCGTCGAGATCGGCCGGCTGCACTCTCGCGAAGTACTCGAGCGCCTCCTGCCGTCGATCCCAGGCCAGCGGCATCGCGAGCGCAAGGGCGAACGAGCTCGCATCGGTTGCGCTCAGCTTGCGCGTGCGCACGAGCGAGCCATAGCGCTCGATCGCCGCGTCTCGGTTCGTTCGCGCAAGGCGCATCCAGCCCGCGAGCAGTGCTTCAGGCGCGACGCTGCGGCTCGGGTTTGCGATCAGCGCATCGATATTGCGCTGGGGCTGCTCCAAGAGTGCGGCCCATTGCAGGAGTGGAGCGGCTCGCTCATTGGGAAGTTGAGCTGCAATCTCACGCGCAAAGCGCGGACCGTTCTCCTCGAGCGCGAGACGCACACGCGCTTCGATCAGCTCATGGCTGAGCTGTTGCTGCTCGCGTAACCATGCGAACGCCCGCTCGCACGGCGGCAGGCTTTTCGGCGTGAGCCAGCGAGCGCGGATGTCATCGGCGAGACCTTCAGTTCGATTCAGGGTGATGCGGGCAGCAAAGCTGTGACACTGCGCCGCAGGATCGGCGAGCTCGAGCCGATAGTGCTCGAGATAGGTCTGCCAGAGCTGACGCTCGGCCAGGTTTGCGAGCCACGCACGCCGCATATCACGGCCCACCGGGTCGCTCTCGTAATACGTGATGAATGTCTGAGCGCGCTGATCGGCGGGCGTGAGGTCCGGGCCCGCATCGCTGAGCGCAGCGCGAATGCGCGCAGCCTGTAGGTACGGATAGAGCGGATACGCGCGCAGCGCCTCGCTATCGGCTTCTCTCGGCGAGCTGTCGCCCGAAGCCGCCTGCGCGTACGCGCGAACGAACTGTTCGCGTGCGCGCTCGTAGCGATCGGGCGCTGCGAACGCACTGACGGCGAGCAGCGACAGACACGCGCCGAGAACACAGCGAGAAACTCGAATCATGGCGACAGGGTATAGGCATGCATTGCGAATGGCTATCGGACGGGCGAGGGCATTGTGGAACTCCCTACGGCTACCTAGCGTTCGTCCGGCAAAGGGCGGATAGGTTCCGCGCGAACGCATATGCTCGATTGGTTTGCAGGAGAAGTGACGCAGATTCCACCGTCGGATGTGCTCCTGCGTCTGAGCGTGGCCGTGCTCGTGGGCGCGCTCGTCGGCTTGGATCGCGAGATGAGAAACAAGCCTGCGGGTCTGCGCACGCATATCCTTGTGTCGCTCGCAGCGGCGGTGTTCACGGTGATCACATTCGAGCTCCACGCCGAAGTGGCACACACGCAGCGCGATGCCAATACGGACCCGATTCGTATCATCGAGGCAGTGACTGCGGGCGTCGCATTCCTCGCGGCCGGTGCGATCATCCGCGGCCGCGCCAATGTGCAGGGGCTCACCACCGGCGCGAATATGTGGTTAGCGGGCGCGCTGGGCGTTGCGTGTGGCAGCGGGTACTATGCGATCGCCGCGATTGCCACAGGCTTCGCATTGATCGTGCTCGTCGTGCTGGGCTGGATCGAGCGTAAGTTGCAGAAGGATCAGCCGCCGCGGGACGAAACCTCTTAGCTGATCTCGCGCGACGTTCACGCGCGCGGTTGGCACGGAGCTCAGCACGTGGACGCGAACGTGAATACCAGCGCAGCGACCTTCGAGCCCGTTCCAGACTCTGTTTTCCACCTCGCGTTCGAGCGTGTCTTCGCCCATCGAGGCGCTGGCGAGAACGATGCGCGCGTCGATCTCAAGATCGTGCAGTCCCCCGTGGGGTCTCTCATGCTGAGCGCGACGCGTTCCGCGCTTCATGGACTCGAGTTCGTGGATACGACGAGCCTGGAATCGCGTTTGCGTTCGCTGCGCAGACGCAGCGGTGCTTCAGTCGGGCTGGAACCAAGCGAGCTCCTCGAGCGCACCCATCGTCAGTTGGACGAATACTTCTCCGGCCGACGAACGAGCTTCGATGTCCCTCTGTCATACGAAGGCACGGATTTCCAGCAGAAGGTGTGGTCGGCGCTCCTCAAGATCGGTTATGGCCGGACGTGGTCTTATCTCGAGCTCGCCGAGTCGATCGGAGATCGAAGCGCGACGCGGGCGGTCGGAATGGCGAATGGGGCGAATCCGCTCGCAATCGTGATCCCGTGTCATCGTGTCGTGAATGCAAATGGCGCGCTCGGGGGTTATGGCGGCGGGTTGTGGCGCAAACGGGTCTTGCTCGATTTGGAGAAAGGGCAAGCGCAGTTGCCGTTGTAGCGTTCAGTCTCGATTCAAGATCGCCGCGCTGAGATATGCGCGATTCGCGGCAGATGTAGGCATTGAGTTCGCGAGATTCCACCCCAGCTATAGCCCGCAACGCCGCCCTTGTCCTCGGTGGGAACCTCCGGAAGGTCCCGCCGTACTAATAGTCAGACGTGAATATCCCGGCGGCGCATGGTGCGTCGCCGCTACGAGGTAGCGATATGGTTAGGCAGAAGATTGCAGCTTCATGGATCGTGGCGCTCGCGCTCATTGCGAGCGGCTGCGCGACGACGCGGGCTCCTGAAACGCGCGTCGACTACGATAAGTCGGTGGATTTCTCAGTGTACCGGACGTTCGGCTTTCCGAAAGAAACCGGAACCGATCGCGGGGGCTATTCCACGCTCGTGACCAGCTACTTCAAGGACTCTATGTCGACCGCCATGGAAGCGCGCGGTTACAAGTACGCGGAGGAGAATCCGGACCTGCTCGTGAACTTCTACACGAACACGCGCGAGCGCACCGAGATTCGACCGCGTGTTTCGCCGGGGTACGGCTACTATGGCTACCGTTACGGTTTGTATAGCGCCTGGCCCATGTACGACGAAGACCGTACGGTGACCTATCAAGTCGGCACCATCAACATCGACATCGTCGATGCTGAAAAGAAGCAGCTCATTTGGGAAGGGATCGCCGAAGGCCGCGTCACAAAAGAGGCGCTCGAAAACCCTCAGGTCACGATCAATGGCGTCGTGACGGAGCTGATGCGGCAGTATCCGGGACGGCCCAACATGTAGGCGCGAGCGCGCCTACATGTTGAGTGACGGAGTGACGAGGTGACGGAGTGACGAAGTCAGAGAGTGACCCGGGCGGACGATCGTCGCAGATCTTTGAGCCCTCAATCAGAGACTCGTTTCCGCCGGTGATGGGGCTGAGCGATCTGTTCTGACTTCGTCACCCCGTCACTTCGCGGCGGCTGGCCCGCCGCTCAACAGCGCTATCACCTGTTCCGCCGTTAATTCAATCTCCACAGTCCTCGCCGAGTCCTCTATCCTTGCCGACTCTGCATTGGCGGCCGGTGCCCGGCCGTTGAAGGCCGGCTCGATATCGCGGATGTCGTCTATTTCGATCGCGGTTGATGGGGCCGGTACCGTAAGCAGTTCTTGCGTAGTGAGGTCGAGGGAAAACTCGAAGGCGAACGCGTCGGTCGAGTGCATGGGGCGACTTCCTCCTCGAAGGCAATGCGGAATCAGTGACATGCATTCTGGGGCGCCGCCCCGAGAAGCGTCATTCATCCGTCCGAGGATAAGGTTGCACGTCATTGCCCGAGCGCTACGTAACCTGGCTAGAAGGCTCACCCGAGGAGGTGCGAAGAACATGTGCGCCAGAGCACACAATGCGCAGCATTCGAACAGGGGATTTGAACTTAATCGGCCCGCCCGGGCGATGTGCTACCAGGCGATCTGGGGTTTTCCAGTAGCGCCCAACGGGTTCGACAGATGAGGGCAGAGCTCCTCACTCGAGGTGTGCGCGGCAGCGCAGGCTGGGAACCGTCGGCACTTTCGGGCCGTTGAGCGCGAACGCCCGACTCCAACAACAATGACGCTACCGGATCCACATGCCATCGCGGTGATGGCATTGACGCTGTTTGCGCTGTATCTGTTCTCCCGCGACTCGATCGCGATCGAGACCTCCAGCCTGCTCGTCATTGCCTTGCTCGCGATCGGGTTCAGCATCTTCCCGTACGAGACGAATCGCGGGGCAATTGAGCCTTTCGATTTTTTCAGCGGCTTCGGCAACGAGGCGCTCATCACGATCTGCGCGCTCATGATGGCGAGTCAGGGGCTCGTCGGTACGGGAGCGCTCGCACCGCTCGGGCACCTCATCAGTCGAATCTGGTCGGCTGCACCGATCCTTGCGCTCGGCGCCGTGCTCATCATCGTGCCGAGCATGAGCGCGTTCATGAACAACACCCCACTCGTCGTCTTGATGATCCCCATCCTCACGACGGCAGCCTTGCGCTCGGGCATGTCGCCATCGAAGGTGCTCATGCCGATGACGTTCGCTTCGCAGATCGGGGGCATGGGGACACCGATCGGCACGTCGTTGAACCTGCTCGTCATCGGCAGTGCGGCGAGATTCGGTATCGAAGGATTTCACCTCTTCGATTTCATTGCGCCTGCCGCGCTCGCCGCGATTCCGGGCATCCTCTACCTATGGTTAATCGCACCGCGCCTGCTGCCCGCACGGCCGGTGCCGTTTCAAGGCACCTCGCTGCGCATCTTCGAAGCGCAGTTGCATATCCCAGAAGGAAGCGTGGCGAACGGGAGGCGGCTCGCGGACATCAAGAAGATGACGAACGGCGACATGGTCGTGCAGTCGCTGCTCAGACAGCCCGGGCTGCGCATTTCGCCATTGCCTGATGTGGCGCTGCGTCCGGGGGACCAACTCGTCGTACGCGACACCTCCGAACGTCTCATGGAGTACGCGCGCATTCTCGGCGCGACGTTGTATTCGGGCGATACGCGCGTCGACGAAGAACACCCGCTCACCGCCGCCGATCAGCAGACTGCGGAGCTCGTGCTCACGCCGAACTCGCCGCTGCGCGAGCGCACGCTCGCGCAGGCGAACTTCGATTGGCAGTATCAGCTCGTACCGCTCGCGATCCATCGGCCGGGCGAGTCCGACACGTTGGCGGAAGCGACTGCGCTGCGTGACGTGCGGCTCGGTGTCGGGGACGTGTTGCTGGTGCAGGGTCCCGAGGAGCAGATCCAAGCGCTCAAGCGTCGGAGCGAAGTGCTCGTGCTCGATGCAACGAGTAACGTTCCGCTCGCGACCAAGGCGCCGCTCGCGATCTCGATCATGGCCGGTATCATTGCCGTTGCAGCGTTCAAGATCGCACCAATCTCGATCGCGGCGATTTGCGGCGTGCTGCTGATGGTCGTGACTGGATGCTTGAAGTGGCGCAACGCGACGCGCGCGCTCGACTCATCGTTGATCCTGCTGACGGTCGCTGCGCTCGCGCTCAGCATGGCGCTCGTGAGCACGGGAGGCGCCTCGTTCATCGCAGGCTTGCTCGTGATGATGAGCGAGAGCTTGCCGCCCGTCGCGGTGTTGAGCGCGACGATTCTCTTGATGGCGGTCCTGAGCATGCTGATCTCGAACGGCGCGGCTGCCGTCATCGGTACGCCGATTGCAATCGAAGTCGCACGTCAGCTTGGATTGCCGCCGGAGCCGTTCGTACTGGCAGTGCTGTTCGGCGTGAACCTTGGCTACGCCACGCCGATGGCGGACAACTGCAATCTGCTCGTCTTCAGTGCGGGCGGTTATTCGTTCAAGGATTTCGTGCGCGTCGGATTGCCCCTCACGATCATCATGTGGATGTCGCTGAGCTGGTGGCTGCCGAAGTTCTATCCGCTGGGCTAATGCGCGCTCGTGACTCGCTATCGATAGCCGAAGCAAGGCGCATCGCGCTCGCAGCTCAGGGATTCGCCTCCCGCGCTGCGCCGTTGCGTAACGCGAGCGCGTTCGCGAAGCTCGTCCATCATCTCGGTGTGATCCAGATCGACTCTGTGAACGTCCTGGTGCGCTCGCACTACTTGCCAGCGTTCTCGCGTCACGGTGTCTACGACCGCACTTTGCTCGAGCGCGCCGCGTACGAGCCGAAGCAACGACGTCTCTTCGAATACTGGGGCCACGAAGCGTCGTTGTTGCCGATCGACTCGCAGCCGCTGTTCAGGTGGCGGATGGAACGTGCGCGACGAGGCGAGGGCATTTGGACGCGATTGAGGCGCTTCGCCACCGAACATGCGGATGCGGTCGCCTCCGTGCTCGCGCAAGTGCGGGAGCGCCGGCCGCTCGGCGCGAGCGAGCTCGTCGATGCGGGTCGCTCGAAAGGAAGCTGGTGGGGTTGGAGTCACGGCAAGGAGATTCTCGAGTGGCTGTTCTGGACGGGGCAGGTCACGACCGCGACAAGACGCAATTTCGAGCGCGTCTACGATCTCTGCGAGCGCGTGTTGCCGCCGCGGATTGTCGCGGCACCCACACCTTCGAAGGAGGACGCGCAGCGCGCGCTCATGGATACTGCAGCACGCGCGCTCGGGGTCGCCACCGTACGAGATCTGCGCGATTACTTTCGCCTGCCGGTCGCGGACGCTGCAGCGAGAGCGGCTGAGCTCGTCGAAGCAGGCCTATTGATGCTCATCTCGGTCGAAGGTTGGAAAGGTCATGCTTATCTACATCGCGACGCGAGTTGCCCACGCCGCGTCGACGTCGATGCGCTGCTCTCGCCCTTCGATTCGTTGGTCTGGGAACGACAACGCACGGAGCGCTTGTTCGATTTTCACTATCGCTTAGAGATCTACACACCGCTCGAGAAGCGTATCCACGGTTACTACGTTCTGCCGTTCTTGATGGACGAACGCATCGTGGCCCGCGTCGATCTCAAATCGGATCGACAGGCGAGTGCGTTGCAGGTGCGCGGCGGCAGTCTCGAAGAGGGTCACAGTGCGGCAGAGGTCGCGCCACGATTAGCGGTGCAGCTCAGAGCATTGGCCGAATGGCTGGGGTTGGAAGACGTGCGACTGATGTCGCGTCGTGGCGAGCTGATGCGCGCGCTGCGAGGGAACGTGTAGCGACGTGTGGACGTCAGAACGTGTAGACGTTTGAATGTGTTACGTTTGAACGAAACGAAACCTACGCAGCAGGACCCGAGGGCCGCCTTCTGACGTCTACACGTCTACACGCCCACAGGCCTCTACACGTCTAGACGCTCTTGTCCTTTGCCCACCATCCGAACGCGCACGTCAGGATGAATAACAAGATGTAGAACGACATTTCCGCTCCGCTCGTCAGTGCCTCTTTGAATAGTTAGATGCAGAGATTCCGAAAGAGGTTCCCTACTCGAGTGTGGGGTTCGCGCGACATGAACAATTGCCATGCGACGCCTGTCCATCCTGCGCGGCTTCCCGCATCCGCAGGAACCACTGACCAGGACAGAACGCGTCTCCATCTGAACTGTGTTCCGATCGCTTCTGAGTCGGGTTGAAACCCGACGTACAACAAAAAAGCCGAGGCGGGTGCCTCGGCTTCTTCGTTCTGGCCAGCAGCCAGTGGCCGGTTGGCCAGTTGGCTGATGGACGGGGCGGCGTTAGTCATCCATCAAGAAGCTGCGCAGCTGCTCGCTGCGGCTCGGATGACGCAGCTTGCGCAGCGCCTTCGCTTCGATCTGGCGAATGCGCTCGCGCGTCACGTCGAACTGCTTGCCGACCTCTTCCAATGTGTGGTCGGTGTTCATGTCGATGCCGAAGCGCATACGCAGCACCTTCGCTTCGCGCGGCGTGAGGCCCGCGAGCACCGAGTGCGTCGTTTCACGCAGCGACTCCATCGTCGCGGAATCGATCGGCGAGTCCACCGAGGTGTCCTCGATGAAATCTCCCAAGTGCGAATCCTCGTCGTCTCCGATCGGGGTCTCCATCGAGATCGGCTCTTTCGCGATCTTGAGCACGCGGCGGACCTTGTCCTCCGGCATCTCCATGCGAACGGCCAACTCTTCCGGCGTCGGCTCGCGACCCATCTCCTGCAGCATTTGACGCGAGATGCGATTCAACTTGTTGATCGTCTCGATCATGTGCACAGGAATACGGATCGTGCGGGCCTGGTCCGCGATCGAACGCGTGATCGCCTGACGAATCCACCACGTCGCATAGGTCGAGAACTTGTAGCCGCGGCGATATTCGAACTTGTCGACCGCCTTCATGAGACCGATGTTGCCTTCCTGGATCAGATCCAAGAACTGAAGTCCACGGTTCGTGTACTTCTTCGCGATCGAGATCACGAGACGCAGGTTCGCCTCGACCATCTCCTTCTTCGCGCGGCGGGCTTTCGCCTCACCGACGGCGACCTCGCGGTTGATGTCCTTCACTTCCGCGATCGTGAGGTGCACGCGCCCCTCGAACTGCTGCAGCTTCTGCTGCTGCTTCTCGATGTCCTCGCGCAGGCGCGCGAGTGCGGCGGAGTGCTTGCGCTTCGCGCGGATGTGCTTGTCCAACCACTTCGTGTTGGTCTCGTTCTTCGGGAACGTCGCGATGAAGTCCTTGCGCGGCATGCCTGCATCGCGCACGCACAGAATCATCACCTGCTTCTCGAGGTTACGAATCTCGGCGACGTGATCGCGCAGCTGCAGGATCAACGCATCGAACATCTTCGGCGAGAGCTTGAGCTCCATGAACTCGGCCGCGATCTTCTTGCGGATCTTCACCGTCTTCGGATCTTTGCTGCCGGCACCGCCATCGAGCGCCTTCAGAAGCTGCGGGTACAGCTTTGCGAGCGAAGCGAAGCGACGCGCGGCCTCCTCAGGATCGGGGCCGGTCTCGAGGGTTTCCTCTTCCTCCGAGCCACCCTCGCCACCTTCCTCGTCTTCCTCGCTCTCTGCTTCCGGCGCGGCGGCAGCGGCGAGCTTCGGATTCACAGGCGCGGCGATCTCATCCGGTGCATTCGGATCGATGAAGCCGACGATGATGTCGACCAAGCGACCTTGGCCGGCCTTCACCTGCTCATAGGCATTGAGCAGATGCTGATAAGTCATCGGGTACGTCGAGAGCGCGGTGCGAACGGCATCGAGACCTTCTTCGATGCGTTTCGCGATGCGGATTTCGCCTTCGCGCGTGAGCAGCTCGACCGTGCCCATCTCGCGCATGTACATGCGGACGGGATCGGTCGTGCGGCCGAACTCGGCATCGACCGTGGCGAGCGCGGCAGCGGCTTCTTCAGCAGCCTCTTCGTCCGCCACCACGGGCTCGGTCAACAACAGGGCTTCGCTCTCCGGTGCCTTCTCGTACACCGGGATGCCCATGTCGTTGATCATGTTGACGATGTCTTCGATCTGCTCCGGATCGACGATCTCGCTCGGGAGGTGGTCGTTGACTTCGACGTAAGTAAGAAACCCCTGCTCTTTGCCGCGGGCAATCAGCAGCTTCAGCTGCGATTGGCGCTCATCCGCGATCTGCGCCGATTCCTTCTTTGGTGCCAAACTTTTGCTCAAGACGGGGCCCTCACGGGTGTTCAGGTGCGACGGGCTAAAAAGACCGCGCAGTTTACTTGGATCACTTTTCGGGCGCCAGAGAAGCTGTCGCCCTTCTCACACATGTTAGTCGCAACTGCTGCACCGCGGTTCCTACCTCGGCGTGGACTCATGGCGACCCCTGAGCCCGCATACGGAGCAAAGCCTGTAACTCCACCTTTTCGGCCTCGCTCAAGCCTTCTCGAGCATGCTTACTCAATAAATGCTCGCGCCGCACAAAAGCTCCTTCATCCGCCAAATGACGGATGGCGCCTACCAATTCCTTGGCAGCGCCGGCTGGGTCTGGAATATGACACTCCAGCGCAGCGAGCTTCGACAGGTGCTCTACATCGGGGCGCTCGCGCCACCGTTCAAGCAGCGCCCCGGTAGTAGCACAGGGGCGCTCCTGAAGACTGTGGATCAGCTCCAGAAGCAGAGGAATGCCGGGACGATCTAGGCCCGCGATCCCGGCTGGATCGGGCACTTTGTCCGCAATTTGCGGATAGTGCACCAGCAAGTGGATGGACTGGCGCACCAGATTTCGTCGGCCCGCGCTCGCTTGGCGAGCTCCTCGGTGTTCGACCGGCCGCTCTTGGAGCGGCTCACCGCCTTTTAGTTCATCGACTCCGAGCGATTTTGCGAGCCGGCTCCGATCGATCCGCACGACTTTCGCGACCTCATCCGCCAGGAGCTCTCGATAAAGGCCCGCCGGGATGCGCTCCAGCAGGGGCTTCGCAAGCTCGCCGAGACGGGCGCGTCCATCGAGTGTTTGGACATCCACCTGAGAGGACAGGTGTTTCAAGAAGTACTCGGACAGCGGTAACGCCTGTTGGAGCCGCGCCTCGAATCGATCTTTGCCTTCTTCACCTACCAGCGAATCCGGGTCGTGGCCGTCCGGCAAGAACAGGAACCGGATCTGCCGACCTTCTCGCACCTGACTCAGCGAATTTTCGAGCGCGCGCCACGCCGCGGCCCGTCCCGCCCGATCGCCGTCGAAACAAAACACGACCTCACTGCAGATGCGGAAGATGCGCGCGAGATGCTCGGGCGTCGTCGCGGTGCCGAGCGTCGCGACCGCATACGTGATGCCTGCTTGATGAAGGCGAACGACGTCCATGTACCCTTCAACGACGAGAATGCGCGTCAGGGTTCGCGAGGCTTGTCGAGCTTCATACAAACCGTAGAGCTCCCGTCCTTTGTGGAAGAGCTCGGTCTCGGGTGAGTTCAGATACTTGGGCTCGCCTTTGTCGAGCACGCGCCCGCCGAAGCCGAGCGTGCGTCCGCGTGCATCGCGAATCGGGAACATCACGCGATCGCGGAAGCGATCGTAGTAGCCGGGCGGGCCGTCCTGCCCCTGCTTACGTTCGCGCTCGATGATGAGCCCCACTTGCAGCAAGCGTGAACGCTCGAGCTCCGAGTTGCCCATGTGCTTGAGCAACGCATCCCACGCATCGGGTGCGTACCCGAGCGCAAATCGCGCCGCGGTTTCGCCGGTGAGCCCGCGCTTCTTGAAGTAATCGCGTCCGCGGTCCGAATTCGAAAGCGTCCACCGATAGAACTCGTTCGCTTGATTGAGCGCGCCGAACAGCGCATCCGTTGCGGATGCGCGCGGCGCTTGCGGCTGCACCTCGCGGGGCACTTCTAACCCCACGCGCTCCGCGAGCTCCTCTACCGCCTCGACGAAGCTCAAATGATCGTGCTCCATCAGAAATCCGAGCGCCGTCCCGTGCGCCCCGCAACCGAAGCAGTGATAGAACTGCTTGTCCGGCACGACGGTGAAGGAGGGCGTCTTCTCGCCGTGAAACGGACAACACGCCTTGAACTCCTTCCCCTGCTTCTTCAGCGGCACGCGACTGCCGATGAGCTCGACGATATCCGCGCGAGCGATGAGCTCGTCGATGAAGTGTTGGGGAATGCGGGACACGGATTGGCGCGCGGAATTGACGGTGACGTTCGCGAGGTGATCTACAAAGCTTAAACGGAATTTCGGGCGGCGAACGGTCAGGCGTCAATTCGGCGCGCTCGCGTTCCGTGGGAAGCCTTCGGGTCGCGAGAATCTCTCGCGAGCCTACGGCAAGGAAGCCTACCGGCAAGGAAGCCGTACGTGCGACGGCAAGGAAGCCCTATTGGCAGGCCAGAAGTGCGTAGAGGAAGCTGAAGCCCGTGTGACCTCGGCCGACCGGCACTACCTAATGTCCGTCACCCTCGCGAAGGCGAGGGCCCATCATAGTATTAGCCAGACTCGACTAGACGCAGGATGGATCCTCGCCTCCGCGAGGACGACGACAGGTGTCGAGTCGCTCGGCCATGTCGGGTTGAATCCCGACCTATAGGGTCCGTTCTGACCTGCCGGCAGGCTTTCGTGCCGACGCAGCTCGGCTTTCCTGCCGTTAAGCTGTCGTGCCGACGCAGCTCGGCTCTCGGCGAAGCCCAGGCGCTACGCGCCGAGCTTCGCCTTAATCTTGCCGCTGACGGCGCCCATATCCGCTCGGCCTGCCGCCTGCTGCTTCACGATGCCCATCACCTTGCCCATGTCCTTGATAGATGCGGCGCCGGTGTCGGCGATCGCGGCGGCGATGATCTGATCGAGCTCGGCATCCGAGAGTTGCTCGGGGAGGTAGGACTGCAGCAGCTCGACTTCCTTCTGCTCTTTCGCGACGAGATCGTCGCGGCCGCCGCTCTGGAACTGCGCGATCGATTCTTTACGGGTCTTGATCATCTTCTCGATGACCGCGAGGACCTGCGTGTCGTCGAGCGTGATGCGCTCATCGACTTCGCGCTGCTTGATCGCAGAAGTGATCATGCGGATCGTGCCCAAGCGCTCGCTGTCCTTCGCGCGCATGGCATTCTTCATGTCTTCGGTGATGCGGTCTTTGAGAGTCATCGGCGGTAGACCGTAGGCTGTAGCCAGAGAAGGGTCTTGCACTTCAGTCGTGAGTCACTGGAGTGCCTCGGGAGCGAGGTGAGCGGCTCCCGGATTCATGAGCCGCGACCGAAGGCCGCGGCTCGGATGCACTTTACATCGAGCGCGCCGGACGGCTGCGCATGCCGCCGCCGATGTCGCGCGTCTGGCGCTTCATGTGGCGCTTCACGGCAGCGGCCTTCTTACGTTTCCGTTCTTGCGTCGGCTTCTCGTAGAATTCGCGCCGCCGGAGCTCGGTCAGCACCCCAGCCTTTTCGCAGGCGCGCTTGAAGCGCCGCAGGGCGGCATCGAAATACTCGTTTTCTCGGACGCGAACGCTCGGCATAGAACCTCTGACTTTTCCCTACATGGTTGGCCCGGGAAGGGGGCGTTAAGTCATAAACCTGTGAAAAAAGCCCGCCACTGATCAGAGGCAGGCTCAAGGGCCGGCAAGTTTAATGAGGGCACGAGAGAAAATCAAAAAGTGCGGCCGTGAAGACGGGTGACGGGCTACGGCCAGACAGATGGCAGCGGGCAACGGGCGACGGCCAGAACGGCAGAAGACCTCGGCCAGAACAGCAGATGCCCATTCTCGCCAGTGCTCAATCCAATCGCATGTAGTTTGAAACATAGTTGACGCGTCCCAATCGAAGGTACCCTCCTCGCCGTAGCCTGTAACCCGTTTTTTCTGGCCAGCAGCCCAGTACCCAGCAGCCCAGTACCCAGAGCCCAGTAGCCCATATCAGTCGCCCGTAGCCATGCTTGTCCTCGGAATCGAAACCTCATGCGATGAAACCGCTGCTGCCGTGTATGACAGCGCGCGCGGTTTGCTGTCGCATCGGTTGTACAGCCAGATCGCCTTGCACGCGCAGTACGGTGGAGTGGTGCCGGAGCTGGCTTCGCGGGATCACGTCCAGAAGTTGTTGCCGCTGATCGATGAGGCCCTTGCCAATGCAGGCGCGGATGCTTCGCAGATCTCTGGAGTCGCCTACACGGCGGGCCCCGGGCTCGTCGGCGCTTTGCTCGTCGGGGCCTCGGTGGCGCGCAGTCTTGCGTTCGCGTGGGATCGCCCTGCCGTGGGTGTGCATCATCTCGAAGGCCACTTGCTCGCGCCGATGCTCGAACGGGAGGCGCCGGCGTTTCCGTTTCTCGCGCTGCTCGTCTCGGGCGGTCACACGTTGCTCGCTGAAGTGCGTGGACTCGGTGAGTACGACATCATCGGCACGTCCGTCGACGATGCCGCGGGCGAAGCCTTCGACAAGACCGCAAAGCTCTTGGGTCTTCCTTATCCGGGCGGACCCGCACTCGCGAAGCTGGCCGACACTGGGAAGCCGGGTCGATTCAAATTCCCTCGTCCCATGCTGGACCGACCTGGGCTCGACTTCAGCTTCAGTGGCTTGAAGACAGCCGTCGTGGTCGCGACGCGCGGTCTCGAGCTCAACGATGAATCGCGTGCTGACGTCGCGCGCGAGTTCCAAGACGCCGTCGTCGACACGTTGGTCGCGAAATGCGAGCGCGCGCTGCGCCAAACGGCCTTGTCGACGCTCGTTGTCGCGGGCGGCGTGGGTGCGAATCGCAAACTGCGCGCGGAATTGACCGAGCTCGGTCGGCGTTTGCACGTGCGCGTCATGTATCCACGCCCCGAGTTCTGCACGGACAATGCCGCGATGATCGCGTACGCTGGCTATCGACGCCTCGCCGCCGGCGAGCACGACGATCTCAAGATTCGCGCAACCGCGCGCTGGCCGCTGAGCGCGCTCAGGTCAGTAGAAGGCGATAGGGGATAGGGGATAGGGGATAGGGGATAGGCGTAGGTTCGCATTCGCGATGTCACGGTTTGAACCGGAACGCTGCGGCCTTCTACGCTATCCTCATCGGCAGACGGTTCGTGCTTTCTCCGTTCTTGCTATCCCCTATCCGCTATTCCCTATCCGCTTCTATCCTCCCATTCCATGGACAAAATCTTCCTCTCCGCCCTCTCTGTCGAATGCGTCGTCGGTATTTGGGAGTGGGAGCGGCGAGTCAAACAGACTGTGGTCATCGATCTCGAGATGGCGGCGGACATTCGCAAAGCCGCGAGCACCGATAGGATCGAAGACACGATCGACTATAAGACGGTCGCAAAACGAGTCCTCGCGTTCGTCGGCGATTCGCAATTTCATCTCGTTGAGACATTGACGGAACGCGTTGCTGAGATCGTGATCACGGAGTTCGGCGTGAGCTGGGTCAAGGTACGCTTGAACAAGCGCGGAGCTATTCGATTTGCACGCGATGTTGGAATCGAGATCGAGCGGCGTCGTGAGGACTATGCTGGGAGGGCTGACAGTTGACAGTTGACGGTTGACCGTCAGAACGATGCTGATCTGCACGGCGTTGCTTGAGCGCTTTGATACCGAAGTGGAGCGCTCTGGTATCGATTTTCCGCGACGTGGTGCGCACTCCTGCTTCTCTGGCCGTCAACCGTCAACGGTCAACCGTCAACTTATCGGAGCGAAGCGGGATGCCTGATGTCTACGTCGCCGCCGGAAGTAACGTCGAGCCTGAGCGTTACCTCGCCCGCGCCCTCGAGCTGCTGAGCGCTGCGTACCCCGCCCTGCGCATCTCGCCGGCCTACCGCAACCGAGCCATCGGCTTCGAAGGCGAAGACTTCATCAATCTGGTCGTGGGCTTCACGACCGAAGACCCCGTCACGCACGTGCGCGAACGGCTGCAGGCAATCGAATCGCAGTGCGATCGCCCACCGAACGCCCCCAAGTGGGCACCACGCACGATGGATCTCGACATCCTGCTGTATGGCGATCTCGTGAGCAGCGAGCCGGGCTATCTATTGCCGCGCCCCGATCTACTGAAGCGCCCGTACATGCTCAAACCCCTCGCAGACATCGCGCCCGATCTCATGCATCCGACGGCGCACAAAACGATTGGGGAACTGTGGCGGGAATTTGATCAGTCGGGGCACGAGCTCGTGCCGCTCGGCCAACTGGCTGACTGGCCACTGGCAACTGGCTAGAAATAGATCGGAATGTAGGTCGGGTTTCAACCCGACAATTCTGAGTGAGCGTTCGTGCGCGCTGGTCGGAATAAATTCCGACCTACACCCAAGCTGCGAGGTATTGCTGGCCAGGTGCCAGTTGGCCAGTTGCCAGTTGGCCGCGAAGCGCGGCTTACCAGCCGACGCTTCGCCCCCCATCAACCGCGAGAATTTGGCCGGTGACATACGGCGCGTCCTTCGCGAAGAACAGTGCAGCGCGCACGATGTCCTCCGGATTGCCTTTGCGCTTGAGCAGCGTCTTCGAAACGATCTCGCTCTTCGTCGTCGCATCGAGCCCGCCATCGGGCCAAAGAATCGGTCCCGGCGCGATGCCATTCACGCGCACTTCCGGTCCCAGCTCGCGCGCGAGCGAGCGCGTCAGCATCATCAAGCCTGCTTTCGCGGCAGAGTAGACCGTGTGCTCAGGCAGAGGCCGTTGCGCATGGATGTCGACGAGATTCAACACGAGCCCACGCGATTCGCGAAGCGCGGGCGCGGCCGCCTGCGATAGAAAAAGCGGTGCTTTCAAGTTCGTCCCGATGAGATCGTCCCACTGCGCGGGCGTGATCCTGCCGAGCGGTGTGGGATAGAACGTGGAGGCGTTATTGACCAGCACGGTGAGCCGACCGAACGTCGCGGTCACTCGCTCGACGATGCGCGGCATCGCAGCGGGATCCATCAAGTCAGCGCCAATCGCGATGGCCGAATCGCGACGCGCACCGTTCAACTCTTCGCACAATGTCTGCGCATCCGGGCCGGAGCGGTGATAGTGAATCGCTACATTCGCGCCTTCCGCGTGAAAGCCGCGCACGAGCGCCGCCCCAATGCGCCGTGCCGCACCGGTCACGAGGACAGCGTGGTCGATAAGACCGGGAATGCTCATGTGCAATTCATGGCTAGGAACGACGAGCGACAGGCTACAGCTAGAACGCACTCACTTGCCAGCCTCGTGCCTATCGCTCTTCGCGAATGAGGGCGAACTTCAAGTCGAGCAAGCTCATGCATGTCACCTCCGTGAGGACGACGACAGTCGTAGGTCGGGTTACAACCCGACAGCCGAACTCTGTTCGTCACCCGCGTGAAGGCCAGGGCCCTCAGAAGCGCCAATGTATGTACGTCGCGAGTTCTGCTGTTGCCTGTAGCTTATAGCCTGTAGTCTTAACAAACGATGTCTGTCGCCAGCCCTTTGCCGCCGCTCACGCCTGATCAAGCCGCCCACTCGGCGCGGCTCATGGATCGCATTCGCGATGAGATCGACGCGCAGCACGGCTGGATCAGCTTCGAGCGATACATGGAGCTCGCGTTATACGAGCCGGGCATGGGCTACTACAGCGCCGGTGCCTCGAAGTTTGGCCAGGCGGGCGACTTCGTCACGGCGCCGGAGATCTCGCCGCTGTTCAGTCGATGTCTAGCGAATCAATGTATCGAAGTGTTTCAACAACTCGGTGCCGCGGACATCCTGGAGCTCGGCGCCGGCTCCGGCGTCATGGCAGCCGACATTCTGACCGAGCTGCACGCGACGAATCATCTGCCGCAGCATTATTTCATTCTCGAAGTGAGCGCGGACTTACGCGAGCGCCAACGTGAGCGCATCGCGAAGCTCGCACCCGACCTCGTCGAACGTGTGCAATGGCTCGATGAATGGCCGAAAGATTTTCGTGGTGTCGTGCTCGCGAACGAAGTGCTCGATGCGATGCCCGTGCAGCGCTTTCGCATTCGCAAGGATCAGGTCAACTCCGTTGGCGTGACATGGCAATTGGGTCAGCTCGACTGGTCTGAAGTGCGCGCAGACGAAGCACTCGAAAAAGCAGTGCGCACGATCGAGAACGAGCTCGAGTCATCATTGCCCGATGGCTATGGTTCGGAGATCAATCTGCGTCTGCGCGATTGGGTCGCGAGCCTCGCAACGTCGATCGCAGAAGGCGTCGTGCTCTTGATCGACTACGGCCTGCCGCGCCGCCAGTACTACCGCCCCGATCGCCGCGAAGGCACGTTGCTCTGCCACTACCGCCACCGTTTCCATGACGATCCGTTGATCAATGCGGGCGTGCAAGATATCGGCGCGTGGGTCGACTTCACCGCCGTGGCCGAAGCCGCCGTCGACTCCGGCCTCGAAGTCATCGGCTTCACAACGCAAGCGCACTTCTTGATCGGCAACGGGATCGAGCAATTCATCGCCGCGCTGCAAAGCGCTGAGCTCGAAGCGCGTGTGCAACTCGCACGACAAGCGATGCTGCTCACATTGCCAGGCGAGATGGGGGAGCGATTCAAAGTCATCGGGCTCGGCAAGAACTATCAGCATTCGCTGCGCGGGTTCTCGATACGGGATCTCGCGGCCACTCTGTGATCTCGCGCGAGGGACGGCACTATCGGCGCCAAGGAGGCCTTCGCGCACCGCTCGCTTCGGCAAGGAAGGCGCACTATCGACGCCAAGGAAGCCTTCGGCACACAACGTGCGCCTTCGGCAGGGTCAGAAGTGTGTTCGTCACCCTCGCGAAGGCGAGGGCCCATCAGCAGCAGAAGATCCAGATAGATCCTCGCCTCCGCGAGGACGACGAACGTTGTAGGTCGGGTTTGAACCCGACACGCGACCTTGTCTCGTCACCCTCGCGAAGGCGAGGGCCTATCAGAAGCAGAAGATCAAGATGGATCCTCGCCTCCGCGAGGACGACGAACGTTGTAGGTCGGGTTTGAACCCGACACGCGACCTTGTCTCGTCACCCTCGCGAAGGCGAGGGCC
>JAEZFW010000050.1 GCA_023417315.1 Pseudomonadota bacterium
CGATTTCGTCGATCGCGATCGCCGTCTTCTATGCCGCGGCGCTCGGCTACGGCCGGAACACGAACCTCGCGATCGCCGAGTATTGGCGCTGGTGGGTCGTGCACCTGTGGGTCGAAGGCTTCTTCGAAGTGTTCGCGACTGCGGTGATCGCCTTCCTGTTCACACGCCTCGGTCTACTGCGTACGACGACCGCAACCGTCGCGGTGCTGTTCGCAACGATCGTGTTCCTGTCGGGCGGTGTGCTCGGAACGCTGCATCATCTGTACTTCACTGGAACTCCGACTGCGGTGATCGCACTCGGCGCGAGCTTCTCGGCATTGGAAGTTGTGCCGCTCGCGTTCATCGGATTCGAGGCGTACCAAACCTTCAAGCTCGGACATGCGACGCCCTGGATGCAACGCTATCGCTGGCCGATCTTGTTCTTCACGGCGGTCGCATTCTGGAATGTGGTCGGTGCCGGATTGTTCGGATTCCTAATCAATCCTCCGCTGCCGCTCTACTACATGCAGGGCTTGAATCTCACGCCGCTGCATGGGCACACGGCTCTCTTCGGGGTCTACGGATTCCTTGGGATCGGCCTGATGCTGTTCTGCCTGCGCGGCCTCAAGCCGCACCTGCAGTGGAACGAACGCGTGCTCTCGACCTCGTTCTGGGCCTTCAACGTAGGGCTCGCGGGGATGGCCTTGCTGACGCTGCTGCCGATCGGCGTCATCCAGCTCAGCGCCGCCATAGACCAAGGGTACTGGTATGCACGTTCTGCGGAACTTATGCAGCAGCCGATCATCCAACTGCTCGTCTGGATGCGAGTGCCGGGGGATACGATCTTCAGTGTAGGCGCGCTTGCTCTAGCGTGGTTCGTCTTCCGCTTATGGATCCGCCCCGGTCAGCAGCCGGTTACGGTTACGGAAGGCGTCAAGGTCGAATCTTGATCGCCGAACTATTCTCCTCAGCGATCAACTCCGAAGGGCGACGCAAGTCGCCCTTCTTCTTTCTCGCGCTCGCCCGCCGGACGTGCTTCGGGACGAGCGTCGAGATGCAAGATCGCGCGGGGTTCGAAGCTGCGTTCGACCCTTCCACGAGTGCTTGCAACGCATTGTCATCAGCCGCTGAACCACGCTTTCGTCGTGATCGGCCCAGTATCGAACTGTCACGAATCAGCAATGGGCTGAATGACTGGACTCGGTCCAGCCGCGCGCTCGCTTGACCTACATCAAGAAGCGGCGACCCGCGAACCGGTTTAATGGAGAGCATGCAAGCCACCACCATGCTCTCGATGGACACAACCGCTCCGGCGCGACAATCCTCCTATTCGCTGGAAGAGCTGATCGCATGCGGCGAAGGAGAGCTGTTCGGGCCGAATACGCCGAGACTTCCGATCGGTCATATGCGCATGCTCGATCGGATCACCTCGATCAGCGAATGCGGCGGCGCCTACGGAAACGGCGAACTGCGTGCCGAGCTCGATATCGATCCGTCCTTGTGGTTCTTTCAGTGTCACTTTCGCGACGATCCGGTCATGCCAGGCTGCCTCGGACTGGATGCGATGTGGCAACTCATCGGTTTCTTTCTGGCTTGGAAGGGCTTCAAAGGCCTAGGCCGCGCGCTCGGCGTCGAAGAAGTCAAGTTCGTGGGTCAGGTGCTGCCTTCCGTGAAGCGCGTCAGCTATCGAATCGACATCAAGCGCGTGATCGCGCGCAAGCTCGTCATGGTGCTCGGTGACGGATCGCTCGCTGCCGATGGACGGGAGATCTACACCGCCCGCGGCCTTAGAGTGGGCTTGTTCGACGGCTCGAGCTTCGGCGCGGGAATCGCCTGATGCGCCGAGTGGTCGTGACTGGCATGGGCATCGTCTCGTGCCTGGGGAATGATCTCGATGCTGTGTCGCGCTCGCTGGCATCGGGCATCTCCGGCATCCGCGCCGTACCTGCTTACGCAGAGCTCGGATTGCGCAGCCAGATTGCAGGTGTACCGCAGATCGAGCTCGATCAGCATGTCGACCGCCGCGACTTGCGCTTCATGGGCGATGCCGCGGCTTATGCGACGGTCGCCTTGAAGCAAGCAATTGCCGACAGTGGCCTCACTGAGGCGCAGGTCAGCAATCCCCGCACAGGTCTGATCGCCGGCAGTGGCGGTGCCTCCTCCGCGAACATCGTGGAGGCCGCGGATCTACTGAGACAGCGTGGTATTCGCAAAGTCGGCGCGACACGTGTGCCGCGCACGATGAGCAGCACGGTCGCCGCGTGCCTGGCGACGACATTCCGCGTGAAGGGCCTCAGCTACGCGATCACATCTGCTTGCGCGACGAGCGCACACTGCATTGGCGCAGGAGCAGAGCAGATCCGCTGGGGTAATCAGGACGTCATGTTGTGCGGCGGCGGAGAAGAGGAGCATTGGTCGCTCGCCGCGCTGTTCGATGCAATGGGTGCGTTGTCGTCGGCTCGCAATCAAGCTCCAGAAAGTGCATCGCGCCCTTACGATCTCGAGCGCGACGGCTTCGTCATCGCAGGCGGAGGCGGGATGCTCGTCCTCGAATCACTCGAGCACGCGCGCTCGAGAGGCGCCAGGATCTACGGCGAGCTCGCAGGCTATGGTGTCACTGCAGATGGGGCGGACATGGTTCAGCCTTCAGGGGAGGGCGCGGTCCGCTGCATGCGTCAAGCGCTGGCGACGGTCGACGCGCCAGTCGACTATCTGAACACGCACGGCACTTCGACTTCGCTGGGCGATCTCATCGAGCTGCGCGCGGTGCGCCAAGCGTTCGGCGCCGATGTGCCCCCGCTGTCCTCGACGAAGTCGCTGTCTGGGCATTCTCTGGGCGCGGCCGGAGTTCATGAGGCGATCTACAGCTTGCTGATGATGCGCGACGGATTCCTCGCCGCCTCTGCCAACATCGACGAGCTCGATCCCGAAACCTCGAGCTTTCCGATCATCCGCAACACGCGCTCGCATCGGGCCACCACGGTCATGTCGAACAGTTTCGGCTTCGGCGGCACGAACTGCTCGTTAGTGTTTCGACGCATCTAGCCAGTCTCAGGTCCTCCTGGTCCCCTGGCAGTGACGGCCGCTTGCTCGTGAAGCCGGCTCACGGTCCACCCCTGATCTACATCAAGGCGCGACTCGGCGGATCGCTCGATACTTCCGAGCACGAGGAGTCTAAGATGTCCGCAAACGCTGCTTCTATGAATCTCAGTGCGCCTGCCTTGCGCCTCTTGGCCGCCGCGCCGCATCGGCTGATGTTCTTCATCGGCGCCACGAACGTTCTGCTCGCGATGGCATGGTGGGCAGTGTGGCTCGTCGATGCGCGCTGGCACCTGTTCGGGCTCGAGCAGCCTGCGGTGCCCGCAGGTTGGCTGCACGCGATCGTGATGCAGTACCAAGTCCTCCCGTCATTCATGTTCGGCTTCCTGCTCACCGTATTCCCACGCTGGATGAATCAGCCCGCGCTCTCTCGCGCGCACTATGTGCCCGTCGGCCTCGGCTTGTTCAGCGGTCAGGCGCTCACGCTCATCGGCATCGGAGCGGGACTGCCCTTCTTGAAAGCCGGAGCGATCCTCACGATCGTTGGGTGGATCATCGGAATGATGTTCCTGGTACGCGTCCTCATTCGCGACGAGGGTAAGACATGGCACGCGACGAGCTGCGCGTTCGCCCTCGCGTTCGGTCTGCTCGGGCTCGTGATGTACGCGATGTTCTTGTATCGGTTCGATGCACGCGTCATGTTCGTGGCGATGAAGATCGGTGGGCTCGCGCTGCTGTTGCCGATCTATTTCACCGTGTGTCACCGAATGGTGCCCTTCTTCACGAGCTGTGTGATCAAGAACTACCGCGTGTATCGACCGATGTGGACGCTCGCAGCGTTCTGGGCGTTCGTCGTCGTGCACCTCTGGCTCGAGCTTCGTCACGCCTACACGCTGCTGTGGATCGTCGATGTTCCGATGATGATGCTCAGTGCATGGCTGCTTGCGATGTGGTATCCGCGCGCACAATCCGCTCCGCCGCTCCTGAAAGTGCTGTTCGTCGGGTTCGCTTGGTTCCCAATCGCATTCGCGCTCTATGCATTCCAGAGCGTCTGGTTTGCGATGACGAGCGAGTTCATCTTGGGACGAGCTCCCGCGCATGCGCTCTTCATCGGTTTCTTCGGAAGCCTCCTTGTCGCGATGGTGACGCGCGTGACGCAAGGTCACTCGGGTCGCCCGCTCGTCCTCGGTCGCGTCGCCGGCTTTGCATTCGTCGTGATCCAACTCATCGCGATCACACGCATCGTCGCCGAGATCGCCCCGGATGCGCTCGCATGGCAAGCTGTCGCCGCCCTCGGTTGGCTGCTCGCATTCGCGCCGTGGGTGGTGAAGTCTGGGTGGATTTATCTCACGCCGAGGCGCGATGGCGCTTCCGGGTCAAGCGCCATGGCGGGAAGCCTTCGCATTCGCGAGCACGAATGCTGCGGCAGGGTAGCCTCGCGGCAAGGAAGCCGTGCTATCGACGGCAAGGGAGCCTATCGGCAGGGTAGATGCGTCAGTTCGAGGAACGTGCACGCGTGAATGAATACAAGTTGATGCTGAAACTGTACAACCTGCTTGGCGCAATGCACTCTGACCCTGCCGTGAGGCTTCCCTGCCACAGGCTCGCATATAGCGAGCCGAAGGCTACCCTGCCGCAAGCTCGCCTCGCGAGCTGCAGGCTTCCTTGCCGTCGATAGTGCGGCTCTCCTAGTGATAGCGCATGATCGCCTTCTACCCCCAAATCAAACTCGTCCACATCATCGCCGTGCTGTTGAGCGGCGGATTGTTCTTCTTGCGAGGGCTCGCGCTGCATCTTGGCGGGAAATGGGCAATGGCGGCCCCGCTGCGCTATCTGAGTTACACGGTCGACACCGTGCTGCTCACCGCCGCACTCATGCTCGCGACGATTCTTCATCAGTATCCGTTCGTGCACGGCTGGCTCACGATGAAAGTCGTGCTGCTCGTCGTCTATGTTGGACTCGGCACGTACGCGCTCAAGCGTGGGCAGACATTGCGCACTCGCGTGCTCTGCTGGCTCGCCGCACTCGCGGTGTACGCGTTCATCATCTCGGTGGCGAGAACGCATCATCCCGCCGGCGTGTTCGCCTAGCGCGCTTCGCGGAACAGCCTTCGCGTTCGACCAGCGCGCGCTGCGGCAAGGAAGCCTATCGGCAGGGAAGCCGTGCGTGCGACGGCAAGGGAGCCTACAGCTCGCAGGGCGAGCTTTCGGCAGGGTCAGATCCCGAATGCGTATCGCCGAAACCTACCTTTCATCTCGGATTCTCACCTTGCCGACAGGCTCCCTTGCCGTCGATAGCACGGCTTCCCTGCCGTAGGCTCGGCGCGCGAGCCGAAGGCTTCCCTGCCGCAGTCTCGTCACCGAGACGAAGGCCGCCCCTTATCTCCTACGTAGATCTCCTTCCCGCACCGCCGCACCGCTTGACCTGAGTCAGGGAGAGGGTGAGTGGGCGCCCCTACTCTCGCATCCATGGCCACTCAGGCTCTTGATGCGAGAAATAACATGAATCGAGCACTCGTCCTTCTCACTTGCTGCGCAGCGCTCGCTCTGAGCGCTTGCACGAATGACGCGCCGATCTCAGCGGCGCAAGCGATGCCTTCGGATACCGGCGGATCGCGCAAAGGCGACTTCGGGCCGCCGCAAGGCGAGCCTATCAAGGCGATTCTGACGAGCCCGCCGCACGTGCCCCCCGCAACCAATCGCAACTATCCAGCGAAAGTCATCGTCGAGCTCGAGGTCACCGAAGTCGACATGGAGATTGCCGAGGGCGTGAAGTACACGTTCTGGACATTCGGCGGCACGGTGCCTGGCAGCTTCATTCGCGTTCGCCAAGGCGACACGGTCGAGTTTCATCTCAAGAATCATCCCGACAGCAAGATGCCGCACAACATCGACCTGCACGGCGTCACGGGTCCGGGCGGTGGCGCAGCGTCGAGCTTCACTGCACCGGGACATCGCACACAGTTCACCTTCAAGGCGCTCAATCAAGGGTTGTATGTCTATCACTGCGCAACGGCGCCGGTGGGCATGCACGTCGCCAACGGCATGTATGGCTTGATCCTCGTCGAGCCGCCGGAAGGATTGCCGCCGGTCGATCACGAGTTCTATGTGATGCAGGGCGACTTCTACACCGTCGGCAAGTACCGCGAGAAAGGCTATCAGCCGTTCGACATGCAGAAAGCGATCGACGAACACGCGACCTACGTTCTCTTCAACGGTTCTGAAACCGCGCTCACCGGACCGAATGCAATGAAGGTGAAGACGAATCAGAACGTGCGCATGTTCGTCGGCAACGGCGGCCCGAACCTCATCTCGAGCTTCCATGTCATCGGCGAGATATTCGACAAAGTGCAGTACGAAGGCGGCACGCGTTATCAAGAGAACGTGCAGACCACGTTGATCCCTGCGGGCGGCGCAGCGACCGTCGAGTTCCACACCGAAGTGCCAGGCAACTACGTGCTGGTCGATCACTCGATCTTCCGCGCCTTCAATAAAGGTGCACTCGCGATCCTCGAAGTCACAGGCGAGGAGCAGCTCGCGATCTACTCTGGTAAGCAAGTGGATGAGATGTACCTCGGCGACAAAGTTGCGGATCTGAAACCCGTCGCAACAGCGGCACATGCGCGCGCCTCAGGAACGCTCACGAAGGAGCAGCAGATCGACGCCGGCAGCGTCCTCTACAAAGGCACGTGCTCGACTTGCCACCAGGACAATGGCGCAGGCTTGCCGAACGTCTTCCCGCCGCTCGCCAAGTCGGACTACCTGCAGAACGATCCCCAACGCGCGATTGCAGTCGTGCTCAATGGATTGACGGGTCCGGTCACGGTGAACGGTGCGAGCTACAACTCGGTGATGCCGCCGATGAGCCAGCTCAACGACGATGAGGTCGCAAACATCCTGACCTATGCACTCAACGCGTGGGGTAACAAGGGACCGGCGATCACACCGAACGAAGTGGCGGGAATTCGTGCGAGGACGAAGCGCACGGAAGGGGCGGCGCACTGAGCGGCAGCGGTAGCGGACGCGGCCAACTGGCCAACTGGCTACTGGCCAGAACCGGAAAGATGCAGAAGGAGTTGGATGTGATCGAGCGAATGGAGAATGAAGATGCCCCCGCCCCAACCCTCCCCCGCATTGCAGGGGAGGGAATCGGAGAAGGTCACACGAGATTGGCGTCGTGGGCGATTGTCGATATCGCTCAACTCACCGATGTTCTTGCTGATCACGGACTGTCCCCTCCCCTGCGCAGCCGGCGAGGGTTAGGGTGGGGGCAGCTCGCGGCACGCGCCGTTGCGATCATCACACTGATCGCGCTGTCGCTGTCGATCTCGGTCTCGTCGTTCGCTGCTAGTCCGAGCAGGCCAGCCGCTCTACAGAAACAGAGCTCCACGCTCGTCGCCATCCCCGGCGGATCGTTCGAATCCGTTCTTCCCGAAAGCGAGAAAACGAAACGCGTCGACGTGAAACCATTCCATCTCGACGCCACGCCCGTCACGAACGCGCAGTTCGCTGCGTTCGTGACCAAGTATCCCGAGTGGCAGCGCGATCAGGTCGCGCGTGTGTTCGCCGACGCGCAGTACTTGCATCATTGGAGCTCATCGACGAAGCCCGCGAACGAAGACCTCAAAAAGCCCGTCGTGCATGTGAGTTGGTTCGCCGCGAGCGCCTACTGCGAATCGCGCGGCGCTCGGCTCGCCACGTGGCACGAGTGGGAGTATGTCGCGGCCGCGAGCGAGTCGAAGCGCGATGCGCGTAGCGATCCGGAGTGGCGCCAGCAGATTCTCGCGTGGTACTCGCAGTCGGCGCGTCACGGCTTGCCAAACGTGGGCGCCACGCCAGCGAACGTATATGGCGCTCGCGACCTGCACGGCGTCGTGTGGGAATGGATCGAAGACTTACCTGCGCTGCTCGTCGCGAACGATAGTCGCGAGCAAGGCGATCCCAGTCAGATGCGCTTCTGCGGTGCCGGCGCGGTTTCGATGGAACAGAAAGAGAACTACGCGATGCTCATGCGCATCGCCATGCTCTCGAGCATGAAAGCAAACTATACGAGCGCAACGATGGGCTTCCGCTGCGCGGCAGACAGAGGAAAGGCAAAATGAAACGGATACTGGCGATTGCGCTGCTTCTCTTCGTTGGAACTGCGCTCGCAGATAGCTCCTACCCTTCGGCATCGATCTACCAGCTCGATGCGAAGCTGACGAACCAAGCCGGCGTGCAACACGGGCTCGACGTCTACGAAGGCCATCCCGTGCTCGTCACGATGTTCTACGGCAGCTGCGCGCACACCTGCCCGCTCTTGATCGAAACGGTGCGAGCCGTCGAGAAGGCCGCGCCCGAGTCGAAGAACCTACGTGTACTGATGATCTCGATCGACCCCGAAAGAGATACTCAAGCCGCGCTCGCCAAGATTGCGAAGGAGCGGCGCATCGACACGAGCCGCTGGACACTCGCACGAGCGGATGTACAGACCGTGCGCAAGATCGCCGCCGTTCTGAACATCCAGTACAAACAAAGTCCGGATGGCGAGATCAATCACTCGAGCGTGATCTCAGTCCTCACACCCGAAGGCGAGATCGCGCAGCAAAGCTCGACCTTAGGAAAGGCGGATGAGGAGCTTGTGAACGCACTGAAGAAGATTCCTGCTTCGGCGCACTATTCGGCCGAATGAAGCGATATCACATCCGTCACCCTCGCTCAGCAGAAGCAAAGACCTAGATGGATCCTCGCCTTCGCAAGGACGACGAACCTCTTGTTTGCCGTTTGTACGGACGACGAGTTCACGAAGCGGAGCGCTTACTCTTGTCGTCACCCTCGCGGAGGCGAGGGCCCATCTGGAACAGGGACTCACGACGGATCCTCGCCTTCGCGAGGACGACGCTTTAAGCGTCGTATGGATCCTCGCCCATCGCGAGGATGACGGAGGAGTTTGAAACCCGACCCACAACGGGCGCGGCACGCACCCCACTACCACGGGTTTTCCATCCACTTCTTCACTTGCTCATAGTGGGTGCGGCTCGATTGCAGTCGCTCGCCGGTCTTCATCACGAAGACGTACTCGCCGCGACCGACGCTCTCGACTTCCTTCACGCGCGTGACATTGACGATGTACGAGCGCTGGATGCGCAGGAATTGCGCGGGATCGAGCGACTCGTGCAATGTCTGCATCGGCACGTGCACGAGGTGGCGCGTGCCGCCCGCATTGAGCTGCACGTAGTTCTCCGCCGCTTGCATCCAATCAACGTCCGTCAACGTCGCGAAGTACGTCTTGCCTGACGATCGAATCGCGACTCGATTCAGGTACTTCTGCGGCGATGAAAGGGTTTGCAGAAGCGATGCCAGCACGCGCTCGCCATTTGCTGCATGCGGCAGGCGCTCGCGCGTTCGCTTCATTGCTTCATGAAACCGCTCGCGGCTCACGGGCTTCAGCAGGTAGTCGATCGCATTGATCTCGAATGCTTGAATCGCATAACGATCGTGCGCCGTCACGAAGATGACACCGGGCATGCGATCGGGTCCGACTTCACGCACCACATCGAAGCCGTCGACCTCGGGCATCTGCACGTCGAGGAAGACGATATCGGGAGATTGCGCGCGAATCATGCGGATCGCTTCCGCACCATGCTTGGCCTCGCCGATCCGAGCGATGCCCTTCTCTTCTTCGAGAAGAATCCGAAGACCGTCGCGAGCCAGCGGCTCATCGTCCACGATCAACACGCTCAACGCTAACACCGCTTGCTCTCCTCATGCGATCGGGAACTCTCGAACATCCTCTGGTCGGCGCGGAGGTGCGACGTACTCTCGATAAGGCAAGATGACGCACACTTGCGTTCCGATCCCTTCGTGAGACTCGATGCGCAGTGCAGCCTCCACACCGTAAAGGCGCTGCAATCGCGCGCGCACATTGGCCAGCCCGACACCGTGACCTTTGGTGGGCGCGCCTTCTGCGAGTCCAGGCCCATCGTCGCGAACTACGATGTTGAGAGCATCGTCCCGAGCAAACGCACGGATCTCGATTGTGCCCTGACCCGCGCGGCGACTGATGCCGTGTCGCACCGCGTTCTCCACGATCGGCTGCAACGCGAGTTGCGGCACGGTTGCATCGAGCACCTCCGGATCGGCATCGATGCGGATCACGAGGCGATCGGAGAACCGCATTTGCTCGATCGACAAGTAGAGCCGTAAATATTCGAGCTCGCGGCGTAACGGCACTTCTTGGGCTTCGTGATCCTCCAGCACCGCGCGCAGTAGATCGCTCAAGCGCGTCAACGCCTGCTCGGCCTCTGCCCGTTTGCCCTGGCGGACGAGCACGACGATCGCATTCAACGTGTTGAAGAGGAAATGAGGCTGCAGTTGCATCTTGAGCGCGCCCAACTGCGCCTGCGCTACTTGCGTGCGCAACTCGGAAGCGCGCAGCTCCAACTTGAGCGCCTCCTGCTCGCGCTCTCGAAACTTCTCGTAGTACCGAAACGCCGATTGAATCGCGAGCACCACCCAGTAGGCGATCACGCCCGTGTGGAAACCAAAGATCAGCGCGATCTCGAACGTGCCATCGAACCCTCGATCCCAATCTGAAGGACCGAGCGCGGCAAAGGCGGCATGCACCCCCGCTTCGAGCACGGCGCGCGCGAGCGCAAACAGCACACTGAAGAGCAGATGAAGCCCAGTTCGAAGTGGCCAGTTGTGCCGCTCGAGAGGCCAGCGACGTCCCAACCATACGATCATCGGCGTGAGGGCCGCCGAGATGATCACACGCACGCTCCAGAACCTCGCCTCGTACCACGGCACCGGCCCTCCGTAGTACACACGGCGAATCACATCGTGCGCGAAGTACAGCAGCCCTACGACCGCCCAGGCGAGCAGGTACGTCGCGTAAGAGCGAAGGGCCTTGTTGATGTTCTTCTCCGAGCGTATTCAGACCGCGCTGCTAGGCGCGATTCATCATGCCCCACTTTGATTGTTACGGAAAGGTGACGGAGGTGTACGTGACGCAGCCAGAGCCATCGTTCAAGGTTCTGACCTTCATCATCAGCATCACTTCATCATTCCATGAAGAAAGAGGCCGCTGTCGCCAGCGGCCCCCGAAGGGCCTACACGAACTGATGTTCAAAGTGCTGAGGAGAACTCGGTTCGGGAGGCAAGACTGATGACCGCCGTTAGAATTTGTATCGCGCTCCCACCGCGTAACGCGCTCCTTGATCCTCGAGGAACCACACCTGCTTCTTCGAGCGGCCATGCCAGCGCACATCTTCCTCCGTCAAGTTCAAGCCTTCGAACGACACGGACAAGTGCTCGTTGAAGTCGTAACCGACACTCAGGTCGATCTGGTCGTATTCCTCGACATAGATCGGATTGCGCGAGTTACCCACGTTGATCTGCGACAGGAAGTCATCGCGCCAGTTGTATGCGAGTCGGACAGTGAAGCCGAAGTTCTCATACATCAGCACGACGTTCGCCGAGTCGCTTAATCCCAGCAGCGCAAACTGGTTCTCGTTCGGATCGGCCGTATCGTTGAATCCGACATCGCCGCGCACGACGGTGTAGTTCGCCAGCACACCGAAACCGGTATCGCCGAAGAAGTACTGCCCGCCGAATTCCCAGCCGTGAATGTTGGCCTCCTTGTTGTTCACCGGCCGCGTGACACCGAAGATGTAAGTCTCATCTCCAGGCCCCGACACGATATCGAACCGAGAAGCCCAAGCGACGTGCTGAGCGCTCGATCCGTTATATGCGGCGGGACCGCCCGCCCAGAACACACCATCTGCGTCTGTGAAGCCCTCCGGGTGCTCCGTCATCGCGATCATCGTCCAGAGCGATGAATCGTTCACTGCATAGCCGCCGTTGCTCAGGGCATCCCGAGCGTCTTGCGCTCGCGTTCCCGAAGTTTGGTCGAGAATGCCGAAGATCTCCTGCTGAACGACTTCGTTGCCGATGAAGTTCTTCACGCGCTTGTCCCAGAACCCGACCGACACGTAACCATTGTCCGAGAAATACCATTCGAGCGAGACATCGAGGTTGTCGGACTCGAGGGGCACCAACTGAGGATTGTTCGCGTTACCCGTGGCGCCCGGACCCAGAAGCGTCGAGCCGTTCGGCGCATTCGGCGCCGCGCCGGCGGCGAGCTGACCATAGCCGGCGCGTGCGATCGTCGTGCTCGTCGAGAAGCGCGCCTTCAATGAATCCGTCAGCCCGATGTCGAAATCCAAGCTCGGAAGAATATTGTCGTAGTCGGCTCTCTCACGAATCGTTTCGACGTTCTCAGGCAACAGCGGAGGCCGAATGACTTGGAAGTCATTGTCGTCCTGCCACAGAAGGCCTGTCGGTACGAGGATGTTCGCCGTGGATACGACGTCCGTACGCTCGTAGCGCGCACCCAATAGCAAGTTCGTCGGCATGCTGCCGAGCTCGCCCTCGAGCGCGAACTGCAGATACACCGCGTCGGTATCTTCTTCGATGATGTTGTGTACGTTGAAGCCCGGGTTGTAGCGGAACTGACCGTGGGGTGCAGCAGGCTCCGTCCAATTGGGGACGCCGCGCACGTTGAAGGCCCATTGCGCAAGCTCGTTGGCATTTCCTTTCCAACCACCCACGGGAGCGCCGACGGCATTGAAGTCATCGAACGCGTTAACGAGGCTGAAGGGGCGCAGCAGCGCGACCATGTCGGGCACAGTGCCGGTGTCAGTCACACCCCAATCGCCGAGCGTGAGATTGGCTGCTGATGCGCGCTGACTCGACTCGAGGGCGCGCGTTTCGACGCCGAACTGGAAGCGACCCTGATCGAACTCGAGCGTGCCGTCGAGCCTTGCCTGCGTGAGATCGGTCTCTTGGTCCTGATAGTTGATGCGCAGGATCTGCGACCCGATGTTGGTCTCATCGAACGAGAAGTTCGAGTTGCCGCCGACGCCTGCAAGCGCCGCGAACTGATCTGGATACAAGGTGCGGCCCGCGGTCGGCAAGCCGTTGTTGAAGAAAAATTCCTGAGTCCAGAAGTTGGTTTGATTGCGGCACGCGGGAACGCCGCCTTCCGGATTCGGTCCATACGATTCTAAGCACACAGAGCGCACGTTGCCCGCCAAGCTGAATGTCGTCTCGCCACCTCCCGTGATCGGATCGTTCGGCATGCTGTCGGCGGTCGAATCATGCACATCCAATGCGAGACTGAACGTATCGGTCACCTGCCAATCGGCATTGAAGCCGATCGACTTGAGCTCGTTCTGCTGCTCGCGATGCTGCTGCTCGTAACCATAGTCCTTGCCGGCCCCCGTGTACTCGCGCAGCACGACCGGCGTCTTGACCTCTTCGTCGTCGAACTCCAGATGGTAGAAGCCGTTACGTTGCAACCAGATCGTTTGATCGCCTCTGTCTTCGATCAGCTCGTTGAGCGCATAGGTGTAATCGGCCGTGAGTGTGAGCGTATCGGTAGGCGCGAACTGGACCGTCAACTGCGCGTTCGTACGCTCGCGCTCGCGATCCGAAAAGTGATAGCGGATGTCGTTCGGAATGCCGTAAAGCTGACCTACGGCGGGCGCGTTCTCGATCTGCGCATCCAGGAAGTCATCGGTGCGATCGTACGGAGTGTCGTTGCGGTTCACGTAAAGCGGCGCGCGTGTCTGATTCACGCTCATGTCCGCATCCCATGCCTGGATACGCCAATCGTTCACGGTCGCGCCCGATGAGCCGCTGTCGCGCTTTTGATAGCTCGCGCTCAAGCCAACACCCCACGTCTTCTCGTCATTCGTGTAGCTGAAGATGCCGGACACCTCCGGCGTGAAATCATCGCCGACGCGATTCGTCGTGTCGTTGACTGCCTTCGCGCCAACGTTGACGACCATCCCGTCGTTGTCGAACGGGCGCGCGGTCCGCACGTTGATGCTCGCGCCGATGCCGCCTGTGGCTATATCGGCGCGGCCGGTCTTATAGACCTCGAGCGCACTGACGCTCTCGGCCGCGAGATTCGCGAAGTTGAACGCACGCGTGTTGCCACCGATGCCACCGGCGATGAGCGCACCGCCCGCAAACGCATCGGCGGTCGGCATCTGCCGGCCGTTGAGCGTAACCATATTGAACTGAGCGCCGAACCCGCGCGCCGTGACGAGCGCGCCTTCGCCGTTGCGGCGATCGATCGACACTCCGGTGATTCGCTGCAACGCCTCGCTCAGGTTCGCATCGGGAAATTTGCCGATGTCTTCGGCACTGATCGCATCGACGACGCCAACGGCATCGCGCTTGATATCCATCGAGGCTTTCAAGCTGCCGCGCAGGCCAGTCACGACGATCTCTTCCAACTCCTCCATCGACTGCTCTTGAGCAATCGCTGGATGGATGAGCGCCGCACTGCCCACGAGCGTAGCAAGCGCTTGCGTGGACTTAGACGACAGCGCACGACGTATTTCATCTTTCATTGAATGGGTACTCCCTGAGCCGGTGAACCGCACTTATAAATGTGAGCACTTTCGATCGAGGACACGCCGAACGTGTCGCTCGCATCGACTTAGGGATCGATCCGCACGCTGCGATCTGCATGAGCACCCCCTCTGGCTCATCGATCCCTTACGCATTTGCGAGCGCGCAACGAATGCGCACTCACCCCCTACGGACAAATCCGAAGCGCGGCGAGTCTGTTGAAGGGATCAGCGGGGTTGAAGCCGCTTTTGACGAGGTGGTTCGTTGCTTGGGCGAAGTGACATGCGCAAGTGACGAGGCAACCGCGCGTGGCCCGCGCGGGTGATGAAATGCGCAGCGTCGGCGCGTCGGACTGTCGCGGGGCTTATGTCGAGAAGTCTGGGCCTCGAGAGAGTGGCGGTATTTGCACCACGATTGCTGGAAGGCAGAGCGCACGATCGACCTCTTGATCGCGAGCAGCAGATCGCGAACTGTTGATGCAGTAACATACGTTCAGGGTCTGCTGCGTTCTGGCCGAACAATTCCACGAACGGGTCTTTCGTAGCTCGAGGCTTGGCGAGCGCGTTCAGCTTCGACGGGAACTCCCCTATCGCGCCGCAAGCTGCTGCAGTCGAAGTGGCGAGAAGCGCGCTCGATTCGTTTTGGCAACACACATAGGAAAGAATTAGTGAGTAGAAGTGCTGCATGCATCTTGGCGATCGCTGCTTACGTGATGACAGTCGAACAGACTGCTGTCGCTGAAGAGGTCAAACCTACGAACCGCCAAGAAGCAGTCGAGATCGTGCGGGAGTTGCGCCGCATCGTTTCTCCCGATGGCGTCGAGCGCAATGAAACCGTGCGGATCGGCGGGATCGATCAGTTCGTGAGCATGCGCGGTGACGATCGCCGCAATCCAATCCTCCTCTTCATTCATGGCGGACCGGGCTTCCCAACCGCACCGATGGCATGGTGGGCCACGAACGGGCTGGAAGAGTACTTCACTGTCGTGCATTGGGATCAGCGCGGGGCGGGCAAGACCCATCTCCTCAATGATCCGAGGGTGGTCGGCCCCACGATCGAGCCTGAGCGATTCGTGGATGACATCGAAGAAGTTGTCGCCTGGCTTCGAGAAGAGATGGACAAGGAGAAGGTGTTTGTCCTCGCGACGTCTTGGGGCAGCTACATCGGTCTTGAGTTCGCGCGACGGCGTCCCGAATGGCTACACGCTTATATCGGCATGGGCCAGGCGGTGAACAGCCCTGAGAGCGAGCGACGCGGTTACGCCTTCGCGCTCACCGCGGCGAGAGAGGCAGGTAACAAGCAAGCCATAGAGGAACTGGAGTCGATCGCACCCTACGCGGCGCCGGGCAAGCCTATCCCGCTCGAAGACATCAGAATCGAGCGCAAGTGGTCCGACTTCTTCGGAGGCGTCATGGCGTACCGCACGCGTCAGATCGATGGCATCGCGGTGGGCCTCTCGCCCGAATATTCCGACGACGAAGCTCGGCGCGTTTTTGAAGGCAACGGCTTTTCACAGGACTTTCTGTTGAGCCCTGTTCTGAGCATCGATCTCAGTCATGTCACGAAGCTCGACTGCCCTCTCATCGTCCTAGCCGGCCGCCACGACCGCTCGGTGAACTCCCACGTCGCGCATGAGTGGTTCGAGCGCGTGCAGTCGCCTCTGAAACGCTTTGTCTGGTTCGAGCATTCCGCGCATGAGGTGATGGTCGAGGAGCCAGGAAAGCTGCTCGTGACACTCGTGACGCATGCGCGGCCCATAGCCGCCCGTGCGGGTGACGTCGCGCCCGAGACCGCTTCTACCAGTGCACATTAGCGCGCCACATACTGAGATGTGAGAATTGCCTGTTTTGCACGTCCGGCACGCTACGATCCGAACATCGAGTGCGCCAACCGCGCCACCTGTTCCCCGATCGGGAAATACCACGCGCTGCGTCCGATCATGAGTCGCAGCGGCCACGACGCGATGATCACGAGACCGCCGATGACGTAGATCGGATGCACGACTCGGTGCCTTCGCCAGTCATGCACGAGGCACACCGCGACGAATAGCGCCGCAATGAGCGGGATTAGAAAGTCACGATGTGGCTGCAGATCGAGCAGCCGCAGGATGCGTGCGGACGCCGGGCTGATCGACGCTACGAACCCCAGCATCATAAATCGCCGATGCAGTCCCGGCCGACGGCGCCACGCAATCCCTAACGCGATGAACACAGCGAACAGCCCGATCGAAGTGAATCCGATGATTGAGAACTGCGGCGGTGCCAGTCCTGAGGGGCTGACATGGTTCGAGATCGCGGTCTGAAACACGGACAGGACGCCGACGACCACGACGATGCCGGCCACGATCGCGCTCGCGATCCCGAGCTTGCGGTGCAGGTCGACGCGATGAGCGGTGACCAGGCCCACTTGCGTGAGGAACAGGACCATCCACACGGTGAACACGATCGCGTGCACGTGCAGCAGGGTCGTGAGCGGTGGTGGGGCGATCAGGATGCGTAGGTAGTAGGTTGGGGCGAAGCCCACGACGACGAAGACTACGAGTGCCAGCGCAATGAATAGATAGAACCGGGACTTCGTGACGGCGGCCATGGAGCGTTCCTCTTGGATGGACGCCTCCAACTTGGGCTTGCGGAACACCGTTAAGCCATTAACCCGCCCTTGGATCGGCCTTACTTCTTTATTATCGCTGCATGGAACAGGGCGCTCTGCAATTCGACGGCTGGACGGTCGACCTCGTCTCGGGAGAGATCTGGCGCGATGGGCGCATGAGCCGGCTGGCACAGCAGCCCCTGCGCATCCTCATCGAGCTCACCGACCGCCCGGGCGAGGTCGTCACGCGTGAACGACTCGTCAAAGCGCTCTGGCCACAGGGAGTCGTCGACTTCGACAACGGGCTCAACGTCGCGGTCCGCAAATTGCGCGTCGCGCTCGATGACGTCGGCGACACGCCGCGGTACATCGAGACGCTCCCGCGCGTCGGCTACCGCTTCATCGGCAAGCTGGGCGCTGCGGCGCTGCCGTCCGCAATCGAGTCGAAGCCGGTCCGCACCGTTCGCGGTGAGTGGCTCGTGCTTGCGCTCGCCCTGGTTGCCTTGGCCGCGAGCCTCGGCATCTACTGGTTCAGCGACCGCAGCGCCGCGGAAACGCGCCATGTCCCTAGTGCCCGCGCACAGGAGCTGTACGTCGAGGGTATGCATCAACGTTCGCGGCGCGACATCGACGCCACGGCGCTCGCACTCGCCAAGCTTGAAGCGGCGATCAAAGAGGATCCGGAATACGCCGAGGCGTGGGCGGGTTACAGTCGCACACTTGCGGGCGCAGTCGTGCGCCAGCTTACGACGCCCGCCGAGGGGCTGCCGAAGGCGCGCGCCGCGGCCGAGCGTGCCCTCGAGCTCGATCCGACGGTGGCGGATGCGCACGTCACCTTGCTTCATATTCATATGGACTTCGATAAGGACTTCGCCGCAGCGACGCGGGATCTGGAGAAGGCACGAGAGCTCGGACTCGATACCGCCAGTTTCTGGCACTACTCCGCGATGTGGCATGCCCAGCAAGGGCGTGTCGATGAAGGGCTCGCGGATATGCGGCGCGCGCGAGCCCTGGAACCGATGACCCTGCTGCTCTCCTCCAACTACGCGCTGATCCTGTTCAACGCGCGGCGCTACGATGAGGCGATCGCACTGCTGGCGCCGATCGTTGCAGCGAACCCCGGGTTCGACACCGGTCGCAGCGTGCTCGCGCGTGCGCTCACGGCGACAGGCCGTTTCGACGAAGCGCTCCTGCAACTGCAGGCGCGCAAAGACGTCGGCGCGTGGCAGGGCGATCTCGGCGTGCTCTACGCGAGGATGGGCCGGCGCGAAGACGCGCTGCGCGAGATCGCGCGGCTCGGCACGTTGCAGAGTCAAGGATTCGGCGAGTCGTATGAGATTGCGACTATCCAGGCGACCCTTGGAGAGCTCGACCTGGGATGTGAGTCGCTGGCGCGCGCGCTGACCGACAAGTCGTTCCTGGTGAACTGGATGAGGCTCGACCCGCGCATGGATCCGCTGCGCGGGCGCAAGTGCTTCACCGATGTCGAGAAGAAGCTCTACGCAGACTAAGGGAAGATCGCCTTCGACCTCCTACTTTCGATGCCGGACACCGAAGTATCCGCTCGCGGCGGCAGTGTCTCACTCAAGGGTCCAGCCAGGCCGGTGACTTTGCTCCAGGTGATACCGTAGTCACCTGTCACTCCGATACCGTTTGGCGCCGCACTCGAGAATCGCCCGTGCGCCAGCGCGAAACACCTGACACCACTTACGTTGACATTTCGATATTTCTCGTAATATCGTATGTCCATGAAGAACGCTGAAGTCATTGCCGCACTCGCCGCCCTCGCGCACGAACATCGGCTTGCGATCTACCGAGCATTGGTCGAGCAAGGGCCTGATGGTTTGCCTGCAGGCCAGATCGCCGAGCATGTTGGGCTCATTCCATCGTCTTTGACGTTTCACTTGCAGCACCTAGCCCGCGCCGGACTCATCAGCCAGCGTCGCGAGGGAAGACAGCTGATCTACGCCACCCGCTTCTCCGCGATGAATGCGCTCATCAGTTACCTGACGGAAAACTGCTGCGAAGGCTCTGCCGTTTGCGCGCCGAGCTGCGCGCCTGCGACGGCAAAAGCCCGAACTGCGCGATCCAAGAAGTCGGCCTGAGACGTCTCGATGAAGATAGCTATTGCTTGAATACCGATGAGGGAAGCAGCGACCAAGCTTCTTGGTGATGTGCAGCTATCCCGGCTTAGGGCGAGTGTCGCCTTCATGCTCAAACAGCTTTGAGGAGATCGAAATGAAACGCTTGCACATCCACGTTGCCGTTCTGAATCTCGAGTCTTCCATTCGGTTCTACTCGCAGTTGTTTGCAGCGAACCCCACGGTGGTCAAGAGCGATTACGCCAAGTGGATGCTCGATGATCCTCGCGTGAACTTCGCCATCAGTGCCCGGGGCGACGCAGCTGGCATAGAGCATCTGGGCATTCAGGTCGAGAACAAAGGCGAGCTCGCCGAGGTATACGAGCGCCTGCAACGTGCCGATGCGCCGGTGTTTGAGGAAGGTGCCACCACTTGCTGCTACGCAAAGAGCGAGAAGAGCTGGATCGAAGATCCGCAAGGTGTGAAGTGGGAGACATTCCTCACGACGGGCGGCAGCACCGTCTACGGTAACGATGCGGATCGCACTTCAATGACAGCGTGCTGCACACCGACTTCTCTGGCATCGCAGAAGCAACCCGCTAACGCCTGCTGCACGCCCGAGGAAAAGGCCGATGCGCAGAAGCGCAAGGCGGCGTGTTGCGGGTAGTCCACGCGTGCGCGACAAGAAGTTGAAAGTGCTGTTTCTCTGCACCGGCAATGCCTGTCGCAGTCAGATGAGCGAGGCCTGGGCGCGTCATCTCGCAGGTGACTACATCGAAGCGTACTCCGCCGGCACCGATCCACACGGCGTTGATCCGCGCGCGGTGAAAGCGATGGCCGAGGTGGGTGTAGACATGTCGGCTCACTGGTCCAAACATGTGGATAGCTTCGCGGACGTGCCTTTCGACTACGTAGTCACGGTCTGCGACAACGCCGCTGAAAGCTGCCCAACTTCCCCAAAGGGTGCACGAAGACTGCACGCCAGCTTTCAAGACCCGCCGAGGCTGGCACGAGAAGCTCGCTCTGAAGAGGAAGCGCTAACGCACTACCGCCGGGTCCGCGACCAGATCCGACTCTTCATCGAAGCTTTGCCTGCGACACTGCAAAGCTAGCCTATTCAGTTCCCCCACCCGCAGGCCCTAACGGCGCCCCAAACAACATCGGAATCCCTTCCATGTCAGGGAGCTGGTGCGCGATGCCCTTGTGGCAGTCGATGCATGTGTAGTCCTCGCCTGCGAGCGCGACGGAATGGACTTGCACTGCACGCAAGCTCTGCCGCGTCCAATCCATATATTGATACGCGTGGCAATTGCGGCATTCGAGCGAGTCATTCGCCTCTAATCGCGCCCACTCGTGCTTCGCGAGCTCGAGGCGATGATCCAGGAATTTCTCGCGCGTATTGATGCGGCCGAAGATCTTGCCCCAAACCTCTTTGGAAGCCTGCATCTTGCGCGCGATCTTGTCGGTCCAGTCGTGCGGCACGTGACAGTCGGGGCATGTCGCGCGGACGCCGGAGCGATTGCTGTAGTGGATCGTTTGTTTGATCTCGGCGAACGTGTTGTTGCGCATTTCGTGGCAACTCACGCAGAACTCCTCCGTGTTCGTGGCCTCGAGCACAGTGTTGAATCCGCCCCAGAACAGAACGCCGCCGATGAAGCCGCCGACGGTCAGGAAGCCTAGGCTCAGATGCCTGCTGGGCGTGCTGAGCGTGCGCCACCAAGTCCGCAGTTTCTCTTTCATCGACGCGTCTCGCGCGTGCCGCGACGCTCGTCGCCGTCATCCTGGGCCGCGCGCTCGCGCTCGAGCAGCGTATCGACATCGATGAACTCGTTGCCCACGAGCGGCTGCGCATCCGTCTGCACGACATGACATTGCGTGCAGAAGTATCTGCGCGGCGAAATCTCAGCAAGATAGTTGTGATCGCGATCCATGTAATGCGTTGCACTCACCATCGGCGCTTGCGATTGCTCGTTGCGAACGCGCGCATGGCAATACATGCAGAAGTTGACGTTGCGCGTGATTTCGTACTTCTCGATCGTATGCGGGATCGTCGGTGGCTGACTCGTGTAGGCACGCCCGCGCCGAATGTCGAAGTTCTCGACCCGCGACATGCGCGGCGCGTTTGGCTCCTTGTCCAACTCGACATTCCCGCGCAGCCCCGGGCCGAGCTTATCGGCGGAGACTTGCTCGCGATCGAGCGCTTGGTCGGCAGCGAAGGCGAATGCAGCGGCGAAGCATCCGACAGCGAGAACGGCGCGCGAACGCCTCTTGGGCACTGGGCTCTGGGCACTGGGCTCTGGCCAGACCCTCACCCTGACCCTCCCCTTCGAGGGAGAGGGGATCAGCTTTCTTGTTCTGGCCAGAAGCCAGTGGCCGATGGCCAGCAGCCTTCTCGCGCTCATACCGCCCCTCCCACCGGCACGATCTTCACCGCGCACTTCTTGTAGTCGGTTTGTTTGGAGATGGGGTCCGTGGCATCGAGCGTCACTTTATTGATGAGCTGTGTCGCATCGAACCATGGCACGAACACGACGCCGCGCGGTGGTTTGTTGCGACCGCGCGTTTCGACGCGCGAGCGCATTTCGCCGCGGCGAGAGACGACGCGCACTTCGACGCCGCGCCGAACACCGAGCGCTTCGGCATCGTCCGGATGCATGAAGACGACGGCATTGGGGAACGCTCGATAGAGCTCCGGCACGCGACCTGTCATCGAGCCTGAATGCCAGTGCTCGAGCACGCGGCCGGTCACCAGCCAATAGTTGAACTCCGCATCCGGCTCCTCCGCGGCAGGCTCATAGGGAAACGCGAAGATGTTCGCCTTGCCATCTTTGTTGCCGTAGAACTCGAATCCTTTACCTGGCTTCACGTATGGGTCCGAACCCTCGCGATAGCGCCACAGCGTTTCTTTGCCGTCGACGACGGGCCAGCGCAGGCCCGTGACTTTGTGGTACGTGTCGAATGGCGCGAGATCGTGGCCGTGATGACGACCGAACTGCGCGTATTCCTCGAACAAACCCTTTTGGATATAGAAGCCGAACTCCTTCGCTTCATGATTCTCGTAGTCGGGGTTGAGCTCTTTGAGCGGAAAACGATCGACTTGCCCGTTCGCGAACAGCACTTGATACAGCGTCTTCCCCTTGTACGACGGGTTCGCGTTCAACAGCTCCGCCGGCCACACCTCATCCGTCGTGAAGCGCTTCGAGAACTCCACGAGCTGCCATAGATCGGACTTCGATTCGCCCGGCGCGTTCACGAGCTGCTGCCAGAACTGCGTGCGACGCTCGGCATTGCCGTACGCACCTTCTTTCTCCACCCACATCGCGGAAGGCAAGATGAGATCGGCGGCGCGAGCAGTGACGGTGGGATACACCTCCGAGACCACGATGAAGTTGTCTGGATTGCGGTAGCCGGGCAACGTCTCTTGATTCATGTTCGGCGCAGCTTGAACGTTGTTGTTCACCTGCACCCAGTACGCATTGAGCTTGCCGTCCTTGAGCATGCGGTTCTGCTCGACGGCGTGATAGCCAGGCTTCTCTTGAATCGTACCGGCGGGCAGCTTCCACAACTTCTCCGCGGTCGCACGATGCTCGGGATTCGTCACCGCCATATCTGCTGGGAGCCGATGCGCAAAGGTGCCGACCTCGCGCGCGGTCCCGCACGCCGAAGGCTGCCCGGTGAGCGAGAACGGGCTGTTGCCCGGCGTCGAAATCTTGCCGGTGAGAAGGTGCAAGTTATAGACGAGATGATTCGCCCACACACCGCGTGTGTGCTGATTGAATCCCATCGTCCAGAACGAGGTGACCTTCGTCTTCGGATCTGCATACAGCTCAGCGAGCTGACGCAGCCAAGATTCGGGCGCGCCGGAAATCTTGACTGCGTGCTCGAGCGTGTACGGCTTCACGAACGCCGCGTACTGCTCGAACGTCATCGGCTGCGACTCCGTCGCTCGCTGCACGTTCTTCGCCTTCTGCTCGAGCGGATGCTCCGGCCGCAAACCATACCCGATGTCCGCATTCCCGAGCCTGAAGTTCACGTGCTTACCGACGAAGTCGCGATTCACACGTCCGGTCTGGATGATGTGATTCGCGATGTAATTCATGATCGCAAGATCGCTCTGCGGTCGCATTACGATCGGGATGTCCGCGAGATCGAATGAGCGATGCTCGAACGTCGAGAGCACGGCGACTTTCACGTGCGGCGCAGAGAGGCGTCGATCGGCGACGCGCGACCACAGCACCGGATGCATCTCCGCCATGTTCGAGCCCCACAGCACGAACGCATCGGCGTGCTCGAAATCGTCGTAGCATCCCATCGGCTCGTCCATGCCGAACGTGCGCATGAAGGCATACGCAGCGGAGGCCATGCAGTGCCGCGCATTCGGATCGATGTTGTTCGAGCGAAAGCCCGCCTTGAAGAGCTTGTTCGCAGCGTAGCCTTCCCAGATCGTCCACTGACCTGATCCGAACATACCGACGCCTGAAGGACCCTTGTCCTTCAGCGCCGCTTTGAACTTCTCGGCCATGATGTCGAATGCTTGATCCCAGCTCACCGGCGTGAACTCGCCTTCCTTGTCGAACTTGCCGTCCTTCATGCGTAAGAGCGGCTGAGTGAGCCGATCCGAGCCGTACATGATCTTCGATAAGAAATAGCCTTTGACGCAGTTGATGCCGCGGTTCACCTCCGCATTGGCATCTGCGTGAGTCGCAACGACGCGGCCATCTTTGACGGCGACTTTCACACCGCAGCCCGTGCCGCAGAATCGGCACGGCGCCTTCGACCACTTCATGCGCGTGAATTGAGACTCGGTGATGATGTTGGCGCTCTCAGCCGTGGTCGCCGCTGCAAGCGCGGAAGCCAACGCACTGTCCTTCAAGAACTCACGTCGTGTGATCGTCATTACGGCATCTCCGCGGCAAGCGCCGCTGCCTCTTCGATGTAGTGCGAAGTCATGGAAACCGAGATCACGCCCGAGATGGCCTGCACCTGCTCGATACAATCCGCGATCTCTCGTTCGTGAGCGCATTCGAGCACGACGGCGAGCTTGCCAACGAGGCCAGTCGGGTGAATCTCCGCCGCGCCGCAGTCGCGCAGAACACTCATCGCCGCCTCGAGTGCCTCCGGCTTGGCATGGATGAGCATGCCGGCGATGTGGACGTTGTGACCTCTCATGCTTGACCTTCCGCCTCCGGAGTAGACAGCGAGATTGCGTTCGCTGGACAGACGCTCAGACAGTCGCCGCAGCCAGTGCAGGCGTCGGCATCGAGAATGGGTTGTTTGATCGCGCCCCGGCGCATGAAGCGAATTGCGCCGTGCTCGCAGCTTTCAGCGCAGCTTTCGCACATGACGCCGCTCATCGCGAGGCACGAATCGCCGATTTGCGCGCTAGGCTTGGCCTTCGAACTAGGCAGTCCGAAGAGCGCGCGGCGAGAGAAGGCTCGTCGAACGGTCGAGCTCATCTAGGCCGTCCTCAGACCGACGGTGGTCCCATCACGATTTGATACATCCAGACGCAGAACCCGTATCCTGCGACGATGACGACGGCGAGAATGGGGGCGAGCACGAATGCGAGAAAGAAGAACACGAGGAGCTCGCGCTTCTTCGGCGGCGTTTCGACGGATTCGACCATGATCGTGCGAGCTGCTCCTTCGGATATCGGTGCGATCTTATTATCTTTTCGGGTCGCAATGCATCAGTCAGGATTTGCCGCACCAACGCGCAGATATTTCACCCCTTTCTTTCGCTCGCGCTGCTGCTTGCCTACACTCGCGCTCGGATAGAAGAACGAATCGTACTCATGCGGTCCACGTCGTCCTCGCCTCGCAAGCGGCCACTGCTTGCGATCATCGGCCCCGGGTTGCTGCTCGCGGCAACAGGCGTCGGCAGCGGTGATCTCGCAACGGCGAGCATCGTCGGCGGCATGCTCGGTGTCGCAGTCCTTTGGGCGGTACTCGTCGGCGCGTTCTTGAAGTTCGTCGTAACCGAAGGGCTCGCACGCTGGCAGCTCGCGAGCGGCGAAACCTTGATAGAGGGTGCCGTGCGACGCTACGGGCGCATCGTCGTGTGGTTGTTCCTGCCGTACTTGCTGCTGTGGTCGTTCTTCGTCGGCTCCGCGCAGATGGGCGCGAGCGGCGTGACCCTGCACGCGATGTTTCCGATCTTCGAGGACGCTCGCCACGGCAAGATCGTCTTCGGCGTCATCGCCGCACTGTGCGGACTTGGCCTCGTGATGCACGGCGGCTATGGATTGTTTCGGATCGCGATGCGGGTGTGCATCGGCGCGATGTTCGCTATGACGATCATCACCGCCGTCGTGTTGTGGCCGGGAACGACGCAGATCGTGAAGGGACTGCTCGTACCGACGATTCCGCAGCTCGATCGCGAAGCCGTCGTGTGGACGATCGCGCTGATCGGCGGCATTGGCGGCACATTGACCGTGCTTTGTTATGGGTATTGGCTGCGCGAAGAAGGCCGCACAAGCGCCGATGAGTTGCGCACCTGCCGCCTCGATCTTGGATTGAGCTACCTGATGGCCGCAGTGTTCGGCATCGCAATGGTCATCGTCGGCACCAGCATCCAGATCGAAGGTGAAGGCACTCAGCTCTTGGTGCGACTATCGGATCGACTCGGAGAAGAGTTCGGAGAATGGGGCCGCGTCCTGTTTCTGGTCGGCACGTTTGGCACGGTGTTCAGCAGTCTGCTCGGCGTGTGGCAAGCGGTGCCGTATCTATTTGCCGATTGTTGGCAGCTGCTGCGCAACGGCGCAGGCGAGGTCAAGGCGAGCGCAGCGCGCGATACCGTCGACACGCGCTCGAAACCGTATCGGGTGTACATGGTCCTCCTTGCAACGGTGCCGATGCTCGGACTGTTCACGAGCTTCCGTGAAGTGCAGAAGCTCTACACAGTCATCGGCGCCCTCTTCTTCCCCGTGCTCGCCATCGCGCTCCTGGTCGCGAACGGAAGATGGATCCAACCGACGTATCGCAATAAACCTTTGACCGTGATCGCACTTGTTGGTGTGCTCGCGCTGTTCGCGTGGATCGCGATGGCAGGTATTCAGACCAGCTGAATCTGGAAGTGGTTAGCGGTTAGCGGTTAGGAGGAAGGTGCGCGGACGCTTTCCCTCACCCGTCGCTCGCTGGCGAGCCGCCCCGCAAGCGGGGAACGGTGACGAGCGCAAGGCCGCGCTCCGGACCAACCGCTAACCGCTTCTAAAACCGATACGTCAACTTCCCATACACGAATCTTCCCGATCGTCCGAACGGCGAGTAGTTCGAGAACGATGTCGTGCCCGTTCCATTCGCAGCGGGCGGATTGGGATCCGGATATTCGTCGGTCACGTTATCCGCACCAAGCGCGAGGCGCATGCTTTCCGTGATGTCGAAACGGCCTTCGATGTCGATCAGCGTCGTCGGCGACAGCACGACATCGTTGATCACTGTCGAGGTGAACGTCGCGGCCGTGTCCGGCGACAATGTTTCTCCGTAGCGGGTGGCACGGAAGGTGGCGGCAAACCGATCGCGCGCCCAGTTCGCCGTGAACGCGAACTTATTCTCCGGCGTTCCCTCCTCGAACGTCAGCACGTTCACGCGTTCGAACAACACTGGCGCGGGATCCAGCGCGGCGAGCGGCGCGGTCGTGGGCGTGCGCGTGACATCCGTGGAGTTGAAGTTGGCCGTGAGCGTAAGATCGAGGCGACCCGCGTTGCCGAGCGACCAGGGATAGCTCATCACGATATCGACGCCTTCAGTTTCGGTGTCCACGCCATTGATGAAGAAGCGGCCGCCACCCACGCCGATGAATCCCTGATCCTCCAAGTACTCTCGCACGTTCGCCGCGGTCAGGTTCTCCGACAGCACGATGCGATCGTCGATGTCGATCCGATACGCATCGATCGTGATGTTGAGATCGCCGAACTGCATGACTGCGCCGATGGAGAAATTCTGCGATTCCTCGGCATCGAGCTCGCGCGCGCCAAGCGCCTGAGCGACAGGATCGGTGGCAGGGAATGTCGTGATGTCGAATGGAATGCCGCCGATGAAGTTCGTCGAGGTGGTCGCGAAGAACTGCTGCTGCAGCGAAGGTGCGCGGAAACCATTCTGCACCGAGCCGCGCAGCGCGAATGCATCGGTAAAGTCGTAACGTGCCGAGATCTTTCCCGAGAGGTTCTCGCCGAAATCGGAGTAGTGTTCGCCACGAACCGCGATAGATGCGAGCAGCTTCGGCGTGAGGTTCGCCTCGAGGTCGATGTACGCACCTACCGCCTCTCTATCTTCGTCCACTTCATTCTCTGGACGAAAGCCCGGGAAGACCTGCGCGCCAGATTGCGTCGGCTGACCGTTCGGCAGCAGCGCGCCACCGTTGCGATACGAGTCCGGTTCGCCCGCGGTGATCGAATACGTTTCGCGTCGCGCCTCGACACCAATCGCTATGTTGAGCGGCGAGGACAGCCAGCCGACCTGAATCGGCCTCACACCGGAGATGTTCAACACGAGCTGGTCGTAGTCGAATCCGCCGGCGTCGAACTCCGTCTGGCTGCTCGGGCCCAATGAGCGGTTGAGCGTGTCCTCGATCGTGAACTCCATTTCGTTGTAGCCGTAGCTCAACGAGGAGTCCATATCCCATTCGCCGAGTTGCCAACGAATGCCGTACGCAGCCGAGTAGTCGGTCACGGTCGGCGCGATGATCGGCAAGAATCCTTCGGGATAGATCTCGATGGTGTTCCGATCATCGAGCGCGCGTCGATAGAACCCGGCTGAGCGCGCATCGCGCTCTTGGAAGCTCGCCCATCCGTACATCGTCGCGCCAGTTTCGAACTCGTACTCGGCATTCGCGAAGAGCGTTGCCTGCTCGATGTCGGGCTCGCCGTACCACGAGTTGAAGCGATCGAATGTCAGCTCACGCGGATCGAATGCACCGCCGACGAGCGGGAACTGCTGTCGAGCATCCCATCCTCCTCGCTCGGTATGCTCTTGATCCTTGTATTCGGCAGCGACCGTGAGCGAGCCTGACTCGCCTAGCGCAAAACCTTTCCACGCCGACACCGTCAGCGTCTCGCCATCCGATACATCGCGAGACAATCGTGCAGGCGCGGACCAGCCTGCTCCCGCCGGCGGTGCGCCGGTGAGCACCTCGTACTCCGATTCTCTCCATCCGTAGTGCACGCCGACATCGCCGCCGTCGGAATCGGTCCGAAGGCGCAGGTTGATGACGCCTGCAATCGCATCCGACCCATACTGCGCGGATGCGCCGTCACGCAAGACTTCGATCGAATCGATGATCGCGTTCGGTATCGTGTTGAGATCCACCGCGGCGGAGCCACGGCCAACCGTGCCGTTGATGTTTACGAGGGAAGCGGCATGCCGACGCTTCCCGTTGACGAGCACGAGGGTCTGATCGGGCGCGAGTCCGCGCAATGTCGCGGGCCGAATCGTGTCCGTACCATCGGCAAGCCCTGGCCGCGGAAAGTTGAACGACGGCAGCGACACAGCGAGCGCTTGATTCACTTCAGTGACGCCGAGATTCGTGAGCGACTCGCTGGTCACCACATCGACTGGAACTGCGGTGTCGAGCGCAGACCGATTCGGCACGCGCGTACCTGTGACGACGACGTTCGCGAGCTCTTCCTCGCCTAAGCTCTGCTGCTGAGCCAGCACCGGCGTCATCGCGACGACCGGAGCCATGACGAACATGGCAGATGCGCTCTTTCGCATGTGCGCTCCCTAGTACTAATTACATGCACGCTGATTGCGCGATGCGGCAAGCATTACACCTCCGATGTAAGCCGCACAAGATTGCAACGAACGCAATCGGGGAGCGCAGAGCGCGAGAATAAAGGGCGTTTCCGCGTCAAGTGACGAGATGACGAAGTGACGGAGTGACGAAGTCAGAGACGGAGGACGAACAGATTTCGCCTTTGGTACCCTGACGACTCGTGTTTCAGCTCGATGTCGCGTCTGACTTCGTCACTTGATCTTCGTCACTAGAGGGATCGCGCATGCCTTTCCGTCCAACCGCCTACCTTCTGACCGACTGTCCGTTCTCGTTCAAGTTTCTGCTGTTCATCTCGGAAGCGAAGCTCATCGATGGATTCGAGATCGTGAAAGTCGATCCGAACGCCAAGCAGTTCGAGCAGACCAAGACGAAGCTGGCCGAAGCAACGGGCAAGAAGGCGACCTTCCCCACGGTGCAAGTGGAGCCCGACGTGTACAAGTCCGACTCCGATGAGCTCGTCGCGCACTACGCTAAACTCAACAACATCGATCCGAAAACGCTCCCCGCGTTCTCCTTCTATATGAGCGGCATCTTCCCGCAACTGGAGAAGCTGCATGCACACTAGAGTGCTGGGTGACGGGACTTGGCCGAGAGACAGGTAACTCGCGCCAAACACACCAAGCCGGCACTGGTCGTCGTCCTCGCGAAGGCGCCGCGAAGGCGAGGATCCATCTGAATCCTTTGCTTCGGATAGGCCCTCGCCTCCGCGAAGGTGACGACATCAGCAGGAGCGATATAAAGCACTCACTCGCGTCCTCGTAGAGTTTCGTATCTCTTCCTTCTCCGCGGTCGCCGAGCTGCCGTTGATACGACTGGTGGGCGGGGACTCCGGGCCGTTACTCGTCTCCCGACAGTCTTTGCTGGACAGCTCGGCACCATTACGGAACACTGGTGCAATAAGAGCGGAGCGGCGTTTCGTCGCACACACATCTGTGGAGATCGTGAATGATTTTGGGTCGCGCTCGAGCTGCGTTTCTCCTCTTCGCCTTCGTCTTTGCAACCCCCCTCGCCGCATCGGAACCGCTGGTCCTCAGACCCTTCAAAGCGGGCGGGATCTATCAGTTGGGTGAGAAGGCAGGATGGAGCGTGACCGCGGCGCCCGGCAGCGCACCGACCGGTCAGTACAGCTACACGATCAAGAAGAACAATCAGGATGTCATCAAGACCGGTTCTCTCGACTCAGCGAGCACCGCAACGATCGAGACGACGCTGAATGAGCCTAGCATGTTGTACGTCGAGATCGACGATGGCGATGCGTCCACGCCGCCGCAAGTGGTCGGTGCGGCGATTGCACCCGCTCAGTTGAAGCCTTCGGTCCCGGAGCCAAAGGACTTCGATCGCTTCTGGCGGCGGAAGATCAAGGAGCTCCGCGCGGTCCCGGTTAATCCTGTGCTGACGGAGAAGCCGAGCGACAAACCGGATGTCGCGTACTTCACCGTGAAGATGGATCACCTCGGCGGCAAGAACGTGCATGGCCAGCTTGCGAAGCCCAAGCGCGCGGGCAAGTTTCCAGCGATCGTCATCTTCCAATGGGCAAGCCCACCCTACCCGTTGGAGCGCGAGTGGGTGACGGATCGTGCAGCCGAAGGATGGCTCGCGTTCAACATCGAACCGCACGACGTGCTGCCCGATCAGCCCAAGGAGTACTACGACGCGCTTCCGCAGGAGCTGAAGCAGTACGAGTCGATCGGTCGAATGGATCGCGACAAGAACTATTTCTTGCAGATGTATCTCGCGGACATCCGCGCGGTCGACTATGTGTCGAGCCTTCCAGAATGGGACGGCAAGACGCTGCTCGTGATGGGTACGAGCATGGGCGGGCAGCAGAGCTTCTGCGCAGCCGGCTTACACCCCAAGGTCACTCACATGATCACGCACGTGCCTGCAGGCGCCGACACGCACGGCTACTTGCACGGCCGTGGTTCAGGCTATCCCAACTGGCCAACGGACGACCCGCGCGTGCTCGAAACGTCGCGTTACTTCGACACCGTGAATTGCGCGGCTCGCATCAAGGTGCCGTCACTCGTATCGATGGGTTTCATCGATACGTCGACTCCGCCGGTCGGCATCTTCATCGCGTTCAACCAGATCCGCGGTTACAAGGAAGCAGTGCCGCTCGTCGATTCGCCGCACAACCATCTCGCCACACCTGAGCAACAAGCGCCCTACACGCAACGTTCGACGGAGTGGATGCGCACGCTCGTCGCCGGTGGCAACGTCGCTGAGCCCGCCGACGAGCCTAGCCCGCGGCTCGACCGCAATTCGCAAATCGCACACCAGCAACTGCTCGAGAAAAAGACGAAGGGCCAGATCGACGTGTACTTCATGGGTGACTCGATTACTCGCCGCTGGGGCGCAACCGATCCGCAATACAAGCATCTGCTCGACAATTGGAACAAGAACTTCTACGGCTGGAACGCAGCGAACTTCGGCTGGGGCGCAGACGGTACACAGAACATTCTCTGGCGCCTAGAGAATGGCGAGCTCGATGGCGTGAATCCGAAGGTCATCGTATTGATGGCTGGAACGAACAACGTCGGCTCCTTGACGCCGATCGATGAAGATCTCGCGCGCGTGAACGACATCACGCGCGGTCTCAAGGCGATCGTCGATGTCGCCCGCAAGAAGGCGCCGAAAGCGACGATCGTGCTCACGAGCATCACGCCGCGCAACGACAACATCGCCGTGATGCCGACAATTCGGCGCATCAACGCGAACCTGGAGAAGATGGCCGACGGGAAGCGAATTCGTTACATCGACCTCACCTCCAAGCTCGCAGATAGCGAAGGCAGATTGTTCGACGGAATGACGGATCGCGATCAGCTGCACTTGGCGCCGAAGGTCTACCAGATCTGGGCGGATGAGCTGAAGCCGATTCTCACCGAGATCCTCGGACCTCGCGCAAGCACCGACCGCGCCCCACCTCCTACCGGTGATCCGAGCGTAAAACGCTAGCGCAGCGGCGAGGGCTGTCGCCTCCGACCGCGATAGCTACCGCTGGAAAGCTGCCGCGAGGAAGGCTCGTTCCCTCGCCGAGAAAAGCTAGCGCTAGACAGAGCGGAGCTTTCTTGCGCTAGCCATCTACCAGAGAGGAGCGGCACATTCTTCGCCTCTCCCTTTGGGAGAGGCCGCCAGCGGAGCGGCGGGTGAGGGCATGGGGGTGACGAGTAAAGGCCTGCCGGAAATTTACAATACACGAAGGCGTGCGCTCGCGATGCTTGCACCATGGTTGAAGCTTGAGGCCCACCATGACTCGTAAGCCCTTCTATACCGCTCGTACGCTCGTCGCCTTCGTTGTCGCCGCGAGCGTCGCCTACATCTGCGCAACGCTCTTCTACACCACGAACAACCTCATGCGACTCAGCGCGGTCGGCGCAGAGATCTCCATGGCAGATGCCCTGCGCACGTTTCTGTTCGATGTGCGTGGCATGGCCCCCTCGTTGGTGTGGACACAGTTCGGCAGCGTCATCGTCATCGGCCTCGCAATTGCCTTTTCGGTGGCAGCAGTGCTGCGGATGCTCGCGTCACGTTCCGATCGCACGCGAAACATCGCGCCGATTCTGTACCCGCTCGCGGGCGCGACGGCCATGGCCGTCATGCTCGCGACAAGTTACCCCAAGTACGAAGTCTTCGCGTTTCCGGGCACGCGTGGTGCGCTCGGCATCCTCGCACAATGCATTGCCGGCGCAATCGGCGGCTACTTGTTCCACCTCGTTCTCGCTCGACAGGAGGCGAGATCCTCATGATCGCCATTCGCAAGCGCATCGCGCTGTTCGGCTTGTGCTCGTTGAGCCTTGCCGCATTCGACACTGTGCTCGCCGATCAAGATTCCGAAGCGAGGTTGCAGGTCGACGTGCTCGCAGATCGGCTGGATAGCCCGTGGGGTCTCGCATTGTTGCCGGATGGGCGCATGCTCGTGACGCAGCGATCTGGCGCTCTGCACCTGCTCGACGCGCAAGGCCAACATCTAGCGGCGATCAAGAACGTGCCCGAAGCGTTTGTGAAGCTGCAAGGCGGATTGCTAGACATCGCGCTGCATCCGCAGTTCGAGACGAACTCCACGATCTACTTATCTTTGGCACATGGGCAGCAGAAGCACAACACGACGCGTGTCGTTCGCGCGGTTCTAGAAGGCGATCAACTGAACGACGTTCGCGTGATCTTCGACAACACGCCGAAAGGCACCTCAGTCCATTACGGCGGCCGACTCGCGTTCATGCCCGACGGTACGTTGCTCGTCACGACTGGCGAAGGCGCCGATTACCGTGAGCAAGCTCAGCGCCTCGACAGAGTGCTGGGCAAGATCGTGCGCATCAACGACGATGGCACGATCCCGAACGACAATCCTTTCGTGAACACACCCGGCGCCGATCCGGCCATTTGGTCTTACGGTCATCGCAATCCGCAAGGACTCTACGTCGATGCGCAAACGGGTACCGTATATTCGACCGAGCACGGACCCAAAGGTGGCGATGAGATCAATGTAATCGAGCAAGGCGTCAACTACGGTTGGCCCGTCGCGACGCACGGCATCGACTATACGGGTGCGCGCATCTCACCCTTTGTCACTTATGAAGGCATGCGCGAGCCACTGCTGTATTGGACGCCCTCGATCGGACCCGGCGGAGTAGCGATGTATCGAGGCGCGCAGTTTCCCGAATGGGAAGGCGACCTCTTCGTCGCTGTGCTGGGTCACAAGCACCTGCGTCGTGTCGACGTCGAAGACGGCCGCGTGGTCGCACAGGAAATTTTGCTCGCGGATCGAAAAAGCCGCTTCCGGCAAGTGGAGATCGGCGCTGATGGTGCGATCTATGCAGTTGTCGAGAACGTGAACGAGCAAGATCAGTCAGGCCAGATCTTGCGTATCACGCGACGGACAAATCCTCCTGCAACAGATGATCCGTCACAGCCGTGGACGTCGGGGTCTGCATCGCAAGCAGTGTCGCAGGCGAAGCCCCAGTGAAGAAACGGAAGTCCTTGTAGAAGTGCGACTGATCGTAGTATCCGTCTAGATAGCAATCCGGAAAGACGCGAGCGCGAGAGCTGCGCGGTGCGATCTGTGACAGAAGCGCGTGATAAGCATGCTTGAAGCGCACGATGCGCGCGTACTTCTTGGGGGTCATACCGACGTTCGCAACGAATGCGCGCTCGAGCGTGCGCGGATCTGCGCCGATGCCCTGCATGCATTCTGCAATCGTGCCCGCGCCCCGGCGCGCTCGGATCCGTTCGATGAGCTGATCGACGATCGTGTGCGCAGGTGTGCTGATGCGCATCTGCGCGAAGAAGAATGCGTCGAGTACAGACGCGACGTGCTGGGGAGATGATGCGCCCGAGAGTCGCTCCTCTAGACTCAACAGACTCAAGTGATTGAGATCGCGCAACTCGACCGTTGCATTCCGCAGCTCCGATAACGGCGTACTCATGAGCCTTCGCAACATCCGCGGCTCGAGCTTCACGCCGATAACTCGAAAACCTCCGAGATCTCGGGTGACGACCGAATGGCTTCGTGCGCCGATCAAATAGCTGCGGCGCATCTGCGCGCCGCCTGATTTCTCATCGAACGCGAAGCCGAGCGGCGCGCGTTCGAAGCCATCTCGATAGGTGAACACGAGCTCCGAGTAGCCGTCAGGCAAGTGCAACTCGTACTTGGGCGCACGACGCCGCTCCGCCTCGACAACGAAGTAGCAACGAACCGAATCGCGCAGGCGCGAATCGGGCTTGAGCAGCCAGTACTTCATCTCATCGCGCACGAGCGTCGGCGCCCACGCTTGTGTGGGAGGGACACGCGGTAGATGGGCGGCGGCGCTCCGAACCATTCAAGAATGATAGGTCCGCTCGGTCTAAGATTTGCCGCGCGATCGAACGCCTAGTCGCGCGTGGTGCTCGGATTGTCGTGTTCGATGTTCCTTGCTTCTCTTATCTGAATACTTGGCGCCCTTGTAGCGTCTGGGCGGGCCTGCCGCCAGGACGTGTTTCAGGACCGGCCGTAAATGCTTCCATGTAGGCCGGGTACAAAAACATCCATGTTTTTGAACCTCCTGAAACACCTCCTGACGTCAGTCCCGCTCTGCCACGGCTGACCGTCGACAGAGAAGAAGAAGGGAGGAGAAGAAGAGGTAGAAGAGAGAACGAAGACGGAAGTAAGCCGAAGGCAGAAGAGAAGAAAACATTTCGCCACGAGGGACGATGCGCACTGGTTGCGCGCGTAATCTTGGAGTTATCTATCGTGCGCAAGCCCACCGTCGAGGTTGCGACCGCGCGGATGTGGGGAGGGAGTGTGGGGTGCCAATTCGAGCGGACTCACTCTGACCTGCCGATAGGCTTTCGTGCCGGAAGCGTGCGATGCACGCTGGAGGCTTTCCTGCCGTTAGGCTTTCTTGCCGTAGGCGTGCAACGCGCGCCGAAGGCTTTCCCGCGTTAGCGGCTACGGATTCTTGGGATCAGCCGGCCCGGCTTCGACCCAGATGCCGTCGCGGCAGCGGAGCATCATGGTGCCACTGCGGACGAGCTCGCCGCTCTTGAAGGATTCCCCGTTGAAGTAACAGACCGCGCCACCAGGGACTTCGAGCCGCAGTGTCTCGGACTCTTCGAGCATTTCCTCAGCAACGGGGGAGGTTCTCAACTCGGGATCGATGGCACCGACGTTCCGAATTCCGGTATGCATTGGCTTGCCTCCTCGTTGGATTCTCTCGCGACTACGCGTCCTAGCGCCATAAGGAACAACGCAGCGGCCGAGATCCGTACCGTAGTTTCCACGGGTTAGCTCGGAGCACAGGCGTCACGATCGAGAATCGGTTACCGATCGACTCCCCGGCCACCAAGCGTCGGAATGCATGCAGGATGCGGAAGTTCCTCGTGAGGATGCGGCGCGTGCGCCGGATCTGACGAGATCGGCGAATTGTTCGTGCGTTTAGACCGTGCTCAGGCAGTGATCTCGATGCGATTGCCGTCGGGATCGAGCACGACACTCTCGTAATACCCGTCCCCGGTGCGGCGTGGACCATCGAGAACAGGGAACCCCTCCGAGCGCAGTCTTGCCGTCAACGAGTCGACTGTTGTCTCGGAGCCCACGGCTATTGCGAAGTGAGTGAGCCCCATGCGTTGCGCGCCGGGTTCGATCTGCACCGGAGACAACTGCTGCGTGCGCATCACCTCGATGCGTGCACCGCCATCGAACGACAAGAAGCGCGACTCGAATCCTTTCTTCGGATTCACGTAGGGCGGTCCGACCTGCGCACCGAAATACGTTTCGTAGAAGCGCGTGCAACGGTCGATGTCGTTTGTCCAAAGGGCGAGGTGTTCGATACGCATGTATGACGGGCTACGGCTTCGGCTACGGCAAGATGCTAGCGCATCGTTTAGACAAGCACGCATGTTGGGTGTGCCACCTTTTCTTGGCGTCATCCCGGCCGGAGGCCGGGATCCAGACAACCAGGCAGCAAAGCGCAAGACAGTCCTGGATCCCGGCCTTCGCCCACTGCTGTCCGGGGAAATGAATTGAGAAGCGATGTTTCATTCGGTCTTTGCAGGGTATTCGTACGCGTGCTGTCGACCGCAACTCAACTGCGCAAGGGTCAATGGATGCGTCCCTTCCCTTG
>JAEZFW010000026.1 GCA_023417315.1 Pseudomonadota bacterium
ACGAAGAAGAAGTCGCCTACCTCGTGGCCTGCGCCTTTGATCGATTTGAATTCCGGCGTTTGCACGAACTTGTTCTTGGCCGCCGAGATCTCGACGCGCTTGCGGATGCGGCTGAAGAGCTCAGGACTCGAGAGGATGCTTTCGTTCGTCTCGAGCTCATCGAGGAATGCGCGCGCGAAAACCGAGTTGCCGCCGCTGCCTTCATCGAGCACTGGACGATCTCCACCCGAAGACAAGAGTAGTCGCGAACGTTTCGGCAGCTTGTATTTGATGTACTCCATCGAATACGCAACGTTGCCCTTCAAGAAAAGATAGCTCGGGTCGTTCGACAACAAGCCCGCATAGCAGGAATCCGCGACGACCAATACACGCTTCGCGGGCAGGCGGCCGAGGTGCCCAGTGATCTGCTCGTTCGGTACCCAGAACGTGTCTTTCGGCGGCGCATCTGCGTTTACCGGGAGCCAATAGCCGCTTTCGCTGCGACCGCTTTGCAAGCGCGCGCCGTGACCTGCGTAATAAATGAGCACGTTATCGTCAGGCTTGAGTACGGCATTGAGATCGTTGATCGCCTTCAACATCGTGACGTCATTGGCATCCTCGAGTACCTGCACGATGAAGCCGTACTTGTCCGCAAGAATGCGGGCAGCTCTAGCGGCGTCGTAGCGCGGCGTTTCAAGATCTTCGATGGACTGGTAGTCCTGGTTCCCGATCACGATCGCGTAGTAGCGCCCGAAGTTGAGACCCGCCAGCGTCCGCTCAGCGGCAGTGGGCGGCACGGGTGTCAATAACTCTTCGCCTTGCGGCGTGCGCGTGCGCGGTAATCCCGCAAGACGCTCGGTGCTGCGACGCCGCTCGCCTTCGAGCTGCGCGATCCATTTCTTCAGTGCTTCGACCTCGGAATTGCTCTCGGAGGCCTTCGCTTGCTCGTTCGCCGGGCGCTTGCGAAGTTCCTGCTCGAGACTTTCGAGCTGCTTCTTGAGTAGCTGCACCTGCGAATCCTTCTCGGCGATCGTCGCTTCGAGCTGTTGACGCAGAGCGTCCCGCTCTTGCTCGGCGGCGGAGGCGAAGATGATGCTGTCCTCCGGTACACCCCAAGCTTGTCGATACAAGTTCAACGCTTTGAGCCGATCCTGCGGTACACCGAGCCCCTGTTCGTGCAAAGTTCCTAAATTGAAGAGCGCGCGTGCATAGCCTTGATCCGCAGCCTTCTGATACCAGAGAGCCGCGGCCTCATGATTCGGTTCGACACCCAAGCCGCGCTCGTAGATCTCGCCGACATTCGTCTGTGCTTCCGCATCGCCGGACTCGGCGGCCTGCATCCAGATGCGCAGCGCCGATTTGAGATCGGCTCGATCGTAGGCAACGTACTCGCCGCCTCTGATGGAACATTCGCCGACGGTCGTGCGGATCGGGCGGCGTTGCGTGAGGAAGCTCGTGTTGCCCAGTTGCCGAAGTTGGCCAGGTAATAGGCAATCGACGATCTCGAGATCCGATCGCTTCACCATGCCCTTGGTTGCTGCTTGCTTCTCGGCTTCGCTGGGAGCCGCAGAGGCAACGACGAGCACAGCCGGCGCGATCACGAGCGCAAGGCGCGACAACAGAATAGAACGCAGCTTCGTTTTCATGACTCTCCGTGCGATTCGGATCTCATTCAAGACCCTCACCCTACCCTCTCCCAAAGGGAGAGGGGTTCGATAAGCACCCTGCGGCTGAGGGCCTCGTTCCCCTCTCACTCGGGCAGGGTTAGGCTGAGGCCTCGTTCCCCTCTCCCTCAGGGAGAGGGTTAGGGTGAGCGCCTCTAGAAAGCCCGCTGCATTCGCAGCCCGATGCTTACATCCTCGAAGCTTATGTACTCGAAGCTCTCGAGACGTTGATATTCGACATAACCCGAGATCCCGTGGGCGAATTGCGCCGATAAACCCGTCGCGAGGCGCCAGTACGATCGATCCGGATTGTCTGTTTCGACCAGAATCGGCGGGGTGCTGTTTGCGTTCGGGTCCGCTGCGAACCGCACGCCGAATACATCGACGTCATCCTCGAACTCGCGAACGTAATCGATGCGCACGTGCGGCAATAACACGCCCCACGAGGTATTCCAGGCGTACGTCGTGCGCAATCCTAGATTGCCCGTGAACGAGGAGAACTGCTGCTCGTCGTAGATCAGGTTCAAACCTGCAGCGCCTCGCTCGGTAAAACCATCGATCGTGGCATCGATATAGAAGATGCCGAGCGTAGGTGAGATCGTGAATCCACCGAGAAGAAAATCGTAGCCGCCGGAAACACCCGCGCTGAGAGTAAGCCCGTCGGTCGTGCCGCGTGCGTCCGCAGCGATCAAACCCGTTCCATCGACATAGGTGATGTTGCGATGAGCTTCATAGTCCGAGCTTGCGACATTCGCGATCGCATCGAAGTAGAAGTTCTTCGCGGCATACACCGAGCCGTAGAGCGAAGCTGCCCACGAAGTCGTGTCGAGTGCACCCTCGCCGGAAGGATTGAAGTCGATGCCCGATAGACCGTAAGCGAATGAGCTGCCGATGACTGCGCGATCCGACAGGCGGTAGTCGATGCCGGCAATCAGCGCCCATTGATCGGCTTCGAAGCTCGGACTGGACGCAGACGTTTCTTTCTCGCCGATACTGAAGTTGCCGCGCGCCCACACACCCAGCTTGTCGCCGAAGAGCGTTCCGGCTTCGTCCGCATCGCTGCTTGCGCCCGCACCCAACAAACCTTTGGCCATCTGTTGCAGCTGTGCGAGCGGCACGAGCTCGCCATCCACCATGAGGTTGAGACCTGCGAGGCTCAAGCCGCGTGCGCCGCCGCGCAGCGCGACCAATCGATCCATCACACTCGCGTACAGCGTGTTCGAGAACAGCAAAGTCTGTGTTCGCGCGGCGGCGAAATCATCTGCGCCTAAGGCTTCGAGCGCCTGCGATTGATTGGCCGCAGTGTTGTCGAAGTACAGGCCGTTGCAGCGCGCCTGAAGCGCCTGTTGTTCTGCGGTGAGCGCGCCATCACCACCGCTCAACTCGTCGAGCTCGATGCAGATGCGATCGAGCGCCAGCGCCATATTGCGCTTGTTCGGCGAGAGATTCGGCAGCTCCGCGAGCGAAACACGCGGCGCGGGCGCGGCCACTGTGACGATCAGCGAATCGACCGCAAAGTTGCCGTTTGGATCTTCGACTCGCAGCATCACGGTATTGGCGCCGTCGGGCAGTCTCGCGCTCAATGTCGCACCGCTGCCGAGCTCCACTACGGGATCGCCCTGGAGCGACCACGTATAAGTGAGCGGCTGTCCGTTCGGATCGGACGACGCTGTTGCGTTGAGTGTCACCGTCTCGCCCGACTCACGATCCGTGTCGGCAACTGTCACGTCGGCCCCAGCATTCGCGACCGGGGTCTGCGCCGCTGCGGCGACTGTAATCGTCACGGAATCTGTGGACGTGATCCCGGCATTGCTCGTCACCGCGAGCGTGAGTACGTTCGTTCCATCCGGCAAGCGCAAGGTGGGCGTTGCTCCTGTCGCGAGCTGTTCGCCCGCCGCGTCTTGCCATACATACGAAGCAATCCCATCGGTAGCGGAGGAGCTTGATCCATCGAGCGTCACTTCTTCACCGGGCTCACTGTCGCTGTCTGGGATCGATCGATCCTGACCAGCGTTCGCAGTGGGTGCCGCGGCCGCGACGATCGTGATCACGACACTCGACGGCTCGCTCGTACTCGTGTCCGGATCGCGCGAATCGTCATCTACCGTCAAAGAGAACGTATACGTGCCCGGCGCGAGTACTGGAGTCGTAACAGTGGGCGAGGTGCTCGCTGGAGTTTCGAAGTTGGGGCCAACCCAGCTGTAGGTGAGGATCGTTCCGGCATCGGCATCGCTGCTGCCTGAACCGTCGAGCACCACGGCTTCGCCTGCTGGCCCGGTATCGGTGATCGTTCTGTTCTGCCCAGCATTCGCGACGGGTCGTGTGTTCGGATCGTCGCACGCCGCGAACTCGGCGGGTGTATCCACGATCGGACCGGGCTGATTGGTGATCCCGACGATCGTCGAAGGCGTCGGGGTCGGCGTGCTCAGGCTGCTGACCGACAATCTCATCGTAAGCGTTTCGGATCCTGTCGGAACGAAGTTGCCGTTCTGAAGTACGACGCACACGAACCCGGGGCCGTTCGAATCCGTGGGCTGGGCGACCAAGCCCACGGAGCTCCCTGCCCGGCCATCGATGAAAATCTCGATATCGTCGTAGTTCAGCCGCAGGGGAGCGCTGCCGGAGATGACGCCGAGCTCGCGCAAATTGATCGTAGATGTCTCGCCGATTGCCGGGACTTGAAAGTTCGCGGGCGTACCCGTTACGACGGGTGGTGCGGCGGCAAACGCCGGATGTGTAAACTGCGCCAACACGAGCGCACCAAATACGCCTATCCCATTGCGGCCCATGCCGCACCACCTTCGACCCATCAGCCTTCTCCCTTTGATTGGCCGCATGATTCCGCGGCCCGACGCGGATGTTTATCGTGTGATCACACGAGCGTTAGATGAGTTCGCGCGTACGATGGGTCGTTATCTATCAGCTTTGACTATGAGTCTTCAACGTACGAAGGTGGGAGTCGGGATTCTTTACGGTTGGCGGCGCTCGACCGATGCACGCTTGCGTGTACCCAAGCGAAAGAACCAGCGCGAGTTGCACGCGTCCGCAGCGCTCGCGCTGATGGCGCTCCTCGCACTCGGTGGCTGTGCATCGAACGGCGAACGTATCGATGCCATCGCGCGCGCCAGCTCGCTGGAAAGATCAGTGATCGAGGTGGACGGCTTCCAGTCTGTCACCTACTCCAAACGTGACGCCCCGACGAGTCGAACCGTAGTCGTCTTCTTGGAAGGCGACGGGCGGCCGTGGAGCGGTGGCGTCACCCCGAACGTAGATCCGACGACGGGCAACCCGCTCGCACTGGAGCTGCTCATTCAGACGCCGCGACAAGGCGTGTATGTCGCGCGGCCCTGCTATCAGACGATGGTGAGCGAACGATGCTCGCCGGCACTATGGACGAGCGCGCGATATTCAGAAGACGTCGTGCGCGTGATGACTGAAACGATCAGGACGGCGGTACAGGGCCTCGATGCCGAGAGCGTCGTGCTCGTTGGCCACAGCGGCGGCGGCGTGCTCGCAGTACTCGTGGCAGAACGCATGCCGAGCGTGATCGGCGTCGTCACGATTGCAGCGAACCTGGATACAGACGCGTGGACCGCGCATCACGCCTACCTGCCGCTCACTGAATCGCTGAACCCCGCCCGCAGCGCTCATGCGCATCCATGGCGCGAGATTCACATCGCAGGACGCAACGATGCGGTCGTGCCGCTGGCAACGACAGCTTCGTACTTCAAGCGATATCCGAGCGCGGAACACTGGCTCTTCGATGAGCACGGCCACGTGTGTTGTTGGACGCAAGCCTGGCCGCAGCTCTGGGAGCGGCTCGATAGAGAGCTCGAATTCGAGTGACGGGTGACGGGTGACGGGTGACGGGCAAGAAGGTCCTTCACATGACCTACTGCGTCGATAGCAAATCAGACAAGAGAATCTCTCGCGACGAACGCGGCGGCCGCGGCGAAAGAGATAGAGAACGATCTCGCAGAGACGCGGAGACGCAGAGATTAAGAACAGAGCTGTTTCTTCCTCTATCTCCGCGTCTCAGCGTCTCTGCGAAGTTCATCTTCTTAGACCCCGCGGTCGCCGCGTTCGCCGCGAGAGTCATTTCGCGAGTGAGCGAGACTAGCGATGAGACTTGGGACGACGTTCTTTGCTCGTCACCCGTCACTCGTCACGCGTCACCCTCGCTAGTCGACGAAGAAATCCGGCGTGAGGTCTTTGTTGCCCGGTGTGACTGCGTATTGATCGAGATCCGTCACTCCGCTTTCACGCAGGACCTCATCGTCGATGAAGAAATTTCCTGTGCAGGTGCGCGGATCGCGACTCAATACCGCGTGCGCAGCATCGGCCATGATCTCTGGCTTGCGGCCTCTCTTTGGATCTGCGAGTGGAATGACGTTGAGTGCCGCCGTCGCGATGACTGTCCGTGGCCATAGTGCGTTCACGCCGATTCCCAAAGGCCTGAATTCTTCCGCCATCCCGAGCACGCACATGCTCATCCCATACTTCGCCATCGTGTACGCCACATGATGAGCAAACCACCGAGGCTTCATGCTGAGCGGCGGCGAGAGATTCAAGATGTGCGGATTGCGACCGTGCTGTGCGGATTCCTTCAAGTAAGGCAGACAAGCCTGCGAGCACACAAAGGTCCCGCGGACGTTCACGCCGAACATGAGATCGAAGCGTTTCATCGGAGTTTGTTCGGTGCCACTCAAGTGGATCGCGCTTGCGTTATTAACGAGGATGTCGACCCCGCCGAAATGCTCCGCACAGCGTTTCACCGCCGCCGCTACCGCCTCTTCATCGCGGATGTCGACCTGCATCGGTAATGCCTTCCCGCCGGCCGCTTCGATCTGCTCGGCGGCCGTGTGGATCGTGCCGGGCAGCTTGGGATGAGGACGATCGGTTTTCGATGCAATGGCGATGTTCGCCCCGTCCCTAGCCGCACGCAGTGCGATCGCAAGTCCAATGCCGCGCGAGGCGCCCGTGATGAAGAGAGTTTTGTCTTTGAGCATAGGTTGACCGGGACTGGGGACTCGGGGACTTCTGGTCGAGACGTTAACCACGATGGATGCCGTGGGCAATACGCATCTATTTCTGACTCATCACTAATCACTAGCAACTAACTACCAGCCACCGCCACCCACGCTGTGCGCAAGATGAGAAGCGACACGACCACGATGAAGACCCTCCTCACGAGCTCGCTGCCCCCTTTGAGCGCCAAGCGCGTGCCGGTGATGGAGCCTGCTACGTTGCAGACCGCCATCGCGGCACCGATATGCCAGAGCACATGCCCTCGTGAGGCGAAGTAGAACAAGGCCGCCGCATTCGTCGCGACGTTCAGCACACGCGCGGAAGCTCCGGCATGCAGGAAGTCATAGCCATAGCAGCGCACGAAGACGAGCATCAGAAAGCTGCCCGTCCCTGGACCGAAGAAGCCGTCATAGAACCCGATCGCGACGATCGCGATCGCGCCGACGAGATGATGACGGCCGCTGAACTCGCGAGGTGCGTGATCGGCGCCGAGATTCTTGCGCCACAACGTATAGATGAGTACCGCGCCCAGCATGATCGGCACGAGCGGGCGAAAGATCTCTGCAGGCACGCGAGTAGCGAGCAGCGCGCCAACGAGCGAAGCGAAGAGCACATAGATCGCAAGCGGATTGAGCGCCCGCCACGGAATCCTGACCCGCGCTGCATACCGCCATACGGCGCTGGCGGTGCCGAAGATACCGGCAAGCTTGCTCGTACCGAGCAGCGTCGGCGGCGCTACGTTCGGATAGAAGGCGAATAGCGCAGGCAACTGCACGAGGCCCCCGCCACCCACCATCGCATCGATCAGGCCCGCACCGAATGCGGCGATGAGGACGAGCGCAAGATCGAACGAAGCTTCCGGCACTGCGCGCCATCGTTGTTGTCGATGGCGCGCAGCATAACCGCTATCTGACTACCTTGCTCGCGACGTTCGAGTTCGCGCTTTCCGTGCCTGTCGAGGTGAACGCCCTCACTGCGAAGTAGTAGGTCGCAGGCGAGAGATTCTCGACCACGTACGTCGAGATGCCAGGATTGCGCACCTCCATCGTTCGATTGAGCGAGGTTGGGCTCGTGCCATAGACGATCCGATAGCCGGCCAGATTGCTCAATGTCGAGCCATCCGCATTCCGAGTCGGTGGCGTCCAAGTGAGTGTTGCCGAGCCAGCGGAAACATCGGTCACGGCGATATTGAACGCAGGCAATGAGACCGTCGTGCGTCCATCGCTCACGCGGATCACGATGTTCGAGTACGTACCCACTTGCGCACTGGTCGGGGTGCCGCTCAGACGCCCGGTCGACGTGCTGAAGCTCGCCCAGGACGGACGATTCGAGATACTGAACGTGAGCCGATCGCCGTTCGGGTCCCTCGCAGTGGGCGTGAACGAATACGCGCTGCCCACTCGTACGGATGTCGCCGGTGATCCGGAGATCGTCGGTGCGCTAGTCGAGGGCGGCGGCGGTGTCGTCGTAGGTGTGCCCGCAGTGATCGTGAACGCGGGTAACCGTGCCGTCGTTCTTCCGTCTGTCACGCTGATCTGGATGTTGGACCAACGTCCTGCTGAGGTCGGCAAGCCTTTGAGCGTGCCGCCGTAGATGCTGAATTGTGCCCATGGCGGAGCGTTGACGATCGAGAATCGTAATGATCGTTGCGCCGTATCGGGATCCCTGGCCGTTGGAGTGAACCGGTAGTACTGATTGACGCGCACTGTCGTTGGCGGCGTACCCGAGATCGTGGGCCCAGCCGCATGCGCCTCGTTCGAGAACGAGTACACCAGAGCGATGACGAAGAAGAGCGATACGGAGCGCAAACCCAATACGGGCGTGCGCGCAAGCGAAATGACCATTGACGACCCTCGTGGGACTTGCCGACCGCACGAGGACGCGGCGCCGAAGAGCGCACGCTGCAATTGAGCAGTTGCGCTCGCCAGTGCTTCGGCAGCCTCGCTTTCCTTCACCACCTCGAAGCCATGAAGGATCGACGGCTTTGCGTCCCCACCTCGCGGCGGGTTTGCCCTTTGCAAAACACTGCAAGGAAATCTCCCCGTATCGACACGAGGAGCGTTCACCTGCACGAGGATCACGGGTATGCCTGACTCGTCCGTGTGCCGGCCGCCGAGTGCGCATCTGGCACGCGACGAGAAGTGTCAGCTCGTGTGGCGAGCGCGAGTAAACAGAAGCATTCTCACGTTCGCAAAATGTCGTAGGACTACGACATGTCTGTCGTAGACATCATTTGTCTATAGACAAATTTTCTGGATCACTCACAACACTATTTTTCCCGAGCTTTTTTCGTCGATCGGACGCGCATGAATATGCCGAACGGTCGTGACTTCGACGCCGTGGTGAATGATTGGGCACGTAGTTGCGGGTTTACCCTGAACGCATCACGCGCGATCGACTGTGAATCCTGTAAATAATGCCGAGCATATTTGCCTGTGTTTTGTCTATCGCGCAAACGCTATCCGAGAATGGCCTCGCGTCGATAGAGTTTCACAGCGAGCCACGCGAGGAGGATGCCCAACGCGAGCGTCGTGCCGGCCGAAATCGTGATGTGCAGAAACGGGATCGGATCGCCACGCAAGAGATTGGTCGCGAGCAAGTGCTGGCTCAAGCTCGGCACGAACATGAGCGGCACGCTCGCCTTCGTGCCGCTCAAGAGAGCGAATAGGATCGGTGCGAGCGGCACGAACAGAACGACCGATAGCCAGGACTGCGCTTCGCGATTGGTGCGAGTGAAAGAGGCCACGACCGTCATCAGCGCTGCGCCGAGCGGCACGAAGGCGACCATCACGCCGAAGATGCCGCCGACGACGCGCCAGCCGAAGTTTGCAGACATTCCGAGCATCTCGAGCGGTATGAAACGCAGCACGATCCCGAACGTGATCAACGTGAGCAGCAGCGAGATGGCCATGAATGCGGCGGTGGCGAGCATCTTGCCGACGATCAGCTCGGCACGGCTGACGGGCAGGCACAGCAGCGGCTCGAGCGAGCCGCGTTCACGTTCGCCCGCGGTCGTGTCGATCGCAAGATAGAAGCCGCCGACCAGCATCGACATGAAGCAGAAGTATGTGAGCATTCCCAAGAACAAGGCCGCGCGTCCCGCGGGAGTGGCGACATCGAGTGTTTGCACTTCGAGCGGCCGGATCACGTCCGGATTGATTCCGCGCGCGAGCAGCCTCAAGGCCGCAAGCTGACGGCCGTATCCGTCCAACAGACGGCGTGCCCGATCGGCATTGCCGGAGGTCTGGGTGTTCGCGCTATCAACGACGAGCTCGACGGGCGCCGGATCGCCCGCAGCGAGTCGATCGGCATAGTCCTCCGGAACGATCAAGACGAGATCGTGTTGGCCCGCGCGGACTGCACCCATCGCCTCATCCGCGGAGAGATCCACGTGCTGGGCGAGCGCACCGTTTTCCTCGAGGAAAGCGATGAGATTAGGCGCGCGCTCGGCGCCGGCGACGGCAAGGCGCAAGGGCTCATCTTGCGTCTGGGCGATGCGCTTCGAGGTCATCGTGGCGGTCACTGCAAACACGATGGGCGCCAGCAGTACGCCGAAGAAGAAGGCCGATAGGATGACGCGCTTATCCCGAACGTTCTCCAGAACTTCTTTCCAGAAAACGACCGCCGTCGGCCGCGTCATTCGCCATCCTCCCCAGCGGCTGCACGCACGAACGCTTCCTCCAGATCGGGTGCGCCGGTGTGCTCGAGGATCTGCGCGGGCGTGCCGCTCACGATGACCCGCCCCTGCGAGATGATCACGATGTGATCGCACAGCGCTGCGACTTCTTGCATCACGTGACTCGAGAACAAGATGCAGCGCCCGGCGGCTCGCAACTCGCGCAATAGATCGCGCAACATGCGCACGGCGTTGACATCGAGGCCATTGGTCGGCTCATCTAGAATGATCGTGCTCGGGCGATGGATGAGGGAGCGTGCGAGTGCGACCTTCAGCCGCTCGCCTTGCGAGTACCCTTTCGCTCGCCGATCCACGACCGACTCGAGCCGCAGACGCTCGGCGAGCTCCGCGATCGCACGCTCGAGCGGCTCGCCGCTCAACCCATGCAGCTTGCCGTAGTAGCGGATGTTCTCGCGTCCGGTCAGATTCGCGTAGAGGCCGCTTGCGTGCGGCAATACGCCGAGCGAACGGCGGACGCTCAGAGACTCGCGACTGCAATCGCGTCCATCGACGAGCGCACGTCCCGTATCGGCGCGAATGACGGTGCTCAGAATGCGCAAGGTCGTCGACTTGCCAGCGCCATTGTGGCCGAGCAGTCCAGTGATGCGACCGTCCTCGGCGCGAAACGAAACGCCGTCGATCGCGCGCACTCGACCATACGCGCGCGTCAAGTCCTCAACGACGATCATGGCGAGGGCCCCGTGCTCGAGATCATGAAAGGAGCCGCGACGATCGCCTCCGCGCACTCCTCACCGAGCCCGTTGACCGATGCGCTCGCGATGAAGCGCGAAACGATTCGCGGCATGCAACCCGCCGCGAGCTGACCGTGTCCTTGGCCCGCGAGCACCAGGTGCAATCCGTTCGAGAATCCCGGGAGAATCTGTTCGCCGTAAGCAGGCGGCGTCACTGGATCGTTCTCTCCTGACAAGATGAGCGTTGGCACATCGCTGCGCACCGGTTCGTGAAAATTTTCGTCGACTGCTCCGCGGGGCCAACGATCGCACACTGCTTTCATCGCTGTCATGAACTCTGCGCCGATGTAGGTAGCCGCGAGCGCTTCGGACGAGAACTCTCGTCCGGTCCAGCGCGGCGCATCTTCGCTGCATACGACACTGAAATGCATCCCATAGGCAAGCTGCTCTTGAAGGCTCCGCTTGATGATCTCGTATTGAGCAGCGAGCGCTTGCGGTCTGGAGAGCGCCTGTGCTTCGTGAATGAGAAGCGGGAGGATGGAAGCCGATTCATCGCTGTAGCTCAACAGGCGAATCGCCGCGTTGAGCTCCGGCACGCCGAAGCGCACTTCGATCGGCGCAGCTGTGAGCGGATGAGCGAGCGCCACCTCGAGCGGCGATTGCTGTAACTGCACGCGCAGCTTCGCGAAGCGCTCGCGCAGCTGCGGGAATGCCTTGTCGCAAGCAGCCTCGTTGGCGCAGCGTTCGAATAGCGCATCTAGCGCTCGCTGCGCCTCGATCGGGATGTGCGGGCCTAGCGCCAGCTGCGGTGGCACCACGCCGTCGAGCACCAACGCACGCACGCGCTCGGGGTACAGACGTAAGTAGTGCTGCGCCACCCGCGTGCCATACGACACACCGTACAGATTGATGCGCTCGTAGCCGAGGGCCGCTCGCACTTCTTCAAGATCACGCACCGCGATACTGGTCGTGTAGAACCGCGGGTCGCCGGTGAGCGCCTGAAGACAGTTGCGCGTCAATGTCTCCATGAGCGCCGGATCGTCGATCTCGATGAGATCTGCATCATCCGGTAGCGGGCAATTCTGTTTGTTCGAACGTCCCGTCCCACGCTGATCCAGAACCACGATGTCGCGGTCGCGACGGATTCTCGATAGCGTGTGAGCCATGGCCACGTAGAAATCGCTCGCCGCCTGCCCGGGTCCGCCACTCAAGACGAACAACGCATCCGACTCGGCGCTCGTCCGCAATGCAGGAATCACCGCCACATGCAGTCCGATCCGCTTGGCAGTGGGCTCCTCGCGATTCTCGGGAACGTCGAACGTGCCGCAACGCGCAGCCACGCTGCCGCGACCGCTGCCGCTTTCGAGCCGGCAATCTTCGAGCGCGAACGTAGATTGAGCTACCCCAGCCGTCTGAAGCAGCGGAGCACACAGTGCCATTGCGACACATGCGACGCTTCGATGCCGTCGAAATGCCGGTCGTCGTGGCTGCACGAGCATTCGTCCCCTCTGACTGCGACTTTCAGGCGTATTGTGTACGGACCCTTCGCCTGCCGCGACTCCTTTCATTCAGATGCGCTCATCCATGTAAGGAACTCATCTAGCTAACGACTGTCGTTCGAAGAGAGGAGGCATCTGCGACTTGCACCGTGGCAGGCGCGGTTCCATCCTTAGCGTTTGCTGAGCACGCGCGCACGAGTGCAGGGGGTTCTTGTGAACGAAGATGCGAAGAAATGGGTCTGGTATGCGATACCCATCGCGGTCGCGATCGCGTTGGGTGCAGCGCTCTACTACGGCTACAGGCAGCGGGCGCCGGAGCCTCCGCCGCAAGCGCAAACGATGCCGGAGGAAGCGACTCCTGAGCCTGCCATCAAGCATCCGATCGACGATTCGGAAGCCGTAGCCGAACAGCCTCTGCCAACGCTGGAAGAAAGCGACGAACCTCTTCAGGAGTCGCTCAGCCAAACCTTCGGACAGACAGTCGATCAGTACCTCGTGCCCAAGAACATCATTCGGCACACGGTCGTCACGATCGACAATCTGGCCCGCAAGAAGACGGCCGTGCAGATGTGGCCCCTGAAGCCGATGAGCGGTCAGTTGATGGTCGAATCCGGCCCGACGATCACGCTCGATCAGAAAAACTTCGCTCGTTACTCGCCGCTCGTAGGGCTGATGGGCAAGGCCGATACCGCGCAAATCGCGGCTTTGTATCGCCGCTACTACCCCCTCTTCCAGCAATCCTATGTCGATCTCGGCTATCCGGACGGTTACTTCAACGATCGCCTCGTGGAGGTGATCGATCATCTGCTCGAAACACCGGACGTACGCGGACCCATCGAGCTGACTCAGCCTGGGATGTTCTACGAATATGCGGATCCTGCACTCGAGAGCCGCTCGGCGGGTCAAAAGTTGCTTATTCGGATGGGACCTGAGAATGCCGCCATCGTGAAGCGCAAACTGCTCGAGCTACGCGAGGAGATCACCAAGAAGAATGAGTGAGCCGCCTCGCGCTCGAGGCGAAGGAGAATACACGATGAGCAAGGGGATCGCTGTTCTGGCGTTGATCAGCGTGGGCGCTTCATTGGGTTGCATGCACCTGGTCCGAGAGCTGCGCGCGGAACGAGTGCAGGTGCAAACGCTACAAAGCAGAGTGACCGAGCTCGAGCAAGCAGTCGCGGCACACAAAGCGAATGCGAGCACCGCCCCGAGCTCTCCTACGCCAGTATCTCCGTGGTCGGCTCCTGTCGTGGAACACCCGGCGCAAGCACCAGCTCGCGAGAGCTCAGCTTCGGCGCGATCCGCAGCACCGCCGCCCGCGGTGCCCGATCAGATTCGCGCACACATGCAGCGTCAGCGCGACTTATTGAAAGATCCAAAGTATCGCGAAGCGATGCGCGTGCAGCAGCGTCTTCACATGGATTCCTCTTATCCCGGCCTGACGGAGGCGCTCGGCTTCACGAACGAAGAGGCCGAGCGCTTTTTCGATCTGCTTTCTCAACACCAGCTCGCGGACATGGAACAGGCGCAGGAGACCATGCCTTGGGGCCCGCAAGATCCGGAAAGCGCACGAATCGCACACGAAGCGATGCTGGAGCGTCAGCAACGCAACCAGGTCGAAATGGATGCGCAGTTCGGACCCAATACACATCAGAAATGGAAGGAGTACCAGGAAACGCTGGGCCCGCGACATCGCGTCGCCTCGATGCAGGCTCAACTTGCAATTGCCGGTGCTCCGCTGAGTGCAGAGCAATCGAAGATGCTACTCAATGCGTTTGTGGAGGAGCAGCGCCGGCAGTCGAGCGAAATGGTGGCAGCGCATCGGGCCGGCGGCACGAATGCATTCGTCGCTGGCATGCAGGACCCGGAAGCCTACGCGAAAACGCAAGAACGCGCTCACGAAAGAATCGTGAGCTCCGTTGAGTCCTCACTCAGCCCGCAGCAAGTATCGCATGTCGAATCGATGTTGAAGCGCGAGCGCGAGTCGCAAAGAGCGTCGATGGAGCTCGTCCGTGCACAAGGACTCGGCAACGAACAAGGTGTCATCATGGGCAACTGGAGCAGCGCGCCCATGGGCTTCGTCACGCACGCGGCACCCGTCGAGCTCGAGAACGACGCGCAAGAGCAGCCGTGATCGATCAGCGCCTGCGACGACGGCGCGCCTGCTGAGGCCGCGCGTGGGGCTGCGCTGCAGGCCGTTGTCCCGGTCGCGCGCCGGAAGACGGGCGTGCTTGCCCCTGGGTCTGCCTGCCCTGTGCCTGCCTACTCTGTGCCTGCCTGCCCTGTCCTTGCGTACCTTGCCCCTGCGTGCGAATCACTCCTGCCTTGCTGTGACGATGCCTGCTCGGCTGTCCTTGGGAGTGAGAGTCACCACGCGCCGACTCACTCGTCCGTGCGTGTGCAGGCGCGCGGTGCGTCTCGTTCCTTCGTTCGCGATCTGGAACAGGTGGCGGAGCGGGCTTGAACTTCGGTACCGCCCCTTCCGGGATAGGCTTGCGCAACAAACGCTCGATGTCCTTCAACAGTCCCGTTTCATCGGGCGAGACGAGCGAAATCGCGTGGCCGCTCGCTCCGGCGCGTCCCGTTCTGCCGATGCGATGCACGTAGTCCTCGGGCACGTTCGGCAGCTCGTAGTTCACGACGTGCGGTAGCTCTTTGATGTCGAGCCCGCGAGATGCGACCTCGGTTGCGACCAAGGCCTGGATCTTCGCTTGCTTGAACGCCGCAAGGGCCTGGGTGCGTGCATTCTGGCTCTTGTTGCCGTGAATCGCTGCCGCTTCGATGCCATCTTGATGCAGCTGTTTGGTCAGCCGATTTGCACCGTGCTTCGTGCGAGTAAACACCAGCACCTGATTCCAACCTCCTTCGCTGATCAAGTGTGACAACAGCGCCCGCTTCTGATCTTTGGCGACTTTGTAGACGCGCTGATCCACGCTATCGACCGCAGCGTTACGCCGTGCGACTTCGATTTCGGCCGGATCGCGCAGCAGGCTCTGCGCGAGGCGCCGAATGTCCTCCGAGTACGTCGCCGAGAACATGAGGTTCTGCCGTCGCGGCGGCAAGAGCTTGATCACGCGCTTGATGTCGGCAATGAACCCCATGTCGAGCATGCGATCCGCTTCATCGAGCACGAACATGCGCACGCTCGAGAGATTGACGCTCGTTTGTTGAGCGAGATCCAGCAGCCGACCGGGAGTCGCAACGAGAATGTCGGCGCCGCGACGCAATGCATCGATTTGCGGGTTGATGCTCACGCCACCGAACACGACGAGCGTTCGAAGCCGAAGATGCTTGCCGTAGTTCTTCACGCTCTCGGCCACTTGGGCCGCGAGCTCGCGCGTGGGCACCAAAATCAACGCACGCGGATCTCTGCTCGCGGACCCGGCGTGCAGCAGTTGCAGTATCGGTAGTGTAAAGGCGGCTGTCTTGCCAGTTCCGGTCTGCGCCCCAGCCAAGATGTCGCGACCGGCGAGAATCTCCGGAATGACGCGCTGCTGAATCGGCGTAGGTTCGGTATAGCCACGCTCGCCGAGAGCACGGGTGAGTTCCGGGATGAGACCGAGCGCGGTGAAGGGCATGTCTACTCAGGGGGCGAAAGGGCGGGCACTCTACACGGACTTGAGTGCACGCGCTCAATGATCAAGCGCGGTAGCCGCTCGCAAGCTTCTCGAGCGCGCCACCGATCGCGTTCGCGACATCCTCTTCCGTGTACGGCTTGCTGAGCAAGCCAACCGGCTTGGCAACCTCGATGCGATCCTCGTATTCCGCGAATGACGCGCCCGTCATCAGCAGCGAAGGAATCCCATAGCGGTCGAGGAGCGCGGCAGCGGTGTCGATGCCATCCCCGCCATCACCCACCAAGCCGACGTCCACAATTGCAAGATCGCTCGGTGTTCCTGCCGCGACGGCCAAGGCCGTTCGCAGCGAGGGCGCTATGCCGCTGACGGAGTGCCCGAGCTCCCTCAGCACGTCCTGGAGGTGGAGGCTAATCAGCGTTTCGTCTTCAACGATCAACACCCGCAGGGCGCGGGCGCTGGCAGGCGGCGTGTCGCAGGTCATTGTCTACATATCAAGTCGGGACTGGCACTTGCGCCGCTGGGAGGTGATGAGTGCGCAACCGCAGCCTCGTAGAAGCGGGCAATGCTTAGCCTGATGCTTGAGTTCCCTTTCTGGCCGAAAATCTGTAAGTATCTTACCGGCAGCTTGGCGGCCCGCCTGACTGGGGCGCGCTACAAAAGGTGTGATCTCGACCAGCAACCTGCACTCGGCAAAACCCCGAGGGACATATAGAAAAGTAAGCGCGACGACACGGCCGGGGCGCTTGCCTTACTATTCCGGCCCCCCGGCCTACGTGGACCCCGCCATGCGGATTCTCATAGTCGAAGACGAACTGTTAGTGCGCATGTTTGCGGTCGATGCCCTAGAGGATGCCGGCTTCGCTGTCGAGCAAGCCGGCTCTGCGGCCGAAGCGCTTCGATCCTTCAGTCAGCTAGGCGAGGTGCTCGAGGCGGTGATCATCGATCTGGGGCTCCCAGACCGCTCGGGCGATGAGCTCGCGGCTGAACTGAGGGCACTGCGGGCCGACATTCCGATCTTGATCGCGAGCGGCCGCAGCGAGCGTGAGATCCGCGATCGGTTCGAGGACGACAAGCACCTCGGGGTGCTCGTCAAGCCCTATACTGCCTCGATGCTCGTGGAGGCACTCGAGTCCGTGGGTGTGAAGAGTCCTAACCCAGGCATGTGATCTCGACCCGTTGCGATCGAGCATCTAGGCGCCCCCTCCTTCCCATAGTCCAGCGCGTCGCGTTCGTTGCGCGAGCGCGTTGCTTTGCGAGCACGGTCTCCCCTCGAATCGAGCGGTACGAAGCTCGCCGATTCACAAAGGTGAATAGCCGTGCGTCGCGCGCTAAACGAACAGCCGAACGCGCGCCTCTCACGCGTTGCGGATTCACACTCCATTCGTGACCGGCTCGAAACAATCAAATTCCAGGTGGAACGTGGAGCGCCTTTCGATCAGCGAGTACGCTCCTTTCTCATTCGTTGAGTTCTCCACGACCCGCGTTTCTCAAACGTCGCGTCGCACCGAAATCATAAATGGGATGCCTCCATGGACGTACTTTCGAACGTGCTCAAGGTCACGAATCTCGCAACTCATGCACTGGGATCGCGAGAGTTCATCGCCCCATGGGGCATTCGCATCGAAGCGCGGGCCGGCGCGGCCGTGCACATCGTGAAGCGAGGCTCGTGCTGGTTGAAGCGAGGCAATGACGAACCGATTCGCTTGAATTCCGGAGACGTCGTGCTCATTGCGACCGGTGAGGCCCACGCGCTTTCGTCCGATCGAGAGATGCGCTATTTGGAATCACATCAAGATGCACTGACGCGCTCTCAGGGCACAATCGTTCCACCTCGCACCGGCGTGGCAGATGTGACGATCGAACCGACGGTATTGCAGTGTGCGAGCTATCAGCTCTCCCAAGAAGCGGCGCATCCATTACTGTCGCTCTTGCCGCCTGTGGTTCGCTTGCCTGCCGACCAGCAACAAAGCGATGGCGAGCTCGAGATGTTGCTGCGTTTGATCAATCATGAGAACGCAAAGCGCGAAGCTGGCAGCGAGCTGGTCGTCCCGCGGCTCATCGACGCGCTCTTTGTCTACATCTTGCGCGCATGGCTGCGTCAGCAACCCGAGGGCACGGGAGGCTGGTTAGGGGCGTTGCGTGACCCGCAGATTCGCAAGGCGCTCTCTTTCATTCACGATGCACCGCAAGCGCCCTGGACAGTCGAGTCGTTGGCACGCTCTGTGGCGATGTCACGCGCCGCCTTTGCCAAACGATTCACCGATCTCGTCGGCGAGCCGCCGCTCGCATACGTGACGCGTTGGAGAATGGATCTCGCGGCGAAGTTGCTGCGAGAGTCGATGGAGCCTGTGTCGAGAATCGCCGGCCGCGTCGGCTACATCTCGGAAACGGCGTTTGCGAAGGCGTTCCGACGGCGCAGAAACGTCGCCCCCGGACAGTATCGTTATGGCCGCAAACGGCGGGAGCGCGAGGAGACGGTACCAGCGTGAAGTTCAAGTGACGAAGTAACGGTGTGACCAAGTCAAAATCCTAAAGGCCAAGCCTCTACTTCTCTCCGACTTCGTCACCTCGTCACCCTGTCACTCGCCTCTCAGTGGCTGCGACTCCACTCATCCGGCGGATTCTGTTTGCGCACCTCGTTCGGATTCGCGGCAGTGCCTTTGCGATAGCCGCGATCGAACTTGCGACGGCGGAAGATGAAGATCGTGAGCCCGAGCGCGATCGCGATCAGAAACAGCACCGGTATCAGATACTCGCTGAAGAACTCGATCAATGGACCCATGGATAACCCTCATGTGAGTGCCTCGCCACGATGCGGCGCAGACGCACGAGGTTAACGGCCAGCGGCGCGCGATAGTTTCCAACGCCCGTGTGCGGAAAGGATGACAGCTACTTGCGCCGCATACGCATCCAGATGACGCCTACGATGATCGCGATCAGAACCAGCAATACGATCAGACGCATCTGACTTCAACTCTCCGCTTTGTAATGGTTCGTCAAATCGGCCAATTGCTCGGGCGTGTCCAAATCGATCGAGGCGTTGGGCATCGGGACGCGGACCACTCGATCGCGATGACGCTCCAGCACCGCACGAGCCCCATGATCGCCGCGCAGCTGCGTAAGCTCGGAGAAGCAGAAATACGGAAAGATCGCAGGCACGCCGACGTGGCGATCGTACACGCTCGCCGCGATGCCGTTCTCATTCGCTTTCCATGCATCGATGAGTCTCTTGAGATCGTCGGGCGTCACCCCGACCTGATCGCCGAGTAGGATCAACGCGGCCTTCGACGCCGGAGGCAGGGCAGCCAGTCCGGCTCGGATGGACGAAGCCATGCCCTCTTCCCATTCGCGGTTCACGACGTAGGACGTCGCGGTACGGCTGAGCAGGTAGGTCATGTCGGAAGCATGCGCTCCAAGCACCACTGTGACGTCGGGACCCGCGACGGCGACCGCATTGGAGATCACGATGTGCAACGCCGGCCTTCCGCCGAGCTTCACGAGCTGCTTGGGTTGGCCCAGTCGTGTCGATGCGCCGGCAGCCAAAATAATGATGTGAGGCGACATGCCGGAGGAGGTACCGATTAGGGGGTCTGGGTCGTGAAAGACAACGTTACTGCAGTGCTAAAGTATCAGAGCATATCCCGACGGCGCGTTGCGCGTTCCAGTTCACTCCGCCATCTTCCCCTACCCCCGACTCCCTAGTCACGACCCTAGATTAATGGCTATCCGATCCGTACTCAAAATGGGCGACCCGCGGCTCCTGCAGGTCGCAAAACCTATCGAGGCGTTCGACACTCCGGAGCTGCACGCGTTGTTGGTCGATATGCACGATACGATGGCGGCTCTCAACGGAGCTGGCCTTGCGGCACCTCAGATCGGGGTCTCGCAGCAGGTCGTCATCTTCGGCATCGGCAAGAATCCGCGTTATCCCGACGCCGAATCGGTGCCGTATACGGTGCTCATCAATCCGCGACTCGAGCCTTTGGATGATCAGGTGGAAGACGGCTGGGAGGGTTGCTTGTCGGTGCCGGGCATGCGCGGACTGGTCCCACGGTACTCGCGTCTGCGCTATCGAGGATTCGATCAATACGGCGCGGGCATCGATCGCTCCGTGAGCGGCTTTCATGCGCGAGTCGTACAACACGAGGTCGATCACCTGAACGGTATTCTCTATCCAATGCGAATACGCGATCTAAAGCATTTTGGTTTCAACGAGACGCTGTTCCCTGGACAGGAACTCGTCGACGACTGAGCGATTGCTGGAGTACCCCTGCCGGAGCGCAGGCATTGTGCGAATCAACAGGTGACCGCTGCCATGAACGCTGCTGGCTCTCTATCCTTGCCGATCAAAGACGCCGACTTGTTCAGGCAACAAGCGTTTGTTGGTGGACGCTGGACCGATGCCGACTCGGGCGCCACGAAAAACGTGATCAATCCAGCGAACGGTCGCGCGATCGGTACCGTCCCAGACATGGCCAGCGCCGAAACGCAGCGTGCAATCGAGGCTGCCAGTAGAGCGCTCGTGGATTGGCGCGCACGCACGGCTAAAGAGCGCGCGCAGATCCTGCGCGGGTGGTTCGATCTCATGATGGCGAACCAAGAAGACTTGGCCGTGCTGATGACGGTTGAGCAAGGCAAGCCGCTCGCCGAAAGCCGCGGCGAGATTGCCTATGCGGCCGCGTTTCTCGAGTGGTTCGGCGAAGAAGGCAAACGCGCGTATGGCGATGTCATCCCCGCACACGGCCGCGACAAACGCATCGTCGTGCTGAAGCAACCCATCGGGGTCTGTGCCGCGATCACTCCTTGGAATTTTCCAGCAGCGATGATCGCGCGCAAAGTCGCACCGGCGCTCGCGGCGGGATGCACGATGGTGATCAAACCCTCCGAGCTCACGCCCTACTCCGCGCTCGCGATGTGCGTGCTGGCAGAACGTGCGGGTGTGCCGGCAGGTGTGGTGTCGGTCGTGACCGGCGATGCGAAAACGATCGGCGGCGAGCTCACGAGTCATCCACTCGTGCGCAAGCTGAGCTTCACCGGCTCGACAGCGGTTGGCAAGACATTAATGGCTCAGTGCGCAACGACGCTCAAGAAGCTCTCGCTCGAGCTGGGTGGCAACGCTCCGTTCATCGTCTTCGATGATGCAGATGTGGAGATTGCCGTTGCGGGCGCGGTCGCCTCGAAGTATCGCAACGCAGGTCAAACCTGCGTGTGCGCGAACCGCATTTACGTTCAGAGCGGCATTTATGATCGGTTCGCCGAGCGCCTCGCCGAGGTCGCATCCGGGATGAAGGTCGGCGATGGGCTCGAACGGGACACCGAGATCGGCCCTCTGATCGACGATAAAGCAATCAAGAAGGTCGAAGCACACGTGAGCGACGCGCTCTCCAAGGGAGCCAAGCTGCTAACGGGCGGCAAGCGTGTGGATGGCCCGGGAACGTTCTACGTTCCGACAGTCCTCACCGGCGTCAAGTCGGACATGTTGCCCATGCGCGAGGAAACGTTCGGACCGGTCGCACCGTTGATGCGCTTCGAGAGCGACGAAGAAGCAATCGAGCTCGCGAATGCCAGTGAGTTTGGCCTCGCCAGCTATTTCTACAGCACGAACATCCAGCGGGTGTGGCGCGTGGCGGAAGCACTCGAGAGCGGCATCGTCGGCATCAACGAAGGCATCATCTCGACGGAAGTTGCGCCGTTCGGAGGCATCAAGGAGTCAGGCTTCGGGCGGGAAGGCTCGAAGTACGGGCTCGCAGAATATATGGAGATCAAGTATCTCTGCTTCGGCGGGATCTGACTTTGGATTTCATACTACACCTCACATGAAAGCACGCATCAAATGGATCGAGGACGTGATGTTCCTCGGCGAGTCGGGATCGGGACACTCGGTCGTGATGGATGGCGCGCCCGATGCGGGCGGGCGCAACCTTGGATTTCGACCAATGGAGATGTTGTTGCTCGGGCTTGGGGGCTGTTCCGCATTCGACGTCGTGATGATCTTGAAGCGCGGACGCGAGCGTGTGACGGACTGCGTCGTTGAAATCGATGCCGAACGCGCCGAAACCGATCCGAAGATCTTTACGAAGATCGCGCTCAAGTATGTCGTATCCGGACACGCGCTGGATCCGAAGAAGGTGGAGCGCGCGGTTGCCCTTTCCGCCGAAAAGTATTGTTCCGCGAGCGCCATCATGGCCAAGACCGCACAGATCACACATTCGATCGAGATCATTGCAGAAGCGTCACGATAAGCAACGATAGGAGACTCGACCATGAAACGCAGTGCATCGGCAGTTTGGAACGGCGGTCTGAAAGATGGCAAAGGAACGATCTCGACGCAGAGCGGCGTGCTCACTGACACTCAGTACTCGTTCGGTACACGTTTCGAAGAAGGCAAAGGCACGAACCCCGAGGAGCTCATCGCGGCCGCGCATGCGGGTTGCTTCTCGATGGCGCTCTCTGCGCAGCTCAACAACGCCGGCCAGACCGCTGAGCGCATTCAGACGGAGGCGACCGTTTCGCTCGAAAAGACCGACGCCGGATTCACAGTGACGGCCGTGCACTTGAAAGTTCGTGCGAAAGTACCCGGCGCAACTCCGCCGGATTTCGAGAAAGCGGCACAAGCCGCTAAGACAGGCTGCCCCATCTCCCGCCTGCTGAAGGCAGAGATCACGATGGAGACGAAGCTGGAAGGATGGACCTGACGATGCGATGAAGTCAGAAGGCTGCGTCCTCGCCAACAAGGCGCGGGAACCAGCCATTCCCGGGTTGTTGT
>JAEZFW010000037.1 GCA_023417315.1 Pseudomonadota bacterium
ACTCGAGTCTCGTGCGGCGATGCTCGCCGCACTTGGAGTCGATACGAGCGATGAGCGCGCGACCGAAAGCGCGATCAGCAAGCACGAAACCGTTCGCTGGACCCGGCTCGTGCCTCTCGTGGCCATCGTGCAAGCCGATCAACCCTTGAGCATTCCGATTTCGGTCGCGAAGGATCTCGAGGCCCGATCGCTGATGTGGAATGCGACGCTCGAATCGGGACATGTTCGCAAAGGCGCCATCGAGCTCACTCGTCTGAACGTCGTCGAAGAGGGTGCTGCGGAAGGACGCGCTTACGTACGGTACGCGCTCGAGCTACCGGCGCTGCCGTTGGGCTACCACGATCTCGAGGCGACGCTCGATACGGGTCTGAACGCGCACATGCGCGTCATCGTGACGCCGACGCGCTGCTTCGAACCGCCGCTAATAGCGCGCGGCGAGAAAGCGTGGGGCATTGCTGTGCAGCTGTATTCGCTGCGCTCGAATCGCAACTGGGGCATTGGCGACTTCGGCGATCTGCGCGAGCTCATCCGATTAGCGGCGCCGACGGGTTGTCATCTGATTGGCTTAAATCCGTTGCATGCGCTGGCGCCCGCGAATCCGAGCCACATCAGTCCATACAGCCCTTCGAGCCGGTTGTTCTTGAACGTGCTGTACATCTGCGTTACTGACGTCGCTGACTTTGCAGAATGTGAAGCGGCTCAGAGGCGAGTAGCGCAGAAAGAGTTCCAGGCGAAGCTCGCCGAGCTCAGGGGGACGACTAACGTCGACTATGTGGGCGTCGCCGCAGCGAAGTTCGAGATCCTGAAGCTGCTCTATGCGCAGTTTCGCTCCACGCACCTCGCGAAGGACACCGTGCGCGCTGCCGAGTTTCGTGCATTCGTAGAGTCGAAAGGCGAGTCATTGCGCTTGCACGGCCTTTATGACGCGCTCGATGCACATCTGCGGCTGCAAGGGCCGCAGTATTGGGGCTGGCCGAGTTGGCCGGACGAGTACCGCGACGCCTCATCGCCGACCGTCGTTCGCTTCGCGCGCGAGCGCGCGGAGGAAGTCGAATACTTCCTCTATCTGCAGTGGCTCGCTGCCGAGCAACTCGACGCTGCACAGCGCGAAGCGCGCTCGCGCGGCATGTCTATCGGCTTGTATGGCGATGTTGCGGTCGGCGCGAATCCTGCGGGATCTGAAACGTGGTCGAATCGACATCTTTATCTGCAAGGCGCCTCGGTGGGTGCGCCACCGGATGCGCTCGCGCTGAAAGGTCAGGATTGGGGCATTCCGCCGCAGGACCCGAACGAGCTGCGAGCTCAGCACTACCGGCCCTTCACTGAGCTCCTGCGCAACAATATGCAGTACGTGGCTGCGCTGCGGCTCGACCACGTGATGAGCCTGTATCGGTTGTGGTGGGTGCCGCGCGGCTACCAATCCAAGGATGGCGTCTACGTTCATTATCCCGTGAACGATCTGATCGCGATCTTGGCGCTCGAGAGTCGACGCAACGAATGCGTGGTGATCGGCGAAGACTTGGGCACCGTTGCCGAGGCGATGACGGAAGCGATGGAGCACTATCGTGCGTACCACTACAAAGTGCTGTTATTCGAGCAGGAACCGAATGGACGCTTCAAGCCACCGTCTGCCTATGTGAAAGGCGCGCTCGCGACAGTTACAACGCATGACTTGCCCACGTTGCGTGGCTGGTGGGAAGAGCACGATCTGCGCCTGCGCGATCAGCTCGACTTGTATCCGAACGAAGAGTTCAAGAATCAGGCGCACGCTGTGCGCCAAGCGGAGCGCCGCAATCTCATGCAAGCGCTCGTCGATGCCAAGCTTTGGCATTGGCATGCGGATCAACCGTTGCCGGAGTACTCGGCTGCGCTCTCGCGCGCGGTACATGCATTCCTTGGATTGTCGAATGCGAACATCGCGCTGATTCAGATCGAGGATCTGATCGGAATGATGGATCCGGTCAACGTACCCGGCACGCACACAGAGCATCCAAACTGGCAGCGTAAGGTCACGCAGAACACAGCAGACATCTTCGCGCGCGAAGATGTTCGCGAGATCCTCGACGGCATGCATCTCGCGCGGCGAGGGGAGAATCCGAACGCCTGAGTTAAAGTGACAGAGTGACAGAGTGACGACGTGACGAGGTCAGACGAACAGAGGACATTGTCACGACTAGAGCTTAGCTGCACCAGGAAACCCATCGCCCTCTCATCTAGTACGAATCGTTGACGTTGCTTGGCCAGGATGGTGCGTATCTTGGCCGTTCTGACTTCGTCACTTCGTCACTATGTCACTGCGTCACTCAACAGAAGGACACTGCTATGCATCACTCTCGTCTCGCCGGTTTCATCATCGACTGCCGGACCGAAGATCTGGAACGTGCGGCGGAGTTTTGGAGCGCTGCGCTCGGGCTGTCGCTGAAGCCGAAAGAAGAAGAGACGAGCCCGAAATATCGGCAGCTGCTGAGCAAGTCTGATGCGCTGCACATCGAAGTGCAGAAGGTCGATCACGAGAGCCGCGTGCATCTGGACATCGAAACCGACGATATCGAAGCGGAAGTGCGCCGATTGGAGAAGCTCGGAGCGAAGCGGATTGGCAGCGTCCAGACCTGGTGTGTGATGGAAGCACCCACCGGGCAGCGATTCTGCGTTGTGCGCCCGCAGCGACCCGGGATCGCAGCGCGAGAGAATGAGCGCGAGGGGCCAGGTCTATAGGATGTTGCCGGCATTATGTAAGCGGATCCAATACACACCGAGAAACGTTGTGCTCGCAGTTAGCAGTGCGAAGGGGTGTTTCGATGCCTGCTAATGGACGCCGGTCGCGCTCCGAGATGCGGCCGGCCATCTTACGGATGGTCATGCGGGGATACTGAAATGATCTTCAAACTCAAACGATCGTGCGACACGTTGGTTCGACCGCGCGTCACGCCCGACCCGAGTCAAGCCGCGGAACTGGAGCGGCGCTTCAACTCGCTCGCGTATTACCCTGAGAACGGCTTCCACCGAGACCGTATGCAAGATCGCGTGGAATGCCAGCGCTTGCGGCGCGTAGGAACCTGAGGACGTGGCGCGCAGAACGCGCAAACGGGTAGGCGTGTAGACGTGCAGAGCGTGCGGACGTAAGAGCGTTTTCGTTTGACGCCCGCACGTCTACAAGTCTCACACGTCTACACGCTACCGCAACCGATTACTGCTGACCTTCGGCGAAGCGCAAGCGCACCATCGCACGTTGCGGCACCGCACTGCCGTTACGCATCACCGGTTCGAAGCGCCACTGACGCACGGCCCGCATGGCCGCGTCGTCGAAGGTTTCCGCAGGGCTCGAATTGCGCACCTCGACGTCATTGACAGTGCCGTTCGGCATCACGGTGAAGGCGAGCTCAACCCAACCTTCGATGCCTTTCTTCAATGCATCGGAAGGATAAGTCGGTGCGACCGTTCGGGTGCGCTTGAGTGTCGATGCCGAGACGATGTTCGTAAGCTGCGCATGCTCTTCGCGAGCGGCAGCCAGATCCATCTCAGCCTTCGAGATGTCCCCGCCCATGTACGAGCCGCCCACATCGCGCGACGCCGCGATGAGTTGAGCGGAGCGATCGAATGCCTTCGCGGCCATCGCTTGACGGCCTGAGCTCAACAACCGCGTGGTCAGTGCACGGGAAAGCTCTTCAACTTCCGGACGCGTGGGGGCGGCGGTGCGCAGAGCCGCAAGCGCCTCGCGGGCGTTGTCGCCCGCAGGATCGATGAGCTTGCCTTCGGTCATGCGCTGACGGACGTCTGCGACCAGCGAGTCGACATTCGGACCTGACCCGGCAGCGGGTGCAGGACGGCGAGCAGCGGGCGCACGCGTCGCGTCGGCGATCGAGCGTTCCACCTGCGTAAGCGCAGCACCTGCGGAGCCAAGCTGACGCGCCGCATTTACGTATGTCTGGGCATCATCCGTCTTGTTCGCGGCCACGGCTTGCCGAGCTTGCTCGGTCAACTCAGCGCTCAACTCGCGAATCGACTGCGCGACTGCAGGATTCGTGGGATCGAGCCGACGGGCCTCGAGCAGCGCGTCGCGCGCGTTGCCATTGGCTGGAGTGATCAAGCGACCGTTGCGCATGCGCTCGTTCGCTTGCGACAGCAGCGTGCTGACGCGGTTGCTGACGTCCTGAGCCTGCGAGAGCTTCAGGCGTTCGCGCTCGCGCGCAATCTGCGTATCGAGGAACGCGAGACGCGGATGCTGGGCGTCGATGTCGCGGGCGCGCTCGATGCTGACGATTGCTTCTTCGATGCGCTCTGCAAGCAGCGCAGCTTCCGCGCGTTCGAGCACTTTGTCCGTGACGGAGCGAATGCCGGCGATCGCCTCGGCATTGTTCGGATCCAGTGCGAGGGCGCTGCGATACAGATCGAGGGCACTTTCGTTCGCGGGCTCGAGATACTTGCCTTGCGCAAACGCTTCCTGGGCTAGTGCGAGCTCGGCCTGCACAGGATCAGGTTTATCTGGCAAGCCGGGAGTCGGCGCAGTGGTCGCAGTCGGTGCGGGGATCGGCTCGGCCGAGTCGCCCGTGAACTGATTGACCCCGAACCAGATGCCGCCGATGACGACGATCAAACCGGCGGCGAGCGCGCCGTAAGTCACGACGTAATTCTTGCTGCCCCCGCCGCTGCCTGAATCCGAGCTTAGGCGCTGGCCTTGCGCAGCGAGATCCAGGTGCTGAGTGACGGCCGCCTCGAGTGCCAAACGCGTTTGCCCGTGCGATAGCGGAGTGAGCAGAAAGCGGAAGATGCGACCGGCTGCGGTCAGCTGCATGAGGCCCGCGCTGTCCTCGCGCTTGCCAGCGACGACCACGACCAGCTCGGGAAAGTGTTGGGTGAGCTGCGCAACCATGCCCGCCACATCGGAGGTGCTCGCCGTGTCCGCGACAAGCACGCCCGGCTTGAGCGTGGGCAGCTTATCGGCGACGTGGTCGAGATCGGGTGCAGCACTCACCGGCGTTCCGCGCGGTGCAGCTTTCTTCACCGTCTCCACCAGGCCCGCATCTCGGCTCAGGACGAGAATGGGGGGATGGTGCCCCTCGTCGAGCTGCTTCAGGCTCTGTGTGTCGTCGATTTCGAGGTTGATCTCGTCGCCCCCGCCATGGGGGCGATTCTGCTGGGCATTGGCCATATGACCCCTCCTGGGGGTTTTCGTGCTTTGTCCCGCAATACTACTTATGCAACATGGCGCGACTGAGAACTGATTCCGCATTTCGCGGTATCAGCGCGTGAACTGCGCCCCAAAACCTGCACTCGATCGGCTAGTCCATGGGCGAGTGCGCAGCCTGGCGTTGCTCCCCGTCTTTCTTTGCCACGGACCTGGCTCGCCCAACCTTACGATCTTCCGGCCCGATACGCGAGTTCGAGTCGTTGTATACGGATCATGAGCGCCGCTGCAGGTCCGGATTTACGGCTCGAGAAGGCTTCCGTATAACCAGTGCGCTCCTGCACAAGAACCCGAGTCGACCTCTTGCCGAAGCTGAACTTCATAGAGCCACAAGCTACACCTCGCCCGTTCCGCGTCGCAGCAACTCACGGTGTTCGAGAGGACGCCTATTACTGGCTGCGCGACGATACGCGTACGAACCCCGAGGTTCTCGACTATCTACGAGCAGAGACCCATTACGCTGCGGCGCTTCTCGCACCGCACCAGGAGCTCATGGCGCAGCTCTATGGCGAGATGCTCGGGCGCATCAAGCAAGACGACTCCTCCGTCCCGGTTCGCTATCGAGGCTATTGGTACTGGAGCCGCTTCGAAACGGGTCGCGAGTACCCGGTCCTTCTGCGACGACGCGATTCCGCGGGGGCGCCTGAGGAGATCCTGCTCGACTGCAACACGCTCGCCATAGGAGAGTCTTTCTTCAAGCTCGGGAGCTATGAGGTAAGCCCGGATAATCGCTTGCTTGCCTACACGGAAGATACGGTTGGCCGCCGTCAATTCACGCTGCGATTCAAAGATCTCATCACAGGGGAGCGACTCGCCGATGTGATCACCAACGTCGAAGCCGCGCTCGCGTGGTCCGATGACAATCGAACCGTGCTGTACGTCGAGAAAGATCCGATCACGTTGCTCGGGCGGCGAATTCGCAAACATGTGCTCGGATCCACTCCTGCGCAGGACGCGTTGATCTACGAGGAGCCGGACGAGGCATTCGATTTGACGGTCGCGCGCAGCAAGTCCGAGCAACTGCTTCTGATCGGAGCCGAAAGCACAACCTCCTCAGAGTGGCGTTACGCAAGCTGCAGCGATCCGAGTTTGACCTTCAGGGTGTTCGCAGAGCGACAGGCGGATCACGAGTATCAGCTCGATCATCTCGACGGTGCCTTCGTCGTGCGCACGAATTGGGACGCACAGAATTTTCGGATCGTACGTGTTTCGGTCGAGGAAGCGCGCAATCGCGTGGCGTGGCGCGATGTGGTCTCGCATGACCCGGAAGTATTCATTCACGCGTTCGAGATCTTCCGCGACTTCATTGCGGTGAGTGAGCGCTCCGGCGGCTTGATGAAGCTTCGCGTGCAGCGCTGGGACGGCGAGCCCGAGTATCTCCTCGCGGATGATCCTGCGTACACGATGCGATTCTCGTCCAACCCCGAGCTCGAGAGCACCAAGCTCCGATACGTGTACACATCGCTCACCACCCCGACGAGCACTTTCGAGTGGGATCTCGTGACCGGCGAGCGAACGATCCTGAAGCGCGAGCCCGTGCTCGGCGAGTTCGATCCTGCCGACTACGTGAGCGAGTTCCTCTGGGTACGTGCGCGCGATGGCGAACGAGTACCGATCTCGATTGTCAGTCGTAAAGATGTCGCGCGCGACGGTACTGCGCCGCTATACCTGTACGCCTATGGCTCGTATGGGCTGTGTTCGGACCCAATGTTCAGCAGCGACCGGCTATCGCTCCTGAATCGTGGCGTCGTATTTGCAATCGCGCATGTGCGCGGCGGTCAAGAGCTCGGGCGGCGCTGGTACGACGCGGGCCGCTTGCTGAATAAATGGAACACCTTCACCGATTTCATCGATGTCACGGACCATCTCATCGAGCACAAGTACTGCGCGGCCAAGAGAATCGTGGCCGTGGGCGGCAGCGCCGGTGGACTCTTGATGGGCGTGCTCGCAAATGTGGCGGGCGATCGGTATGCGGGCCTGGTGGCGCACGTGCCTTTCGTCGATATCGTGACCACGATGCTCGATGAAACGATTCCGCTCACGACCCTCGAGTACGACGAATGGGGCAATCCGAACGAGCAACGGTACTACGAATACATGCTGTCCTATTCACCATACGACAATGTGCGTGCGCAGGCCTATCCGGCCATGCTCGTCACGACTGGTTTGTGGGACAGTCAGGTGCAGTACTTCGAGCCTGCGAAGTGGGTCGCGAAGCTACGGGCGATGCGCACGAACGATGCACCGTTGCTCTTGCACGTGAATTTGGAAGCCGGGCATGGCGGCAAATCGGGCCGCTACGAGCATCTGCGCGAAGTCGCGCGAGAGTATGCTTTCGTGCTGGCATTGCTCCAGGGTCTGCCGTTCGGCGACGGAGCCGCACAGTGATGGGAAATGAGATGATGGATGATTCGAATCGCACCCGGCGAGAAGCGCCGCGGCCGCAGTTGGATTGCACATGACTCACTCTGGATACATATTGCTGGCTGACGACAATGCCACCGACGCGGAGCTCACGATTCGAGCGCTCGAGATTGGCGGTATCAAGCAACAGATTGTCTGGGTGCAAGACGGTGAAGCCGCTTTGCACTACATCTTCCGCAAGGGCATTTACGCGGAACGTCCCGCGGGCAATCCGCGCCTGATGCTGCTCGATCTGCACATGCCGAAGATCGATGGGTTGGATGTGCTGGCTCAAATCAAGTCCGATCCGATGACCCGACCGACACCCGTCGTGATCATGTCTTCGTCCGATCAAGAATCGGACATGACGCGCAGTTACGAGCGTCATGCAAACAGCTATATCGTGAAGCCGGTGGACTTCAAGCAGTTCACCGATCAAGTTGCCACGTTAGGCAAATATTGGATGGCCGTGAATCGGGTTGGATGAGGTTGAGCTGAGTGACGAGGTGACGGAGTGACGAGGTGACGAAGTCAGACCAATCATGGTCGACCGGTCGATGGGTCTCTTCCGGAACCTCGTTAGGCGGCTCTTGTCTACGCTTCTGACTGCGTCACCTCGTCACTCCTGTAGGCATGCTGCTCACTCGCCGCACCTTTCTTCACACTGCGCTCGCTGCCGGTGCTGTTTTGCCCGGACTTGCGCGCGCGGCAGGCGCACCAGCGAATATTATGTTGACGCGACGCATTCCAAGCTCACCGAGTGCAGAGGAGCTACCGATCATCGGGATGGGCACTTGGAATACATTCGACGTACCTCCCAAGGCCGACGAGCGTGCGCCGCTTCTCGATGTCCTAAAGGTTTTCTACGAGTCGACCGCACGGGTGATCGACAGCTCGCCGATGTATGGCGAAGCGGAGCGCACGACAGGCGATCTCGTGCACCAGTTGGGCAAGCGAGCTGAGACGTTCTTCGCGACCAAGGTGTGGACGAGCGGCCGCGACAAAGGCGTCGCACAGATCGAGCAGTCGTTACGGCTGCTGCGAACGACGCGGCTCGATCTGCTGCAGATCCACAATCTGCTCGATTGGCGCACGCATGTCAGCACGCTTCGCAGGATGAAGGACGATGGCGCCTTGCGCTACATGGGTGTTACGCACTACACAGTCTCGGCGCACGGAGATCTCGAGAAGGTGTTGCGCACCGAACGATTCGACTTCGCGCAGTTCAACTACTCGATCGCGACTCGGCAGGCCGAGCAGCGTCTCCTGCCGTTTTGTCGCGAGCACGGAATCGGTGTGCTCATCAACCGACCCTTCGAAGAAGGCGCCCTTTTCACACGAGTGCGTGGCAAGAAGCTTCCCGCCTATGCCAAGGAATTCGACTGCACTAGCTGGGCGCAATTCTTTCTCAAATTCATCGTGTCGCACCCTGCGGTGACCTGCGTCATCCCAGCGACCTCGCGCGCAACACACATGAGGGATAACGTGCAGGCAGGCTTCGGGAGATTGCCTGATGAGAAGATGAGGCAAAGGATGGCGAAAGAGCTCGAAGCGTAGGGCTTGCGAGCGTTCGGCCCGCCAGCCAGGACCCGGGCCTTTACATCTCGCGCATCGCGGCGCGTGCGCAGCTCAGCCGAGCCAGATCAGCGTCACTTCACATTTTCAGACTTCTCACGGCCTGCCGAGCGTGCCATCCAAATGCCTTATCGGCCATACTCAATGGGTTAAGGAGGTTGTGCGTCGAGACGCCCCTTCGCCGCAGGCGCCGCCTGCGCGCACACAAAAGTTCGCAGCGAGCGACGGTGGAGCAAGAACATGGGTGTCATTCTGATCGCATTCGAGCGCGAATCGGAGCAAAGCGCGATCGAGCAGCTGTTGACTGGCCGCGGTCATCAAGTTCAGAAGGCAGCGAACGGACTGACGGCCCTGGACGCGGCGCGTCGTGAACCGCCAGACGCCATCGTTTCCGACATCGTGCTGCCTCGCATGGACGGGTTCGCGCTCTGCCGCAAATGGAAGCAAGACGAGAAGCTGCAAGGCGTCCCGTTCATCTTCTACACCCGCCGTCACGACGATCCGAAGTACGAACGATTCGCGCTCGAGCTCGGTGCACAGCGCTTCCTAGCCCGCTCGGTTCCAGCCGAAGCGCTCGCGCTCGCAGTCGATGAGCTGGTGATCAACGCACCTGCTCGAGCGGCGGCGAACGCTCCCGCGTCCTCTCCCCCGCCCTCTACGCAGGCGTTCACGGAGACGGGCGCACATCGTGCGCGCGCGATCGATCAAGCAGCGTTGCAAAGACATGTCGAGGCGCTCGAACGAGCGCAGCAAGCGCAAGCGCGCTTGCGTGCGCAATTGTCCGAGCTCGAGTCGTTGAACGAACGCCTGTCTGCCAGCGAGACGCGCTTTCGCCGCATCTTCGAAGCGAATGCGTTGCCGATGTGGATCGCCGATCACGAGACCGGCGGATTCATCGCGGTAAATGAGTCGGCTCTCGCCTTCTACGGCTATTCGCGCCCAGAGTTCCTGAGTCTGAAGGCGACTGCGCTGCAGGTCGGAGAAGCCGCGTCAGGCAGCGTTCGGCACAGACGCAAGGATGGGAGCGAAGCCCAGGTTGCGATCAGCACGCAAGAGATCGAATTCGACGGACGCAAGGCGGATCTCGTTTCGGCTTTCGACTTGAGCGACCGGCTCTCACTCGAGCAGGAGCTGCGCCAGCAAGCGACGCTCGGCCGCAAGATGATCGATGCGGTGCCCGATGGCGTGTTGGTCCTCGACACTGAAGGACGGATCGTCGATGCGAATCCCGCGTACTGCCGCATGATGGGCTATACGCGCGAGGACCTCATCGCTCGCAAGGCAAACGAGATCGAGGATGCGAGCACTGGAGAGGACACGGCCCGCTTGCACATCGAACGAGGCGGTAGTGGCAGCCGCTACGAAAGCAAGCACAAGCGTGCCGATGGAACGGGTCTGGATGTCGAAGTGAACGTCGGGGTGCTCGGCGCGCAGGCCGGCGACACCGTGCTCGTCGTTCGCGACATGACGCAACGACGTAAAGAGCTGGTCGCGCAACGATCGCTGCAGCGCCAGACCGATTTCCTCATCGAGCTGTTCAAGCAATCGGAGACGTTCGATGAGTCAGCGATCGTGCGCCGCGTGATCGACCAAGCCATCGAGCTCACGGGCAGTCCGCTTGGATTCTTACATTTCGCAGATCCCGCGCAGAAGACGATTCAACTCGCGGCATGGCGCGAGCGCAGCCAATCGCACGCCACGATGGCTCATGGCGAGCCGCAGTCCATCGCGCGAGCTACTTTGTTCACCGAGTGCGTGCGCGCGAAACGCCCCACCTCGAGCAACGATTTGGCTCGCAAGCCGCAAGCGGATGGGCTTCCGGATGTGCAGCGTTATCTCGCCGTGCCTATCGTGTCAGACGATGAGACCGTTGCTGTGTTGGGTGTGGCGAATCGCGAAGCAAGCTACAGCGAGGAGGATCAACGCGCGCTCGCGGCGCTCGCGGATGGTGTGTGGCGTGTTCTCCAGTCGAAGCGCTCGCATGCGCAAACCCTGGGCTCGCTACAACGAACAGATGTGGCACTCCACGGAATGATCGACTCCTTCGTTCGCATGAGCGAGCGCCACGATCCGTACACCGCCGGTTCGTCGCGACGTGTCGCTGCGCTTGCGGTCGCGCTCGCACGTGAAGCGGGGCTCGATGGTGAGCGTCAACACGGGTTGCGCATCGCGGCGCTGCTGCACGACATCGGGAACATCGCTGTTCCCGCGGCAATCCTATCCAAGCCAGCGCCGCTCACCGAAGCCGAGCACGTGCTCATGCGTACGCACGTCGAAGAGGGCTGCCAACTCCTCGCCGACATCGATCTTGGCGCGCCCGTCGCCGACATCATCTACCAACATCATGAGCGCTACGACGGCAGCGGCTATCCACGGGGTCTCAAGGGGGAAGAGATCCTCATCGAGGCGCGCATTCTCGCGATCGCAGATACCGTCGAAGCCATGTGCTCCCCGCGTCCGTATCGACCGGCTGCCGGAATGGAAGCGGCGATCGAAGAGATCAATCGCGGCGCAGGACGTCTATACGACCTCAAGCTCGTCGCCGCGTGTACGAGGCTTGTGAGACAACACGGGTTCGTGCTGCCGGAATAGCAGGAAAGAAGAGACTAGTGGTTAGTGATTAGTGATCAGTGGCTAATCAGCGGCGCTGCCGCGCTTCCATGCCCTAGAGCGGATCAAAGTGCTGACCGCCCTCTGACTAACCACTAACCCACTAACCACTAACCGCTAATCACTTCCTTCCGCATCATCCTTCCCCCGTCCATCGCTGCTGCTTCTCCTCAGTCGCAATCCCGCCGTCTTCTGCGCGGCGATGCGGGCTCGTCCGATATGTCATATGGCGCGCGACCGGCAGACTGCACGCGGTCGAACAAGGGCAAAACCTTCGTAAGTGGGTGACGCAAAGCCTCCGGTCCTGAAGATGTGCCTTCCCAGCACATACGGATAGCGGGGTTGCCGCGGCCGAGATTCATCTCAGTCGCGTGAAGTGAGCAACACGAAAACGGCGAGCGCTACTGCCTTTTCGAATCGCGGAACTTCCCTTGAAAGACAAGGTGCTCGTGCGCGTCTTGCGCGCGGGAAGTCATTCGCATTCGTGCGTTCGTCGGAGTTGTTCGCTATGCATGTCTCCATGGCATCGGATCGGTCGAAGCTGCCGAAGTTGCTTCGTGCCTTGTGCTTTCTCTTCGTGGCTTCCGGGTTCCTCGCGCCGGCAGCATTCGCTGCTGCGCCTCAGATTTCCGGGACGCCTGGTACTTGGGTCTATGTCGGCCAGAAATATTCATTCAGACCCACTGCGAGCGATGCGGACGGTCAGACGCTCAGGTTCTCGATCGCTAACAAGCCGGCCTGGGCGAGCTTCAGCACGTCCACAGGTCTGATGAGCGGCACGCCAACGGCCGTCGGTCTTTGGAACGGTATCAAGATCTCCGTCACCGATGGCACGAGCACGGTGACGCTGCCTGGGTTCTCGGTGCGCGCGGTGTCGCGCAACAACGTAGCGCCCACGATTTCGGGAACACCTCCGACGACCGCGACGGTTGGCGTCGCCTACCGCTTCCAAGCGATCGGCAAAGACGCGAACGGCGACACGCTCGTATATGAGATCGCGAACAAACCCGTCTGGGCGAGCTTCGATAAGTGGACCGGCGTGTTGTCGGGGACGCCGAGCAGCAGCCACGTCGGCAAGTACGCGAACATTCAGATCACCGTGCGAGATGGTGGTAAGTGGGCGAAGCTCGCTGCGTTCACGATCACTGTCAGCGCAAGCTCTACTACGAATCGCGCGCCGACGATTTCCGGTACGCCTGCAACAACTGCGACAGTGAGTGCGCCGTACAGCTTCCGACCCACAGCGTCCGATCCGGATGGCAACACGCTTGGATTTTCGATTCAGAACCGCCCGAGCTGGGCGAGCTTCTCGACGTCGAACGGCACGCTCTCCGGTACGCCGACCGCGACAGGTGCTCACAGCAACATCATCATCAGCGTGAGCGACGGTCAGATCACGCGCTCGCTGCCGGCGTTCGCGATCACGGTCTCGGCTGCGGCCCAACCCTCACCGGGTGTTGCGACGCTGAGTTGGACGGCGCCGACGCAGAACACGGACGGCTCTACGCTCACGAATCTCGCCGGCTATCGCATCCACTATGGCACCTCCGCGAGCGTACTGTCGCAGACGGTTCAGATCAGCAACGCCGGACTGACGACTTACGTGATCGAGAATCTTGCGCCGGGAACTTACTACTTTGCCGTTAGGGCTTATTCCTCAGGCGGCACGGAAAGCGCACTGTCTAACATCGTCACCAAGACAGTTCAGTAGATAAACGCAAGTTTGATCGAGAAGGGCGCAGCGTCTGATGAAGCAGGCGCTGCGCTCGTGCGTTCAGCGGTCTGCTCGTATCACTTCGTTATGTGAACCGCTGCGGCGCGATGTCGTTGAGTAACGACAATTGAATTTTGTCTAACGTCTATTGTTTACTCTCCCGCGCTAGACAAAACGGCATACCCGTCGAAAGACGGCGACGCAAAGCCTCCGGTCCGACATCGCTTGAGCGAGCGGATAGCGGGGTTGCCGGTCGAAGTGACGACACTTCACCGCTTCCTTAGCTACTCCCATCTGCTTTCGATAAACGGCCGGAGCATCCGCACGGATGCTGGCGACAATCTGTTGTTGCCGCTGTTTGCGTCTATCGGGGCACAGAAAAAAGGAAACGAGGGAGAACGCGATTGAATATGGGCAAACCCGTCGAAAGGCGGGGACGCAAAGCCTCCGGTCTAAAGGATTCGCATCCTACGACAGCGGGGTTGCCACATGAGACAAACGACTCGTGTGTATCGATCGACGCGAACGCGCGCATGCGCAATGCGAGCTCGTGCGACGAGTTGTTGTCTATCTGCCCGCCAATCGCCCTTCCGAAGCTGAACGGTGAGCGGGCATGAGTGAACTTCTTACAATCGGTCGCTGGCGCCGATCTCTGTTTCCAGTTTTCATCGCGTTCGCCTTGAGCGGATGCTTGGATGATGGGTCGGATCCAACCTCAGGCGAAGCGCCGCCTCCTTCTTCGGGGGATCCTGTTCCCGCGGAACCTGTGCCGGCACCCACGCCGAGCGAACCCACTCCAGCTCCCATCGTCGTCAACAATCCGCCAGAGATAGCCGGAACGCCGCCTGCGTCGGTGCAAGCTGGGCAGACGTTCTCGTTCATACCGAACGCGAGCGACGCCGACAACGATTTCCTGGAGTTCACGATCACCAATCAACCGGCGTGGGCGAGCTTCAGCGATGAGACGGGCGCGCTCACGGGCACTCCGACCGATGCGCATGTCGGCGAGACGCAGGACATCACGATCACCGTTACCGATGGACGCGATACGCGGTCCGTCGGACCCTTCCGTATTCGGATCAATCCGCGCACCCAGACGCCGCCGCCTGCGAACGCTCCACCGACCCTGAGCGGCGCGCCGGGGACGTCAGTGATGGTCGATCAGGCCTACTCGTTCCGACCGAGCGCTTCAGATCCCGAAGGCGATTCGCTGCGATTCTCCATTGCGAATCGTCCCTCCTGGGCATCGTTCAGTACCTCGACCGGCATGCTTTCAGGCACGCCTCGCACGGCGAACATCGGCACGTTCTCGAACATCGTGATCAGCGTGAGTGATGGCAACTCGAGTGCCTCGATCGGTCCCTTCGCGATTCAAGTGCGTGGTCCTAACAATCGTCCGCCGACGATCAGCGGCTCGCCGAGCGGCACCGTGCAAGCAACGCGCGCGTACTCGTTCACGCCGGCTGCGAGCGATCCGGATGGGGATTCGCTCACGTATTCGATCACGAACCGACCGAGCTGGGCCTCCTTCAGCACTTCGACCGGCCGCTTGAGCGGTACACCTTCGGCTTCGAACGTCGGCACCTATGCCAACATCGTGATCAGCGTTAGCGACGGACGCGCTTCCGCGTCGCTCGGTGCTTTCTCGATCAACGTGCAAGCTGCGCCGAATCAAACGCCGACCATCAGCGGCACGCCCGCAACGAGCGTGAATGCCGGCAGCGCTTACGCGTTCACGCCAACTGCATCCGATGCGGACGAGGATACGCTCGGGTTTACGATCCAGAACCGACCGGGCTGGGCAACATTCAATACTTCTACGGGGCGGCTCTCCGGCACACCCACCAGCGCGAACGTCGGCACCTACAGCAACATCGTCATCACGGTGAGCGATGGCCGCGCGACAGCATCGCTTCCCGCGTTCTCCATCCGGGTGAACGAGGCGTCGAACCGCTCCCCGACGATCAGCGGCACGCCCTCGACGAGCGTGAATGCAGGTACCGCGTACTCGTTTACGCCGAGTGCGAGCGATCCGGATGGCGATACTCTGACGTACAGCATTCAGAACCGCCCATCGTGGGCGACCTTCAGCACGAGCACAGGTCGTCTCTCGGGTACGCCGACTTCATCCAATGCAGGTTCGTATCAGAACATCGTCATCTCGGTGACGGATGGCACCTCCACTGCGTCACTCCCCGCGTTTGCGATCACGGTCAACCAAGCGGCAACCGGCTCGGCGAGCCTCTCGTGGCAAGCCCCCACGCAGAACGAGGACGGCTCGTCGATCACGAACCTCGCAGGCTACCGAATCAACTATGGGCGCTCTGCGACGTCGCTGACCGAGACAGTCGAGATCACTGACCCAGGTCGCTTGACGCACGTCATTGAGAACTTGAGCTCCGGTACGTGGTACTTCGCCGTGAAGGCGTTTACATCGAACGGAATCGAGAGCGACTTGTCGAACATTGCAACCAAGACGATTCCCTGAGCCTCGGCGCTGTAGCAGTTGTTTAGGCCCGCCTTGTGCGGGCCTTTCTTTTTGCGCCCCTCCAAGGACGCTTGTATTCTCGACCCGCGCCAGCCCGCAGGCTGACACCGAGTGGATGGAGATCCCGCAATGCCTCGGACCTTGATTGCCGCCACGATGATTTCGATTGCGCTATTGGCCGAGCCGATCTCAGCCGCGCCCGATCGTGTCGAATTTACCGAAACGACGCTGAAGAACGGGTTGCGCGTGCAGCTCGCTCCAGATAGCAGCGCGCCGGTCGTTGCACTGCATGTCGCCTACGACGTGGGCTCCAAGGACGAGCGCAAAGGGCTGACCGGATTCGCACACCTGTTCGAGCACATGATGTTCAAGGGATCGGAGAACGTCGGCGACGGCGAGCACTTTTACCAGATCTTCACGAACGGCGGCGTCATGAACGGAACGACCTCCGCCGACATGACGAACTACTACGAAACGTTGCCAGCGAATCAGCTCGAGATGGCCGTGTTCCTGGAAGCGGACCGCATGCGTTCGCTCGCGATCACACAGGAAAATCTCGACAACCAACGACACGCGGTCCAGGAAGAGCGGCGCTTGCGGATCGACAATCAGCCGTACGGTCGCTCGCTCGAGCGCATCGGTGAGCTCGTGTACGACAACTTCGCGTACAAGCACTCGACGATCGGCTCGATGGAGGACCTCAACGCCGCCAGCATCAAGGACGTCGCGGAGTTCTTCAAGACATACTACGCGCCGAACAATGCGGTGCTCTCGCTCGCGGGAGACTTCAAGCCGGACGAAGCGATGCGCTTCATCCGTAAGTATTTCGAACCGATTCCCAAGCAGGCGGAGGCGCCCCGAGTCGATCTCACCGAGCCGGCGCAAAATCAGGAACGCCGCGAAACCATCGCGGATCCTTTGGCTCGCTTGCCGCATGTGTTCATCGTCTATAAGACGCTGCCAGGCAATACGCCGGATCAATATGCATTGGAAGTGCTGGGCTCGGTGCTATTCGGTGGCGACAGCTCGCGGCTTTATCAGAAGTTGAGCAAGGACCTGGAGCTGGTGGCGGGTATCGGCGGGTATGTCGATGAGCGTATCGGTCCCGGTTCGGTTCGCATCTCCGCCACGGTGCGTCCGGGCCAGGAGACTGAAACAGTAGAGGCGGCGATCTACGAGGAGCTCGAGCGCATTCAGAAGGAACCGATCGCCGCGTGGGAGCTCGAGAAAGCGAAGAGTGCCACTCGATACGGTTACTACAATGCTATTCGTGGCGCCCAGTCCCGCGCGATGCTGCTGGGCTCGTTCACGATCAAATTCAAGGATCCGAACCTGATCAACACCCGAATGACGAAGCTCGATGCGGTGACGGCAGCGGATGTGCAGCGCGTTGCGCGTCAATACCTGCAACAGAAAAACAGAACGGTGCTGATCACGATGCCGAGCGCGCCCGCGTCGGCCGCTAAGTGAGGCGAGTCATGGCGAAGAAGCTGATGTGTACGTGCGCTGCGCTGCTCATGCCCCTGATCGCCGCGGCGCAATCGCCTTCCGCCGGATCCCCGCCGCAGTCGCAACCCGACTCCGTGAGTCAGGTGGAGATCAAAGGCAAAGTGCCTGTGAACCCGGAGACGCTGCGAGTGAAGCTGCCGCGTCCCCAGGAGGGCGTGCTCTCGAACGGGCTGCGTGTCTATCTACTGGAAGACGACAAGCTGCCGACCTTCAATCTGCAGTTCTTGGTGAAAGGCGGCGGGCTCGCTGATCCGGCGGATAAGCGCGGCGTCGCGATGGTGGCCGCAACGTTGCTGCGTGAGGGTACGAAAGAGCGAACGAGCCGCCAGATCGCCGAGCAGCTTGCCACCTTAGGTGCGAGCTTGAGCGCGAGTGCTTCGCCTTCGTCCGGAGAAACGGGCGTCGCGATCTCGGGGCTTGCCGAAAAATTCGACGCCGCGCTCGCCATTGCTGCGGACGTCATTCGCAATCCCACATTCCCCCAGACGGAGCTCGATAAATTCAAGACGCGGTTCGCATCGCAGGTTCAGTACCAGCGCTCGCTGCCAGGGTTCATCGCGCAGGAACAATTCTTGAGCGCGGTCTACGACCAGCATCCTGGTAGCTTGATCGTACCGCCTGACAGCGTGATCGCGGGACTGCAATCGGCCGATCTCGCGACGTATCACTCCGCTGTCTATCGTCCCAACAACACGCTCGTCCTTGCGCACGGTGACATCACGCTGAAGGACTTGATCGCCAAACTCGAGCGCGCGTTCGGGTCTTGGGAAAAGGCGGAGATCTCGGAGCGCAAGCTGCCCGACCTCTCGCCACCCGAAAAGGCGCGCGTATACATCGTGGACCGACCGGGCTCGGTTCAAACCTCGTTACGCGTAGGAGCGCTCGGCATCGAACGCCGCAGCGATGATTACTTCGCGCTCGTGGTCGCAAATCACATCTTGGGAGGCGGTCCCGCATCGAGGCTCTTCATGAACCTACGTGAAGATAAGGGCTACACGTACGGCGCTTCGAGCAGCTTGAGCGGATCGACGTTCCCGGGAACGGTCGTGGCGACGACCGATGTGCGTACCGAGGTGACCGAGGGGGCGATGCATGAGCTCATGTATGAGCTTAAGCGTTTGGCGAACGAGCCAGTATCGCAGCAAGAGCTCGACAACGCGCAGCGTGCCCTCGTCGGACGTTTCGCGTTATCGCTCGATTCACCGCAATCGCTGATCGCCAACCTCGCCACACAGAAGATCTATGGATTTCCTGACGACTATTGGGATACGTATCCGAAGCACATCGAAGCGGTAACCGCCAAAGACATTCAGCGTGTGGCGAAGAAGTACTACGCTCCGGATCGATTGCAGTTAGTAGCGGTCGGCGATGCAAGCTCAATCAGCAAGGTGCTCGCGCAATACGGCACGATTGTCTCGCCTGCAGCTGGTGAAAACTGACCATGCTGTGAACGCATGGTCGACGCGTTACGCCTCTTGCGCTTCCGCCTGCTTAGCCGCGCCATCCGCTGCCGCCTCACGCTGCTGAGTCTTCTGGGCCTGAGCGCGCCCGAGCGCGACCGATAAGACCACCCAGATCGACGCGAGCGGCACGGTTGCTGCGGCCAGCCAACCTATGGATGCTCCCATCGCGCGGAGCGCGGCGTCCATGCCTGCGCCAGCCACATCTCCGAGGCGATAAACGAAAACGTCCACGACGGGCTTCGCCTTGTACTTCTCCGACGCAGACAAGACGCTGAAAAGCGATTCGCGCGCCGGTCGCGAAACCGCATGGCGGCCAGCTCGGTGGAACGCTTGGAAGATCGCGATGACACCGTAAGTCGGCCAGAATGCGAGCACAGCAAAGCCGGCCACCGTGATCAGAGGCAGGATGGCGAGCGTCCAACCCACGCCCAGCCGTTTGATGATGCGCGTGGTAAGAAACACTTGAGTTAGCAGAGTGGCTGTCTCCGCCAGCATGTCGAACTGAGCGAAGCCACGAAGCCGCTCACTGAACGTATCGGTGTTCTCCAGCACGATCGTGGCTTGAGTGAAGTAGATCATCGTGTTCGAAATCGCGATGAACGCGATGTAGCCGCCGATGCCGAGCAGATACGGCGATCGAGCGATTGCCGTCGCGCCATCCCAGAAGCCGCCGCCGATGGGCTTGCCAGACTCCGTTCGCGAGGAGGAGATGGAGTCCGATCGAAGACTCGCCTCGCGTCGTGCGACACGATCGAGCGTGAGCATCACGGCGATGGCAATGCCGAAGAACGCTGCGCCCATCAGCATCAGCCCCGCCGGCAAATAGGCCGATGTGGTCGACTCCGCGATGAACTTCGTGGCTGTGCCGGCGACGATCGAGCCGAGTGTGCCTCCAACGCCGATGAAGGCAAACATCCGTTTACTCTGATCGGTCGTGAAGATGTCGACCATGTAGGCCCAGAACAAGCTGTTGATGAACAGATTGATGACGCTGAGCCAGACGTAATACGTGTAGCTGATGCCGCGCGCGAGCGGGGACTCCGAGCCTGAGCCGATGATGCCGCCGCCCGAGCTCACATCTAGGATGAGAAGCGTCGCGAACAATGCGAGGCAGGCGATGACGAACAGGTAGCCGATCGGAATGAAGCGGCGGCGATCGAGGCGCGCGACCACACCGCCGAATGCGATGACGACGACGAGCGATGCGATAGACGTCACGACGAACAACCATCGCAGCTCGTCCATACCGCGGGACACGCCCATCGCCTCGCGAACGGGACGCAGCAAGAAATAGCCGCACAGGACAGTGAAGTAGAACAGCGCGGCGAGAGCTGCGAGTGGCAGCTCCTTACGACTGAAATTGAAGAGACGAGTCGACCAATCGCCCATTAACGAAGCTCCGCAGTCACGAGCATCTGCAGTGCATCATACTGGGGCGTGCAGGGCGTTACTCGAAAAGATTCGTGCGCATCATCCAAGCAGCGCAGTCCGCGCCCGAGGGTCGCAAGAAAGATGACAGCGGCGTTAGGTTCGTGACACTCGCGATCCATGCGACAGCGTCAGGACGTCTTGCGAAACGAGCAGCCCGATGCTGATCAATCTCCGATCTCGTACTTCAACCTGAGCGTTGCGCGCTGCTCGACGGGTTGACCGTTGCGCACGATCGGCTCGAATCGCCAACGGCGTAGCGCCTCGATGGCGGAGCGATCGAACAGGTTCTTCGGCTGCGAGTCGCGCACGATCAGATCGCGGGTCGTGCCATCGATTGCGATCGTGAACTCGACGTCGACCCATCCTTCGATGCCGCGAGTCTGAGCATCGTAGGGGTACTCTGCACGAGTTTCGCGTACACGCTTCAAGCTGCCCGCAGGAACGACGCGCTCGCTTTCGATCCTCGCCTGCGTCGCCTGCAGCTGAGCGCGCAGGCTTCTGATGGTGGGCGACTCGGTATCGAGCTGCGCCGCCTTGTCTAGGTATAGCCGCGCGGTTTCGAGGTTAGTTGCTGCCAGGGAGGTTCGGGCATGATCCGCTAAGGTCGATGCGAGCCGACGTTGCTCTTCGCGCACTTCAGGCATGTCCGGATGTTGAGCGCGCAGCGCCATGAATCGATCGACTGCGTTGTTGTCGGCTGGCTCGAGCAGGATCCCGCGTTCGCGCAGTCGAACGATGAGAGAAAGCTGTTCGATCGCATCTCCTCGTGCATCGCTCACCGGACCAGATTGAGCGAGCGCGGGCGATTCGAGAGACTCGCCCGGTGATTCGATCGCTTTTTCTTCTTCGAGCGGCTGCTGCTCCATCACCGTCGGTGCGGGTGTCCGTGCCGGGGGTACGGCTGTCACGGCAGTGCGCTGCACCGCCTGCGGCTGCGCAGTGGCAGCTCGCGGCTGCGGAGCTGCGGTTTGTGCACGCGAAATCGCAATCAGCTCGTTATAGAGGTTTGCATAGCGCGGATGCTCTGGCGCCGCTCTCTGCAGCGCTGTAAGTGTCGCAGCGCCGGCTTGTGCATCTCTCGCCTCGAGAGCCGCGATGACCTTGGCCTCGAGCGCGTCGGTGACACGCTGCACGCCGACCGTCGCATCGGGATGATCTGGAGCCAGTGCGAGCACATCGCGATATAACTCGAGCGCATTGTTACCGCGCGGCTCGACGAGCCGACCCGTCGCGAGCGCGATGTTCGCGCGGCCCAATAATTCTTCGATTTGATCCGCGGTCCGCGCGGCGGTCACGCTGGCCTGCGATGGCTGCGCGGACTGATGCGTGGCGAAGAAAAACCACCCCAGACCAGCGATCGCGAGCAGCACCACCACAGTGCCTGCAGCCAGCGCCGTTCGCGGTCGCCGTGCGAACGTCTTGACGGTGGAGAGCATCACCGGCTCGGTATTGCGCACCTCGTAATAGCGCCGCGTGGCTGTGCTCAGGAACAAGTTGGCCCGCGCAGGTGAAATGGGCTTATGCAGGAATCGATAGATCCGCCCATCGCTGACGAGCGCGGCGACAGCGGCCTCTTCATCGCGTCGGCCAGTTGCCATCAAGACGAGCTCGGGGAATTGCGAGTGCAGGCGCGCGAGCAAGCCTGCTGCATCGCCTCGCAAGGTGCCGAGATCCGCAACGAGGATGCCGCATCGACCGCCGACTAGATAATCGACGGCTGCATCTGCGGAAGGGGCGTGCCAGATGGCGTGTTCGGGACTGGAGGCCTCGCGCATGGTCGCGAGGAGGCCTCCATCCGAAGTTAAGACGACGACGTCGAGTACGTATCCGGGAAGTGAGCTCGCATGCAACGCAGCGAGGGTTCCATCGTGCCGCGTGCTCTGCACTTCATCTCTCTAAGGGTCTCTGGCTCACTTACTCGAGGCAAACCACGAGCTGCGCCGAATGACTCCGCCAGTTGATTGGAATCACGAACGAGCGGACGTTGTCCGGCGTCACGACTTTGTCGGTCTCGCCGGCCACAACGGTGGGCACGGAGATCATGAAGTCCTTGCCGAAATCGCGGCGTGCGTTGCCCGAGATCGTATTGGCGACCTCACCGACGAGGTCGCACATGTTCTCTTGCGTAAGCTCGGTTTCGCCCATGCGCATCAACATGACGGTCAACATCGGGCGCGAAGCCGTGAAGTAGACGATACCTCGGCGTTTGCCTGCGATGCTGATCATGCCCGTGAATTCCTGCACGGTCGGGCGGCCGTCTTGCACGATGTATGGTGAGCCGACTGACGCCGGTTGATTGGCGGCGGTGGCGAAGTAGTTCGTCGTGCCTTCTACGAAGGTCTCGAGTTCAACTTTAGTCATCATTGCCGGCGCCCCTCAACAGCTCTTCAAGCGCTTCCGTGAGCTGGCGGTCGGTAAATGGTTTGCACAGAAAGCCATTCGCTCCCTTCTTCAAAGCTTCGATGGCGGTAGCTTTGTCTGAAAGCGCCGAGATTACCAGGATCAGCACGTCCGGCTTGATCTTGACGAGGTTCTCGACGCATTCGATGCCGTCCATTTCCGGCATCGTGATATCCATCGTCACGACGTCGGCAGGCTCTTTGCGGAAGGCTTCGACGGCTTGCTTGCCGTTCGATGCAGTCGCGATGACCTGCAAGCGTTCGATCTGCAGCTCACGCTCGATCTTGCGACGAATGATATTCGAATCGTCGCAGATCATGAGCTTGAGCTTTCCATTCGTCAACGGTTCAGCCTTTGCGGTTGCGAGCGCCATGTGTGCCTCTGAGAAGTCTTCTTAAACGTTACGCGGCAACTGCGCGCTCGGTGGCGGGCAGCCAAATCTTGAACTTCGAGAACTTCCCGCCTGCCGAGGCCAGGCCAACTCGGCCCCCCAGCTCGGCGACGAGAATGCGGACGAGATCCATGCCGGCACCGCGACCCGCGTCGGTCGTGACGCGATCTGCGGTCGAGAAGCCGGGGCGGAAGATCAATGCCATCGTCTGACGCGGATCGAGCATTGCCGCTTGAGCGGGCGTGATCAGCCCGCGCTCTACCGCGACTTCCTTGATCCGCTCGAGCTGCAGCCCGCGACCATCGTCCTGCACGATCAGCTCGTAGCCATCGTTACGCTGCGAGAACTCCACCGCCAACGTGCCGACCTGCGACTTGTGCGCCTTGGCGCGCTCGCTCGGCTCTTCGATTCCGTGCACGACCGCATTGCGAACGAGCTGAATCGTGATGTCCTTGACCGCGCGGCGGTACGTTTCCGGCACCACCTCAAGCCCGTTGCAACGCAGAGCCACTTGCTTCGCTTGACTGCTCGCAACGCGAGCGGCGAGATCCTCGAGCGTGCGCTCGAGACCGCTGCTCATTTCTTCGCCAGCATCGGCCGTTTGCGCAACGGCGCTCGGCTCCTGCTTGCCAGCGAGCCACTGATCCACCTTCTCCGCTTCCATGTGACCGCCGTCGGCGCCGCGGCGCGTCGCGATCGCCTGGTGCAAGTCGACGAGACGACCGAGCATCTCGCGCACTTGCGCCAAGTGGTTGAACAAGTCGTCGAGCTTGACGACGAGCGGGAGGAAATCGCTACCGGAGAGCGTCTGACGGCCTTTCAGATCGTTGAGCGACTCTTCGAAGGCATGCGCGCGTTGCTCGACCGTCTTCAAGCCGAGCGCCGCGGCTTCGCCCTTGACCGCATGGACCTGACGATAGATACCGTCGATCTTCGCGCGGAACGCAGACTCTTCGCGCGCCGGCTCTTTCAAGATCGAGTTGACCATCTTGAGCGAGACATCGGCGTCGGTCAGGAAGCCTGTGAGGCTGTCCGGCTCGACGTGCAGAATGCGCAGCAGCAGATCGAGCTGAGCTTGCGCCTTCTCCTGCGATTCTTGCAGCTCGCGAGACAGCATGACGCGCTTCGTCACATCGTTCACCGTCACGAGCAAGTGCGACAGGCTGCCTTCCGATTTCACGCGGTTGAAATCGAACTCGAGGAAGTGCGTATCGAAGCCACCAGCCGGGTTGTCGAAGTGAACTTCGACTTCGGAAAGTGGGTTGATCGTCTTGACGAGCTTTTCGTTGACGCGTTCACCCCAGAGCAGCGCAACGTAGTCCATCGCGGTGCGAAGCGTCTTCTCCGGGACGATCTGCTTGAGTAGTTGGTCGAACGTGAGGCCCGTGAATTCTTCGCGACGGAAGATCGTATCGAGCGCCATCGAACGCTCGGTTCCGATCTTGAGATCCTTATCCAACAGGAACAGACCTTCATTCACGGTGCGCAGAATGTCCGCAGTCTCTTTGCGGGCACGGTTCGCGACCAGCTCTTCCTTGCGCAGGTTGCGTGCGAAGTAGAAGAAGATCGCGCCAAGCAACAGGAAGGCTGCGACGATGCCGCCCACCTGCAAGGCCTTCAGCGTGCCTGCATCGCTCGCGCCGTCCGCCTCGACGAGCGTGCCGAGCTCGCCCATCGCTTTGCCCAGTTGTGCATGCGAGCTCGCGCCATATTCGTTGAGCTCTTCGAGAGCGGCCAGCAAGCGGCGACCACGCGGGCTGTATTGAACCGCGGGCTCCACGATTGCAGGCGCTTTCGCGTTCGTCTGTGCGGCGACAGCGGGTTGTGCGGTGTCGGCAGGATAGGGCGAGCCTGCGAAGTTCAGAATGGGGGTGAGCTTCTGCTTGTAGCCTTCCCACAGCTTCGTGGTGGTCCCGAGCACCGCCTGCGCTTCGCTCGATCGGAGCGCACCGAGCGGGATTGCTTCGCCCGAGCTGTTCGAAATCATGCCGCCGCCCGTGAGACCGCTGAGCGCGTGATCGTAAGCGTGCGCGGCCTTACGAAGCACTTCGAGCTGATCGTCGATGTTCTGCCCGCTTTTCAACCGCTCGGTGAGCGCCTTACCAGCCTCGTAGACTTGGGCGGGCTGCACCTGCTGTTGCGCGAGGAATTTCACGCCCGCAACGTTGTCGGCGAACTGGCCGGCGATGCCGTGGTTGAACGCGAGAATGATCGCGATGAACACGAGAAACCCCGTGATCGCGAAGACGATTCCCTTGTACCGACCGAGATCTAAGATGCCCATGCACAATCCCCTTAAACCTTAAGAGTTTGACGCGGCAGTGGCTTTTCGCACCGCGTCCTTGACGCCGAAGAGGGCGGCACCTTTCTCGTTCGAATGGGTCCGCTGCTTAACGGCGCTTCGCAGTGCGCTTATCTGACAATAAGCTGTGTAGTGGCGCTCGAACCAGTTCCCGTTTTTTAAGGACCGAAACTTGCGCCAGTTCAAAGTTTTGTGCAGTTGTCTCGGCAATTTGGCTGCCGGGAAACTGCGTAAATTGCTTAAGCGTGCGCCAGCAGAGGTCTAACGGCTGACGAGCGCTCCTCCCAACTTTCTCGTGTTTCATCGCCCTGATCGGCGTGGACGGAATGTAGCAGCAGCTCGGTGTCCAATTAAACGTAAGCTGGTCGGATTCAGCGCGTGCCTTACGCGCCACAGGCGCTCTCGGCGGGACGATGCGCCGTCCGCGAATCAGGCACTTAGAGCGAAGCTGATCTCGAATCGGGGTTGACGCTTCGGCGCGACAGACCAAGATTTTTCCTGTTACTGCAATCACTTATGGGCCCTGCCGACTCTGTAAAGTGCTCGACAAGCACTTTGGTGGCGCTCATGATGGCGTCGCGCCCATTCCGGGCAGTCAGGGGGACAATGGACGCGAGTATCGAGTTCAAGTCGCACGTGCCCGCACAGCAGCGCTCCGAGCTGGAGGCGCTGCTCTACTTCAATTCTTGCCAAGGGCGCGTGTCGGATTGCATCGCGAATGCGGTCGAACGGTTTGGGGCACCGGAGATCGTTGCGGACGGCGATCGGCTCCGGATCCACATGAAGAACATGAACGACGTCCAGTCGTTGTTCGCCATCGAGAAGAGCACAGGCTGTCCGGTCGGAGTCGCGGTTTACACTCGTCAGGACATAGAGCACATCACAGTCATGCACATCGGCATCGCCGCAGAGTATGCGAGCGGGGGTCCCAAGGCGGGCGCGCAATTGCTCCTTCGCCTGTTGAGGGAGGTCCGCCGCTCGTCGCGTCGCATGAAAGGTGTGCGGCGCATCGAGCTCTACTACGCGAGTCGGCGACTCGGATCACGTTGGCGCGTGCCCTCGAAGGCGGCGCTGTAAGCGATTCTCCAACGACGTAAGTGTCGATTCGTAGTCGGCAAGGGCGCACTTCTGGTGCTGCGCGCCTGATTCATCGCTTAGCAACGTTCGTTTCTCTTCTGAGCGTGAGCGTTCTGCTCCTCGGGCTCATGGGCGAATGGGCATGGCCCTTCGATCTGTTCGCGCACTTCCGAGTCCACTGTAGCGTCGCCCTCGCATTGAGCGCGATCGCGCTGCTGTGCTTGCGTGACTGGAAAGGCGGCCTTATCGGAATGTTGGCCGCTGCGCTCGGTGCAATGCCGATCGTGAAGTATCTCGTGCCTGCGGATCATCCTATGCAGATCGAGCCGGGCGACACGCTACGAGTCATGTCGCTGAACACCTGGTTTCGCAACGACGATCCCAATCGTCTCCTCGAATATCTGGAGACGAGCGGCGCAGATCTAATCCTGTTGCAGGAGATCTCGACAGACGAGGGGCACGGGCTGCACGCGAGATTGAAGATCTACCCGTATGCATTCGTCGAGGGCGCGGGCGCCAGCGATTCGGTTGTGCTCTCGCGCTGGCCGATCACCGCGGTGGAGCTCGTGCCGCTCTCTGCGGATAGTGTGAGCGCGATTCGTGCCACCATCGATTGGAAGGGGCAGCCGATCACATTGATTGGCGCGCACCTTCATTGGCCCATCGGGCCCCGCACCGCAGAGCGGCGCAATTCCGAGCTCGCGGGTCTTTCGCTCCTCGCGCAGTCGCACCCCGGACCGCTCGTGATGCTCGGGGATTTCAATATCACGCCGTGGTCGCCGCACTTCGAATCGTTCTTACGCGTCTCTGGATTGCAGGACTGCGCCGTTGGCCACGGCGTCGATCCAACCTGGCCATCGCAAGTCATCCTCGCAGGTATCCGCATCGATCACTGCTTTGCATCGTCGCACTGGCGGCCTGTCGACGCACTCACTGGACCCGCCGTCGGGTCCGATCATCGACCGATGATTGTGGAGCTCGAGCTTCGGCGCGAGCACGCGCACGCACAAAGTGACGAGGTGACGAGGTGACGAAGTCAGAGACTCGCGCCAGCCGTCACTCCCTCACTTGGGCGTTCGCCCTCAACCCGTGACCTTCCTAATCACATATCCGCCCGACTTCTGATCGGGTTCGAGCGTGAGGAGCTTGCGCTGTTGGGCTTCTTCCAGCAGCTCGCTGAAGGTGCGAAAGCCATAGTAGCTTTCATTGAATCCCGGGTTACGACGCTTCAAAGTCTGCTTGACCATCGAGCCCCAGATCTTCTCGTCCTGATCGCGTTCCTCGGCGAGCGCATCGATTGTGTCGAGGACGAGATCGAAGACTTCTTGCTTGCGATCCTCCTCGGTCTTCTCCACTTTTTCGACCTTTGCGACCGGTTCCTTCGTGGTAGGGGTCGCCTGCTTAGCAGGTCGGCGTCGCGTGCGACGCTTCTTCTCGTTCTCGCGCACGAGGTCGTCGTAGTAGATGAACTCGTCGCAGTTCGCGATGAGAAGATCGGACGTCGAGCTCTTCACGCCGACGCCGATGACCGTTTTGTTGTTCTCGCGCAGCTTGCTCACGAGCGGCGAGAAATCCGAGTCGCCGCTGATGATGACGAAGGTGTCCACGTGCGACTTCGTGTAACAAAGATCGAGCGCATCCACGACGAGGCGAATGTCGGCCGAGTTCTTCCCTGAAATGCGAATATGAGGAATCTCGATCAGCTCGAACGATGCCTCATGCATCGGCGCCTTGAATTCCTTGTAGCGGTCCCAGTCGCAGTACGCTTTCTTCACGACGATGCTGCCCTTCAAGAGCAAGCGTTCGAGCACTCGATCGATGTCGAACTTCGCGTATTTCGCATCGCGCACACCGAGCGCGATGTTCTCGAAATCGCAGAAGAGCGCCATACTGGTGATTGTGTGAGCCATTGATGGGGAAGCGGTTAGCGGTTAGGAGTTAGCGGTTAGTACGGAACGATGCCGAGCGATTGCGATGTTCATCTGAGGCTTCGGGCGGCTGCGGTGAGCGGGCATCTTAGTCTCTCCCTAACCGCTAACCCCTTCTTCACAGCCAGCCCTTCCTCTTGAACAGTGCGAAGGTGACGCCCATCGAGCCGAGCATCAAGGCTATCGAGAATACGAAATCGCTGTAGCGTCCGGGTAAGTGCGGCAGCAGGTCGAAGTTCATGCCGTAGATGCTCGCGATGAGCGTGGGCGGCAGGAACAAGACCGCGGCAACCGAAAAGATCTTGATGATGTTGTTCTGCTCGACGTTGATGAGTCCGAGCGTTGCCTCGAGCAAGAACGACACCTTCGAGCCAAGAAAGCTTGCATGGTCCGACAACGAGACGACGTCGCGGCTGATGGAGCGAAATCGATCGCGCTGCTCGCCGCGCATTTCGACGTTTCCGGATTGCTGAGCGAACATCAGCAATCGTCCCAAGCTCACGAGGCTTTCTCGCGCCTTGGAGTTGAGCTCGCCGTTGAACCCGATCCGTTCGATCAGCGAGCGCAAATCGCGGCTCATCGACTTGCCGCTCCCATGTCGAGCGAAGATCGTGCCGGATAGATTGTCCAAGTCCGCACCTACACGTTCGAGAATATCCGCGATTCGCTCCGTGAGCGCTTCGATGATGCCAGCGAGCACCGTCAATGCGTTCTGACACGCGGCCGGGTGGGTCTCGGCGTACGCTGCGAACTGTTTGAAAGGCTTGGTATCGATGTAGCGATTCGTCACGAGTCTGCCTGTCGTGAGAATGAACGTCATCGCGGTGCTGACGGGCCGATCCGTATCGAGCTGAGCGGCAACGGTGGCAGTCATGTAGAGCGCGCCGTTGTCCTCATAGAGGCGATTCGATGCCTCGATCTCTTTCATCTCCTCGCGCGTCGGCACATCGACGTTGAGAGCGCGCTCGACGAGCTTTTCTTCCTCGGGAGTCGGTTCTAACAGATCGATCCAAAGCGCATCGTGTGGAATCTGACCATCGACGAGCTCCGCGCGCGCAAGTCCTTGCGATCGCGGCACGAAGACGTTCAGCATCGTGAGGCTATCCGCGCAGCTCGAGAGCGGCCGAGAGGCTCAGCCCCCGCCGCTTTCGTGCGCCGCGAGCTCGTTCAACAACGCGAACAGTCCGGCTTCCCCACCCGCACTCGATACGTCAGTGGAGTATTTGCCGTTGACGATGAAGAGCGGTACCGAGTTCACTCGATAACGTCGATTCAACATATCTGCGCGCTGCATTTTCGATTCCACGGCAAACGATGAGAACGCCTTCTGGAACTCCTCGCCCCTCACGCCATGCTCAGAAAAGAATGCGGCGATCTTATCCACGGTGTTCAGCTGATTGCCGTTGACGTGGATCTCGCGAAAGATCAACGAGTGCAGCGCATCGAGCTTTCCTAGCGTCTCGGCGGTGTAGAACAGACGTGCATGTATCCGCAGCGTGTCGTTCCACATGGCCGGGATTCTGACGAACTCCACATAGCTCGGAGCTTTCTTGCGCCACGATTCGATCGCGGGATCGAGCGAGAAGCAGTGGCCGCAGCCGTACCAGAAGATTTCGGCGATCTCGACTTTGCCAGGCGCGACGTTCGTTGGCTGCGCAGGCACGATCTTTTGATAATGCGTGCCTTCCCGGAAGCGAGCTGAAGTAACCGGGCCGCGCGGTGTATTGCCAGCGAGGCGAACCGAAGGTTGCGTCGTCGTGGCGCCGGCCTGCGGCGCAGGCTCGTCATCTGTTTCGCTGATCGTTTCCGATTCGGCGGGGGGCTGCGTGGCAGGCGTTTCTTGCGGAGTGCCTTCCGCCGCCTGCTCCGGCTCAGTCGCGATGACAGGCGCTTCGACATTCTCAGTCGGCATCTGCTCGGCGGTCGCTTGCGGAGCGTCTTCCTTCTGCCCGCACGCAGTAAGCGCGGTGAGTAGGAGCGTCGACAGTACGGCAGCAATCTTCTTCATGACACGTGTTCTCGCTCGACGAATCAGCGCAAGCCCTGGATATAAGAGGCGACGGCGTCGATTTGTTCGTCAGACATGGTGCGGGTCACATCGCGCATGATGGCGTTCTGATCCGTTTGACGCGAACCTGCGCGGTAGGCGCGCAACTGGGCGGCCACATAGGTCGCGTGCTGGCCCTGGATTGCAGGATAAAGGGCAGTTGGATTGCCCATGCCACGCGGACCGTGGCAGCCCGAGCATGCCGCGACGTTGGCATCTGCATCGCCGCCACGATAAATGCGCTGACCAAGCTCGAGCTTGCCCGGATCGGCTTCGAGGCCCGTGAGCGTCTGAGTCGAGTAATACGCCGCGAGATCCACCATGTCATCTTCTGAGAGCGTCATGGCGATCGGCGTCATGAGCGGGTTTTGCCTCTCGCCGGACTTGAATGCCTGCAACTGCTTGAGGATGTAGGAGGCATGCTGGCCTGCGATGTTCGGCCACTCGGGATTCGGGCTGTTACCGTTTGCGCCGTGACATGCCACGCACGTCGTCGACTTCGCCTGGCCTTCTTCCGCGGAGCCTTCGGCCGGCTCTGCGCCATTTGCCTGGACACAGCACATGAGCGTAAGCAGGATGATCGACTGAACCTTCATCGTTTTCATACTCCAAGGATGGCGCGGCTCGCAGGCTGTCCGGCAAGCTTAAAAGGCGCCGAATTGTACACTAGCCTTCCTTGTTCTTACCCCTCGAGTGCCATGGCCCAATTCCCCAATGCCGAGTTCCTCACGAGTGCTTGGCAGCCTCGCCAATTCCCTACCGACACAGGGGCGGAAGTCGCGTTCGCCGGGCGGTCGAATGCGGGGAAATCGAGTGCGCTCAACGCGATCACGGGTCGCAAGGATCTCGCGCGGACCAGCAAGACCCCAGGTCGCACGCAGCTCATCAACTTCTTTACCTTGGACGCGGACCGACGTCTCGCCGATCTACCTGGCTACGGCTATGCAAAGGTGCCCGAGCAGATGAAGCGGCACTGGCAGGAGCTTCTGACGCGGTACGTCGAAGCGCGCGCATCGCTCGTCGGCCTCGTCATCGTGATGGACGCGCGGAGGCCCCTGACGGATTTCGATCTGCAAATGCTCGACTGGACGCAGGCGCATGGATTGCCGACGCATCTGTTGCTTACGAAGGCAGACAAGCTCAGCCGCAATGAGGCAGCAGCGACGCAACGTCGCGTGAAGGCGTCTCTGGCTGAAGGGGACACCGCGCAGTTGTTTTCAGCGGTTTCCAAACTTGGAGTGGATGAAGCTCGCAAGCGCGTGCTCGAGATGCTGAGAAGTCGGCCTCGCGTCGAAGGCTGATCTTCATGAAGAGCTGTCCAAAAAAAGAACCCCGATGGCTACGAGAGCCATCGGGGCAGTATTACCCGGCATGGGGATGGACCGGGCTACCGTCCACTCAGGGAGGTCAGCGGACGGGAGCGTCCTGGCCGACGCTCGATAGTTGAGACGCGTCGCACTCCCGAAAGTTCCGCTCTTTTGGCGGTCATGAAATGTGAAGAAATTTTCATGATTTCAGTCGCTTAGCGCCGACGCCTCGCCCTTACAGGTGGTGGGGCAGCCACGCTCGGAAGTGCCGGATTGTGGCCTCCGTGGCGGGCGGACAACGCATTTAGTGCAAGGAATGAGGTGTGGCGCAGAGTGAGGAAGGCGTTCGAGAGGACTCAAACGCCTCCACGGGGCGCCCTTACAGGAATGTGAAAGTAAACCCGACCGAGAGCATGTTGAGATCATCTACATCATCGACATCGAAGACCTCGTACTCGGCGCGCAAGCTGAAGCTCCAGACTCTGAACTGCGCGCCAACGCCATAGGCCAGATCCGTTCCGTCGAGGTCACCTCCAACTCCACTCACACCTTGCAAGCCGACGGAAGCATCCCAGCTCACGAGCCCCGCCTTGGCGAACAGATCGACTGGGCCAAGCGCTAGAAAGCCGACCCCAAAACCTGAGACGCCATCCGCATCGATTTCGACTCCATCGTCTTCGGCCTCGCCGAAGTTCACGTAGTTCGCTTCGATCGCCAGCCAATCGAGCGGACGGATGCCCGCGATCACCTTGAAGCCGATGTCGTCTCCATCGAAGTCGATGTCATCGTCTTCCCGGATCTCGACGTTCGCCTGCCCCAGGCTGCCCCCCACGTAGATACCGTTGTCCGCTGCCATGGCGGTTGATCCGCATCCGAGCAGCATCAAGCTCAGCAGTACTGACTTACGCATAAGGTCTCCATGTCTATCGATTCAACGATGCGCGTGTAGCGCAGGAAAGAATGCACGCGTGAGCTGAAGGTTGCATGAACCGCCGTGCCGCTTACGCCGCGGCCAACTGGCCAACTGGTCACTGGCAAGCTGGCCAGACACAAGCAACCCGTGGCTCAGCGTTCTCGTTCAGTCTATCTGGGAGTAGCGAAAGAAGGATCTGTCGCCGAGCTGCGAATCGGGGCAATAGATATCCATGCTTCTTTTCTGGCCAGTGGCCAGTGAGCCGGGTGGCCGATCGGCGCGCGGTGGCGATCCTTAATGATGTAGCTGTCGCTTAGGTGCGAATCGGCGATTGGCATCCGAAGCATTCTTCTCTGGCCAGTTGCGAGTGGCCAGAGAGCCAGTTGGCCGATCGGCACGCAGTGCCGATCTTCAGTGCGCTCCATCCCAGTTTTCGCCGACGCCGACATCCACCTTGAGTGGTGTACGCAGCTCCGCGGCACTGCTCATGATCTCGCGGACGCGCGGAACGACTGCATCCACTGCCTCGCGTTTCACTTCGAACACGAGCTCATCGTGAACCTGCATGATCAAGTGCGCGTCGATGCCTGAGGAGGCGATCCATCGATCGACTTCGATCATCGCGCGCTTGATGATATCTGCGGCCGTTCCTTGCATGGGTGCGTTGATCGCGGCGCGTTCCGCACCTTGTCGGAGGTTGTTGTTCCGAGAGTGGATGTCATTCAAGTACAAGCGCCGGCCGAATACAGTTTCGACATAGCCGCGCTCGCGCGCCTGCTGCCGAGTTTCCTCCATGTAGCGGCGCACGCCTGGATAGCGCTCGAAGTACAGGTTCACGTAGTGCTGCGCTTCGGTTCGTGAGATCCCTAAGCGGCTCGCGAGACCGAACGCGGACATGCCGTAGATCAACCCGAAGTTGATCGCTTTCGCAGATCGACGCTGCTCCGCGCTCACTCCATCGAGCGGCAAGCCGAACACTTCCGCCGCAGTCGCCTGATGGATGTCGCGATCTTCGCTGAATGCGTTCAGCAATCCTGCATCCGTAGACAAGTGAGCCATGATGCGCAGCTCGATCTGCGAGTAGTCGGCTGCGACGATCACCCAGCCTTGCGGCGCGACGAACGCTTGTCGAATGCGTCGGCCTTCGGACGTTCGGATCGGGATGTTCTGCAGGTTCGGATCCGCGGAAGACAAACGGCCTGTCGCGGCGATCGCTTGTTGATACGTCGTGTGAACGCGCCCAGTACGCGGATTGATCTGCAGAGGGAGCTTGTCCGTGTACGTCGATTTGAGCTTGGAGCACGCGCGATAGTCCATGATCGTGCGCGGCAACTCGTACGATTCCGCGAGCTCTTCGAGCACGTCTTCGGCCGTCGATGGCTGACCGGTCGGCGTCTTGCGTAGTACGGGCAATCCAAGTTTCCCGAACAGTACCTCTTGTAGTTGCTTGGGCGATTCGAGTGCGAAGGTCGTGCCTGCTGCACGGTGAGCTGCGCTTTCCAGCTCATGCATGCGTACAGCAAGCTCGCTGCTTTGCTGACGCAGAACGTCTCCATCGATCAAGACGCCACGCCGCTCCATTCGCATCAGTACAGGCGCAAGCGGCTGCTCGATCTGCGAATACACGCTCGTGAGCGTCGGAGCCGCTTCAATGCGCGGCCACAGCGTTCGATGCAGCTGGAGGGCAACGTCGGCTTCTTCGGCGGCGCATCGTGTGGCGATGTCGAGCGCAACTTGGCTGAAGCCGATCTGCTTCGCGCCCCGACCGACGATCTCGTCGTAGTTCGCCGTCTCGCGACCTAGATATTTTCGTGCGAGCGCATCGAGCTCGTGCCGGGTTGCGGTACTGTTCCATACGTAGGATTCGAGCATCGCATCGAACCGCGCGCCGCGAAGCTCGACTCCATAGCGGCTCAAGATGTGTGCTGCGAACTTCAAGTGATGCCCGATCTTGGCGGGGCGCTCGTTGGTGAGCACGGGTTTCAACATATCGAGCGCCGTGCTCGAGTCCAGCTGCGAGGGTGCGCCGGCATAGTCATGTGCGAGCGGCAGATAGCCCGCGACGCCCGGCTCCATCGAGAACGCAAGGCCGATGAGATTCGCCTGCATGTAATCGCCCGAGCTCGTCTTCGTATGGAGCGCGACGCAGTCCGAGGACTGCATTCGCTCGATCCACTGCGCGAGCACCTCTCTGGTCGTGATCGTTTCATAGTTGCGCGGCGCCGTCGGGCTCGCGAGCGGCGTTGCCTCGAGCGGCGGCGCTTCGGGTGTTCCGGTTCCTTCCCCAAGTTGGCGTAGAAATGCGCGTAGCTCGAGGCGCGTGTAGAGCTCGCGCAGGCGCTCACGATCCGGCTCGCGCTGCACGAGTGACTCGTAGGCATGCTCGAGCGGCACATCGCAATCGAGCGTTGCGAGCTTGCGCGAAAGCTCCAAGTCTTTGAGGCTTGCGCGCAGGCTCTCTCCGACTTTGCCAGCGATCGCGTCCGCATTCGCGATGAGATTGTCGAGCGTGCTGTATTCGTTCAGCCACTTCGCCGCCGTCTTCGGTCCGACCTTGGCTACGCCCGGAATGTTGTCCGAGGTATCGCCGACCAGCGCAAGATAATCGACGATTTGCTCCGGCCACACGTCGAACTTGTTCTTCACTCCTTCGCGATCCAAGCGTGAGCCTGTCATCGTATTGACGAGCGAAATGCGCTCGCCCACGAGCTGCGCCATGTCTTTGTCGCCGGTCGAGATCAATACATCGACATCGTCGGCAGCCGCTCGCTTCGCGAGCGTTCCAATCACATCGTCGGCTTCGACGCCCTCGATGCGCAGTAACGGCAATCCCAGTGCTTCCACACATTCGAGCAGCGGCTTCAATTGAGCGCGTAGATCATCCGGCATGGGGGAACGCTGTGCCTTGTAGGATTCGAACAGCGCGTCGCGGAACGTACGACCTGGTGCGTCGAAGACAACGGCCATCAGCTGTGGCGATTCTTCCTTGCACAGCTTCTGCAACATGTTCAACACGCCGAGCACTGCACCCGTGGGCTCGCCTCGCGAGTTCGACAACGGCGGCAACGCATGGAATGCGCGATACAAATACGAGGAGCCGTCCACCAGGACGAGCTTGCGTCGTGCGCTCATGGAGTGCCCGGTTGCGGCTGCGTCGGACGCGCAGGATCGGGCGGCGTCACTGGAGTGTGCGTGTCGGTTGCCGGTGTGTCGTGCGTTCCACGACGATTCTCGCGCTCTTCCGATTCAGACTCCGCAGCCTCGGCATCGCTGTGAGCCGGAACGCTCTCACGTCCGCGATCGGGTAAGTAGAGCGGACCCGTCTGCCCGCATGCGGAGCACAGCATCGCAATCAGTGAGACGCTGACGAAAGAGAAGAAGCGGTGCCGCGTGAACTGCATGACCGCAGTATAGCTAAGGAACGCGGTGAGGTGATGCCGACACCGGTTCCCCTGCCGGCGATGCCACATCATTCCATGACGAGATTACTTGTCGAGAATCGCTATCGTAATTCGCGAGACGCACACGAGCTTTTCCTGCTCGTTCACGATCCGAATGTCCCAAACATGACTGCGCCGTCCGATGTGGAGGGCTCGCGTCGTGCCGATCACAAATCCGTCAGCAACAGCCCGCACGTGATTCGCGTTGATTTCTTGACCGACGGCTTGGTACTTATCTGGATCGATCACGAGACCAGCGGCGACGCTCCCCAGCGTCTCTGCCAACGCGACCGACGCACCGCCGTGGAGAATGCCATGCGGCTGACGCGTACGGTCGTCGACTGGCATGCGGCCCTTCAGATAATCAGGACCGAGCTCGATGAACTGCATGTCGAGATGACTTGCGAGTGTGGCACGCCGGAAGTGAATTTGATCGAGCGTGTAGGGGCGGAACCAAAGCATGCAGATGTGACGTAAGTGATACGTGACGGAAGTGATATAGGCCAGAACGCTTTGACCAGCCATCAGGCTACATTGCGACTCTACCTCTGGCCTACATCACTTTCATCACTTCCATCGCCTATATCACTGCTTCTTCAAGCTCTCTCCCACCCGCCGATACGCTTCCCGAAACGGTATACCTTCCTTGACCACGAGCTCGTTCGCTTGCGCAGCAGCATGGATGGATGGGTCGAGGCGAATACGCTCCGCACGGAACTTCACGCCTCCGAGCGCGGCGGGGAGAATCGCGAGCGTATCGAGGCACAGATCGATACTGCGGAAGAGCGGCGCTTTGATGAGCTGAAGGTCGCGCTGGTAACCGGATGGCAGCTTCGCGGTAATGCTCATCACCTCCAGCAGGCACGCTTGCGCGCTGGCGGTCCGCCCGCGAACGAGCTCGAACACGTCGGGATTGCGCTTCTGCGGCATGATCGAGGAGCCCGTGGTGAAAGTATCCGGGAGCTCGACGAACGAAAACTCCTGCGTGTAGAAGAGAAGCAGGTCGGAGGCGAGTCGGCCGACGTCTTGCATCACCAGTGCAATCTCGAATGCGAGTTGTGCTTCCGCTTTGCCGCGCGACAGCTGAACTGCGGTCACAGGTTCGTGTACCTGGGCGAATCCGAGACGCTGACGCGTCTTCTCGCGATCGATCGGCAAGTTGGGCGAGCCATATCCTGCGGCCGAACCCAGGGGGCTCTTGTTCAAACGACGCTGCACCTGTCGGAATGCTTCTGCGTCATCGCGTAACTCGGCCGCGAATCCGCCGGCCCACAGAGCGACTGAGCTCGGCATGGCCTGTTGCATGTGCGTGTAACCAGGCAGCGCAATTGCTCCATCGCGATTGGCTAACGCATCGAGCGCATCTGCCACGGTAAGCACTTCGTCGGCGAGCACATCGACCGCATCCCGCAGATACAGACGCAGCGCGGTCAGGACCTGATCGTTGCGTGAACGGCCTAGATGAACGCGCTTCCCCGCCTCGCCGATGCGAGCCGTGAGCAGCGTCTCGAGAGCGGTTTGGCCATCCTCATGCTGCAGAGAAACCTGCCATTGGCCGCTCGCGTGCTCGGCTGCAAGATCGGTGAGCGCCGAGCGAATCGCATTCAAGTCATCGCTCGAGAGCAGTCCCTGTGCGTTCAGCATTTCCGCATGGGCGATCGATGCCTGAACGTCGTACGCGATCAGACGGTTGTCGAGCGCGTGATCCTCACCGGCCGTATAGCGCAACACGCGCTCATCGAGTGGAGCGCCTTTGTCCCAAAGGCGTGTCACGGCGACTCTCCGTGACGCGCGGCTGTCGGCTGTAGGCTGTAGGCCGTAGCCAGAGAAAACAGGCTCGGGATGTCTGCTGCGGGACGGTTCGGCATGGTGTTCGCTTCGTCTGCGTCGGGTCTTTTTCTGACCTACAGTCTACAGCCTAGAGCCTACAGCCTATCCGCCGGCTTGCTGCTCGGCTGCGCTCAGTGCGCTGATGTTCTCGACGACGAGCGTGCCGGTGCCTTCGTTCGTGAACACTTCCGCGAGGATGCTGTCCGTCGACTTGTATGAGATGACGTGCACGCGACGCACGCCGCCGCGGATGGCTTCCTCGATTGCTTTCGCTTTCGGGAGCATGCCGTCTTTGAGGCTGCCTTGCGCTTTGAGCTTCTGCAATCCTGCGAGGTCCGTGTACGAGATGATCGATCGTGTGTCCTCGAGCGACTCCAGGATGCCCGGGGCACCCGTGCACAACATGAGCTTCTCGGCTTTCAATGCGGCTCCGATGCCCGCGGCAACGGTGTCCGCGTTGATATTGAGGAGCGTGCCTTTGTCGTCGGCCGAGACAGGACTGACCACAGGCATCAATCCATCATCCAAAAGCTGCTGCAGCACCTTCGCGTCGATGAGATCGATGTCACCCACGAGGCCGTAATCGATCACTTCACCCTCCACCTGCACCGGCGGACGCTTGTGCGCACGCACGAGCCCGGCATCCACGCCGCTCACGCCGACGGCTGCAATGTCGAGCTCGCGGCAGATGCCGAGGATCTGAGTGTTCACGAGTCCGTTCAGGACCATGCTCGTCACTTCCATGGATTTCTCGTCGGTGACGCGTCGTCCCGCAACCATGCGGGGGGTGATGCCGAGCGACTCTTGAATCTGAGTGAGCTGCGGCCCGCCGCCGTGCACGAGCACGACACGGATGCCGACCTGGTGAAGAATGGCGACTTGCTCGATTAGCGCACGCGTCGACGCCAGATCACCGAACACGCCGCCGCTCGCTTTGATGACGAACACCTTGCCCTTGTACATGCGGATGTACGGCGCCGCGCTTCGCAACGCACGAACGGCAACGGAAGGATCGGAACGGAGCATCTTCAGAGCACCTCGGTGAGCTTCGACAAGCGTTAGCTGATGTTAAACGTGAGGAGTTTCGAGAACGTTCGAGCTTGGGTACTCGGGTATCGGGTTCTGGGCACTGGCCAGAAGAGATCCATCGTGCGACCTCCTGCCAGAACCCGACAACCCAGAACCCGACAACCCATCTCAGCCTCGCAAGAGACGATAAAGCACCGCCATCTGTACGACCATCCGATTAAAGGCTTCGCGGATGACGACGCTGCGCGAACCATCGAGCACTTCATCGGCGACGGCGACATTGCGTCGCACGGGTAAGCAATGCATGAAATGGCAGTTGCGGTCCGCGTTCTTGAACCAGCTGTCCTTCACGCACCAATCGCCCAAGTATTCGCGCAGGCGTGCGTCTGCTTCGTTGTCGCCGTAATGCTGGGGCGAGCCCCACTCTTTGGCGTACAAGACGTGCGCGCCCTCGAGCGCTTCAGTGCGATCGGTGGTTTCTCTCACCGATCCGCCTGACGCGCGGGCCGCTTGATGAGCCTTATCCATGATCGGTTCGGGCAACGCGAAGCCTTCGGGACGCAGCACAACGACTTCCATTCCACGCATCGCTGCCATGTGCACGGTTGATGAGGGCACTGCGAGCGGCAGGGCGCGAGGATGATTGGCCCAACTCAGAACGAACTTGCCCCGTTCAGGCACGCGCAGTTCATCCATCGTGTGCCAATCCGCGAGCGCCTGGCATGGGTGACTCACCGCAGATTCCATGTTGACGAGCGGTTTGTCGCAAAGGTCCGCCATCATGCGAAAACCTGTTTCGGCGAGATCCGCGGCGAGGTTGCGTCCTTCCGCAAACATGCGAATACCCATGGCATCGCAATAGGACGCGAGCACCGGCACTGCTTCGCGCACATGTTCCGCAGCCGCGCCGTTCATGATCGCGCCAGAGCGCGTTTCCATCTGCCACGTGCCTTGTCCCGGCGTGATCACCACGGCGGTGCCGCCGAGACGCATCATCGCGCTCTGAAACGAGGCGAGCGTGCGCAACGAAGGATTCAGGAACAACAGCCCGAGCACCTTGCCTGCAAGCGCCTGCGGTTGCGGGTGTTGCTGCAAACGCGAAGCCAATCCCAGCAGATCTTTCACCTGCTCGCGCGGAAGGTCGGAGAGATCGAGGAAGCGGTTCATAGGTTGAGTGACGAAGTGATGAGGTGACAAAGTGACGAGGTCAGAGCAGGGTTTGTTATCTCAATCCACATAATTCAGTGAGGATGTTTGGGTGCGCATGGCGAATCTGACTTTCGTCACGTCGTCACCTCGTCACTTAGGAATCCGCGCTAGCGCATCCCGAAGCTGCTCGACGTGCTCACTTTCGAGCACGAACGGAGCGAGGATGCGAAGGACGTTCGGGTCGGCACTCGTGCCAGTGAGGATGCCGAGTTTCAGCAGTTCCGCTTGGATGTCTTTCGCGGGGCGTGTCGTGCGTAGTCCCAACAGCAGGCCTGCGCCTTGCGTGCCCGTCACGGGCCCCACGATGCACTTCTGTCGGATCTCGGCCGAACGCTGACGCACGTTATCGAGCAGCTTCTCCGATTCGATGATATCGAGCACGGCTTCTACGATGGCGCACGCCATCGGTCCGCCACCGAACGTCGTGCCGAGCGAGTCGGTCTTGAGATATGGCGCAACATGATCTGCAACCATCATCGCGGAGACCGGGAAGCCTGCGCCGAGTGCCTTGGCCGTCGTGAGGATGTCTGGCGTGACGCCATACATGTTGGCCGCGAATGGGTAACCGGTACGCGCGACACCACACTGCACTTCATCGAAGATGAGAATGGAGCCGTTCTCGCTGCAGCGGAAGCGCAGTGCCTCAAGAAATGCTTTCGGTAGATCGACCGCGCCCGCGACGCCTTGGATCGGCTCGACGATGACGGCCGCGGTTTGATCGTCGATGAGCGTTCCAAGCTTGTCGATGTCTGTCGGCTTGATGAAAGTGACATCGAAAGGCTTCTTGGGAAAGCCGTACCACTTCTTCTCTGCGCCCCAAGTCACCGCCCCCGCCGCGGCCGTTCGGCCGTGAAAGCTGCCTTCCACCGCGATCACTTTCGTGCCGCCTGTCATTTTGCAGGCGAGCTTCAAAGCATTCTCGTTGGCCTCGGCGCCGGAGTTCACGAAGAAAACAGTGTCGAGTCCCAATCCGCAGAACTCCGCAAGCTTCGTGGCGGCGCGGCGGCGCACATCGAGCGGTACGGCATTGCTCTGAAAGCACAACGAACGTGCTTGTGAGGTGAGCGCTTCGACCCAGCGCGGATGACCGTAGCCGAGTGCTGCGACCGCATGTCCCCCATACAGATCGAGCACGCGACGACCGCCCGGTGTGTGCAGATACACGCCTGTTGCGTCAGCGACCTCGAGCGGAAATTGCGCGAACACCGGCGCCAGATGATCGGGCAGTGCGCGATTGATCGAAGTGACGTTGTCAGGGGCGATTTTGTTCATCGATGCAATCCAGTGACTCGTGATTCGTGATTCGCGGGTCGTAAGAAGGTGTGATGACTCTGACGAGTCACGACGCGCGAGTCGCGAATTACCCTGTCCATCATGTCCAGCCCGGCGCGGGCGCGCTCAGACCTGCGGTCTCGTCGAATCCATACGCCCGATTCAACCACTGAAGCGCGCCTCCCGCGGCGCCCTTCACGAGATTGTCTACGACGCACATGACGGCGATCGTCGTGCCGCTCGCAACGCCGCTTACGAACGAGTAGTTGCTGCTCGCGACATCTTTGACGTGCGGCAACGTGGCGCTCACGCGCACGAACGGTCTGCCGCGGTAGAACGCAACCAGCTGCTCCAACAGCTCCGGCGTCTTCACGGCCCGTCGAGCGTGTGCTTGCACGGTGACGTGAATGCCGCGCGCGTACGGTCCCGAGTGCGGCACGAAATTGAACTCGGCTTCGACGCTGGAGGCAGCCGTAGCGAGGGCCATGATCTCGGGCGTGTGCCGATGCGACAACGGATTGTACGAGTACAGATCGCTGTGCCGCTGCGGATGATGCGTGCCCGCTGCCGGCGTACGGCCCGCGCCGGTGCTGCCGGTGATACCCACGACATACAAGCGGGGCTCGATCAAATCGAGCTTGAGCAGCGGCACGCTTGCGAGCAACACCGCCGTGGCAAAGCATCCCGGATGTGCGACGTGTTGCGTCTCTAGTTTGTCGAGATGCTCGGGCACGGCGCACGTGAACTGTGGAATGCGAGCCGGCGCGCCATGGGCATGTCGATAGACCGCCTCATACGCACTTGCGCTCGTGTAACGATAGTCGGCGGAGATGTCGAATACGCGCAACCGCGTGCCCGCCTTCTCGGACGCGGCGAGGAGATCATCGATCAGTTTCGCGGCGACGCCGTGCGGGGCTGCAGATACGACTGCTGCATCGGGAAGCTCGGCGATGAGCTTCGTGATCGACTCCAAGCTCGAGAACGTGAGCTCTGGATAGATAGGCGCCAGATGAGCAAATGACTTCGCGACGAGCTCACCCGGTTGGCTGTCCGACAGCACCGCCTTGAGCTCGAGATGCGGATGACCTGCGATCAAGCGCAACAGCTCGCCCGCGACGTAGCCGGTGCCGCCGAGCACGATTGTCGGGACTTTCGCCGTCATTCCGAATCCTCCGCGGCGGCTTTGTTGCTGAGGCCGACGGATTCGATCACACGGTCGGCAAGCGCAGCCCCATCGGTGATCGCGTTGAACGCCGGTACTCCGAACTGGTCGCGAATGATGTTCACACCGACGGCATTGTCGGTCGCAGGGCCGGTCACGACTGCAGGTTCGATGCCGAAGCGCTCGCGCAGTAGCTTGACGCCGCCCCATGCCGCAACAGGATCGTTCGCAGATAACACGACGGACGTGAGCGCGGACCGAATATCCGGCGCCGACAGAATCGCCTCGACCCCATACGCGCCGAGGATGCCGTCGCCGAGCTCGAACACGACGACGTCGGGTTCTCCTTGAGACATCTCGCTCAACAGCGCGCGCGTGATCGCAGGCCCGTTCTTCGCCGTCGTCGTCACGACGCCCAAGTCAGTGAAGATCATGCTGCGACGGGCACCCGCGTCTTCCATCGCAAGAATGTCGCGACGGAGCGAAACGCCGGTCGCTTTGAATGCGTGCACGTTCAATCCACGATGACGCATGCGCGCGACGATCGCGCACGCAGCCGCAGTCTTGCCCGCTTCCATGCACGTGCCCGCGAGCGCCACGACGGGTACGCCGCGCGTGTTCAAAGAAGCATCGAAGTTAAGCCGCTGGTAACCCACCCGCGCGGGCACGCCGATGCGTTCGCCCAGATAAGGGAATTGCAGCACGACGCCGATCACGCGTGCATCGAACGGTCGGCCTTTCTCTGGATTCACGGAGTCGACCACACCGAGCACGCCGCCGATATTGAGCACTTGGATGACATCGCCTTCCTTGACGGACGTTGGCAGATGCCCTGAGTAGCCGAACAGCGCCTGACGATGGCCGAGCGCACCGACGATGATGTCGCCTTTCGACACCTTCGCCATGCGCCCGCTCGTGAGCTCGAGCGTGTTGTAGGTGGATTTGTTGTTCAAGACCTCTGCAACGAGCACCACGCCCTCATCGCAAGGAATATCGGTGGTGGCGACGCGCAGCTCACGGCTCAGGTTCAGCGCCTGAGTGATGGATGCAATCTTGTCGACGACGACGGTCTTCATGTTGAGTGACGATGTGACGGAGTGACGAAGTCAGAATGAAAGATTACTGCTTGCCGGCTCGAGCCCAGAACATGCCCGGCAGACCGACCATCTTCGAGAAGCCGAGCGCATCCGCGGCGGTCCACTCGCCGGCGGCCTCGCCATAGACACCTTTCGAGGCTGCCATGATCGAATACGGCGAGGTGACGCCTTCCACGAAGGCATTGCCAGGACGATACAGCACCTTCACTTCGCCCGTGACGCGCGCTTGCGATGCAACGAACAGCGCTTCGATGTCGCGACACACGGGGTCGAGATGCTGCCCCTCGTGCACGAGATCTCCGTACGGACCGGAGAGCATCTCCTTGATGCGTTGTTGTCGACCGGTCATCACGAGCTTCTCCAACTCGCGATGTGCGCTGAGCAGGACTTCGGCTGCGGGCGCTTCGAACGCAACGCGACCCTTCGTGCCGATGATCGTATCGCCCAAGTGAATCCCACGACCCACGCCGAACTTTGCGCCAATGGTTTCGAGCTGCTCGATGATGCTGACGGCATCGTGCTTCACGCCGTCGAGACTGACAGGCACGCCTCGCTCGAAGCCGATGGTGTGCGACTCCGCGGGCTGAGGATTCGTGAACGCCGTTTTCGAAAGCACCCATGCGTGCTCGGGGATGCTGCCTTCGGAGGTGAGCGTTTCCTTGCCACCGATCGTGACGCCCCAGAGCCCGCGATTGATCGAGTAAGCGGCACCATAGGGCGGAATAGGAAGCTTCTTGTCCTCGAGGTACTTCAACTGCTCGGGACGCTTGAATGCCTTGTCGCGAACGGGCGCAAGAATAGTGAGCTCGGGCGCGAGCGTGCGCAGTGCCACTTCGAAGCGGACCTGATCGTTGCCTGCAGCCGTGCAGCCGTGCGCAACGACCTTCGTGCCGATCTTGCGCGCGTATTCCGCAATGGTTTGCGCCTGCATGACGCGTTCTGCACCCACGCACAACGGATACATCTGCCCACGCTTCACGTTGCCGATGATCAAATACTTGATCACCTGATCGAAGTAGGCCTCGCGCGCATCGATCTGAATATGATCCTGCGCGCCGAGCTCCCGCGAGCGCTTGGCGAGCACCTTGGCGGCATCCGCATCGATACCCCCCGTATCCACGGTGACGGTGACGATGGGACAACCATATGTCGCACTCAGCCACGGCACGAGGAACGAGGTGTCCAAGCCGCCTGAGAATGCGAGAAGAATGGGATCGTTGCCGGATGGAAGGGTATCGGTCATGGGTAGAAGAAGTTGATAGGGGATAGGGGATAGGGGATAGCTAGATCTAGGAAGGCTACGGAAGTCCGATCGACTATCCGCTATCGCCTATCCGCTATCCCCTTCTCGATTCTCGGGAAGATTTCGCGCAAGCGATCCACGAGCTTGCGTTGAGCGCGGCCATCCTCGGTCGCAAGAAAAATCGTATCGTCGCCCGAGATCGTGCCGACGACCTCGGGCCAGTTGGATTTGTCGATCGCGACGGCAACGCTCTGGGCTGTGCCAGTAGTGGTCTTGAGAACCGTGAGCGACGACCCTGCCGTGCGGACATCTACGACGAAGTTCGCGATGGCCTCGAAGTGATTGGTGGCGAGGGACGCATCGGGGACGATGTAGTGATCACCCGCCTTGGCAACACCGAGCTCGCGCAAGTCGCGGCTCACGCTCGACTGCGTCGCATCGAACCCATGCTTACGCAGAACCTTCACGAGCTCGTCCTGATTGCGCACGGTCGATTCGCGCAAGATGCGCAGAATCGCGGCACGTCTGGAGACGGACTGGTGGATTTCGGCGGACATGTGAATGGGCTACGAGGTGCGGGCTACAGGCTGCGGTCGAAGAAGCTATGCATAAAAACGCGCGTACTGTGCATAATTATGCAGTAGGTGTCAATGGGATTCTGGGTACTGGGTGATTGGGTGCGGGGTACTGGCCAGAAGTAAGAGCGAACACGTCTCTGGCCAGTAACCCGATCACCCAGTACCCAACAAACCAGTTACCCGATTGCCCTTACGCCATCCGTCGCGCTCGCCACACCCCATCCGCTGCATAGATCGCGAGTGCGGTCCAAATGAGGCTGAAGCCGATCACGCGCGGTCCAGCGAACGGTTCGCGGAACACGAGCACCGCGAGGAGGAGCTGCATCGTAGGACCGATGTACTGCAGCAGGCCGACGGTGGAATAGGGAATGCGCCGTGCGCCAAAGGCGAACAATACGAGTGGGATCGCCGTCAGTGGACCGCCGAGAATCAAGAGGAAGTCCATCGTGAAGCCCTCGTGACCCAGCGTCCCGCGTCCCGCGATCTCGCACCAAATGAGATAAGCGAGTCCGATCGGCAGCAGCAAGAGGGTCTCACTCGCGAAGCCCGCGAGCGCATCGACGCGCACGACCTTGCGAACGAGTCCATAGAGCCCGAACGTGAACGCGAGCGTGAGTGCGATCCAGGGTGGGTGTCCGGCGCTCCACGTGAGATAGCTCACGCCGGCCGCTGCAATGGCGACGGCTGTCCATTGCACGGGATTCAGCCGCTCCCGCAGTACGACTACGCCCAGCACGACGTTCAGCAGGGGATTGATGAAGTACCCGAGGCTCGTTTCGACGACACGTTCGGTGGCGATGCCGTAAATATAGGTCGTCCAGTTCGCACTGATGAGCGCGGCGCTCGTTACCAATCGCCAACGGACTCCTGGAGTCGAAAGCGCCTCGCGCACGCCACTGAGCTCGCGTCGGAGCAGCAGCCAGCCGAGTGCGAACAAACACCCCCAAACGAGACGGTGCGCGGTGACCTGCAAGACGGGCACCCGCTCGAGCGCTTTCAAGTAAAGCGGCAAGAGGCCCCAAATGAAGAAAGCGCCGGCTGCAGACGCAAGCCCGCGCAGATCGAGCGAGGAGGTTGGAGGTTGGGTGGTCACAGGGGATGACAGATTACAGACTCTGCTGTCGTTACGAGAAGGCGCAGCTATCCCACGACTCCGGCACTACACCCACTCAGCAACCGATCCGACAACGCGAACATCTCCGCGTGTCGTGCGTTGGTGCTCAGTCGCAGAACCGCGTACCTTCTTGTCCGTCACTGTCACCGTCACCTCACATGGCTACCACTCTCGAGATCGCTCGGCGCCTGCTCGCCCTATCGCAGACAGGACTGCATTTTTGCCAAGAGGAATACGATCGCGAGCGCTATCGAGAAGTCGCGGATCTCGCGGCGCGTCTACTCTCGCTGGAATCCTCGCAGACAACGCAACAATTGCACGCGGCCTGGTTCATCGAGGATGGCTACGCGACACCCAAGGTCGATGTGCGAGGGGCCTGCTTTCGCGAAGGGCAAGTGTTGCTTGTCCGAGAACGCATCGATGACAAATGGACACTCCCTGGCGGATGGGCGGACGTGAACGATACGCCCTCGCATGCGGTGGAGAAGGAGATCGAACAGGAGTCCGGTTTCACCGCGCGCGCCGTCAAGCTCGCGGCCGTCTTCGATCGCAACAAGCACAATCATCCAGCCTATCTATTCCACGTCTGGAAGATGTTCTTCATCTGCGACATTACGGGCGGCGAAGCGCGCGGCAGCTATGAGACAACGGACGTGCGATTCTTCGATCTCGATAAACTCCCCGGGCTTTCGACAGGCCGAACGACGGAAGCGCAGATCCGGCGGATGTATGAGCACCACCGCAATCGGGCGATGCAAACTGAGTTCGATTGAACTGTCATGTAAGTAATGGGAGTGACGTAAGTGATGGAGACCAGAGAAGAGCGCACGAAGCGCGCTTCTGACCTACATCACATTCATCACCTGTATCACTTCCATCACTCGCACTCAGCGCTCGATGGTGTACTCCAGATCCGCGCTCTGCGCCTCGCCCGACTCCGTCCTGAATACCCAACGATCGCTGATCGTGTAGCGCAGCTTGAGCGTGTTGATCGACTCGGTGAGAGAGATGCCGTAGCTGATGAACAAGCGCGGCGAGAGAAACTTCCCGAGCACGAGTGACGGATTCGCTTCACCCGATGCATTGATGTAGTTCTCGACTCCGACCTCCTCGATGCCGAGGCGCCGGCCGATCTGCGAGGCGAGAAAGCCGCCGCCCTGTAATGCCAAGGTGTCGCTCGGAGAGCTCAACGTGTTGGCATCGCCCGCGGCCGAAGCGTTGAGCGGCTTACCCACGAGCAGATAGGAGGCGATCTGCGTTTGCGGCATAGACGGATCGGAGAAGAACGTGAGCCGCGGTTCTTGCAGCGTGCCGCGGACATTCAGGCCGACCGTGACCGTCTCGATGCGACGTCGAGCCTCGATGTCGAGGCCAGGATCTTCGAGCGGGGCGTTGTTGAAGAGCAGCTGCCCGCGGGTGATCTCGAGCTCTTGTCCGTACGCTTCGTAACGCCCTTCCGCAATCCGCAGCTCGCCTTGACCCGTATTCGCAGCGCCGGTGCGGATATTGGTCGTGACTGCGCCTTGGATCCGCGCCTGCAGGCCGAACGCATTCACGCGCACATCCTCGCCCATCAGTACTCTCACTTCACTTTGTACGGTGAAACGGCCGTCTCGCTCGGCGGGATGCTCACCGACATAGCGGGCATCGCTCGATGGGCCGACCGCACCGGAGAGACGAGCAGGTTGTATGCGCGCGCTCGGGATCGCGACGTCGCCGCGCACGCGCATCGTGTTGTCGTTGATCTCGAACCTCAGATCTGGCGAGGCGATGATGCGGTATTCCGGCAGATCCGCGATGAGTAGATCGTTCCCACGCAGCCGCATTTCCCCCGTCGATGCCCCATTGCGCCACGCGAGATTTCCATCGACCTGGAGGCGACCTTCTCCAGCATTACCCGTGCCTTGAAACTCGAGTCGCGGACCGTCGAGCAACGCGACCAGATCGAGGTCTCGTAAAGCAAAGTTTGCCCGGTAAGAATCGAGCTCGGCATCGGAGAGCTCGATTCGACCGTTGATCTCCGGACGCGCCAGCGTGCCCGCAAGTCGCCCGGTCCCCGTCAGCAGGCCCGCGGCGCGATCGACCTCCGGAAACACGAGCGGCAAGAGGTTCGCATCGGCTGCGCGAGCACGCACATCGCCCGAGAGCGGCAACTGCGAGAGGTCATTGCTGCCATCGCGATCGAGCTGCAGGTTCGTATGCAAGAACGTATCGGTGAACGCCTGCACGCCGAAGGACAAGGTGATGCGTTCGGGTATCGCAACCAAATGCATGCCGCCCGTGCCGAGATTCAATGTCTCGGACTCGGCGCCTGGCGGACGATAAATGATCGCGGCGTCGCTGATCTTCATGCCTGCTTCGCCCTGCCAGGGTTGCTGCGGGCTACCGAACGCTCGTGCACTGCCTTCGATGCGGCCTGCATACTCGACTTCGACGTTCGTCGATGGCAATACGGTCGCAAGCGGAATTTCGTAGCCCGACACAGTGGCTTCCCACTGGCCGCCCTGTTCCCATTGCCCGCCGGCGCAGAGGCGACCGGCGGCGATGGCCAAGCAGAAATTGCTCAAGGACGCTCGATCGATACCCATCACGAGCGACGCTGGCTCTACGATCGTGAGCTTCTGAGCGGGATGCCCGCGGACGAGCTGCGCGGATGCGATCGTCCCAGTCCACGTTTGCTGATCGTACTTACCCGCGAGCTGCATCTCGGCACGCGGGGCGACATCGGTGCGCTCGGCGACACCGATGGCATCGATCGCGATCCGATGCTCGAGCGCCGTACCATCTCCGCGGACGTGCAATGAATCGAGCACCTGCGCGCCGCGACCGAATCGGCGAGCATTGATGAACAAGCGAGACACCCGCGAGTTCGTGGCATCGAGATCCGCTTCGATCGCGAGCGTCTCGGCTGACCACTCGCCGTAGCGCAAGTCTCCGCCGTTCACGTCCGCTAAGATGTATGGCGCACGTTTATCGCCTCGCAGGACGCCCGAGGATGTAAGCGTGCCGGCTGCGCCAGGTATCAGTCGATCGAGCGATCGCGTACTGAAGCTCCATTGCGCATCGATCGTGTTCGCAAGCTGTGCTTGTAAGTCGAGCTTCGCCGCCCCGAGCGCGACGTGCACATCGCGCAAGTCCCATCGATCTGCATTCCGCGCAATAGCTCCTGAGCCGCGTAACGGCTGATCGCGAAGCATGCCCCGCACATCCGCTAGCGTGAGGTCGAAGGCTGCCTGCTTGTCGAGACCTGTGCCGGATGCATCGGCTTTGAAGCTGATGCGCCCTGGAAATCTCTCGAACATGGCACCGACATCTACATCGCGCGCATCGGTGGCGACAGTCCAGCGGCGTGGCTGCGCGAACTCGAGCGTGGCGCTGCCGGTGGCGCGACCGTCCAGAGCGGCGAGCTCGTACTTCGAGATGGCGAGCGACTCTTTGTTCAACACGCCATCGGCAGTGCCTTCAGTCGTCGGAATGTTGGGCCCATCGATCTGCGCGCGCACGACAAAATCGTAGGGGAGAATGCCGCGCAGCTCTGCCTCTCCAAGCGAGCTGTGCACGAGCGGTTCCTCGCGCAAGGGCCATTGCAGATCCGTCCACCGTGCGATGAGATCGAGATGCGGCCTATCGTTTCCGAATGTGAGCGCACCGTTCGCCGATACACGTGCGGGCGAAGCAGGAAGCGTGAAATTGCTGGAGTCGATCTGGAGCACTCGATCCGAAAACGAGCCGCGCGCGTCGACGCCAATCGAGTCGAGGTCCCACTCTGGAATGCTGAACTGCCCGGATGCGCGGATCCCTTCGCGTTCCACCTCCACATCGAGTGCGATCGCGGCGAACGATAGCGCTGGATTCTCCAGCCACGGGTCGAGCGTGAAGGAAGGCGAGCTCACCTTGCCGGTAAGCTGCCAGTCCGTCTCCTCGCGCACGAAAATGCCGTTCGCAGCGATCTGATTCGGTTCCTCCACCGTGCCTTCGATCGTCATCCGATCGAGATCGCCGCCAAGCTTCGCTCGCAATGCGACCGTGAGATCGGGCTGCAGCTCGAAAGTACCTTGCGTCTCGAGCGCGATGCCAAGCGGCCGCGCTGCGGTCAAGCGCAGCGAGCCCGTCGCAGCGAACCGATCCGCGTCTACGACGAAGCGGCGCACTCGCAGCCGATCCGAGCGAATCGTGACGCGCCCTCGAATCTCGTTGGCCTCGACCGTCTTGCCATCGACATGCACATATCGGACGTTGCTGATCCGCGCGCCTCGAACATCTATCCGAACGAAGGGTGGCAAGAAGCGCGGTGGCCGATCCGGGGGAGGCATATCGGCTTCACGCAGCCGCACCTCGACATCGCGCGCCGTGAACGATCCTGTCCGAATCGTCTGCAGGAGCAGACCGCGCATTTGCGGATCGATGTGAATGTCGTGTGCAACGACGTACACGCGCGGATGGTTCAGCTCGAACCGCGTGACGGTCAGCGGGCCCGCGAACGAGCCGCTCACGCCTTCGATGCGAACGCCGATGCGCTCCAGTCGATTGAGTTGGTTCGCCACGAGCGAGACGCCGAGTGGCGTGTACAAGAGCAGCGCCACTGCCACGATCGGCAGAAGCAGGAGCAGCGCAACGCCGATGAGTATCCGCTTGCGCATCTAGAACTGAGTCGAGATATACAAGTGCAGGCGCGGACTGCGCCCCGACTCGGACAGTGCTTGCGCGACGTCGACGCCGAAGCTCGCGACGGCGATGCGATAGCGCACACCGAGTCCGACCGAGTATTCGAGCTCCAGATCCGAGAACTCATCGAAGGCGTTACCGATATCGTAGAAGGCGGCGATGCCGAAGTTTCGAGGCAGATCCCGTACGACTTCGATCGTGCCAGTTGCAAGGTGACGCCCGCCGACTCTCTGACCCGCGACTTCCGGAGACAACTCGTTCAAACCGAAACCGCGCACGCTGCGCTCGCCGCCTGCGAAAAAGCGCTGCGAGGCGGGGAGCTCGGAGAAGTCTGCCACGCGGCTCGCGCCGAACTCTCCTCGCAGATGCAGGTGCCATAGATCGGATAAATCGAAGTAACGCTCGGCGAGCAAGCGTAGCTGGATGAAGGAGGCGTCCGAGCCCAGTGTGCTCGGTGAGCCGCGCAGCTCGGCGTAGAAATAGTAGGGACGAACGCGTCCGCCGACGATGTAACTCGGAAGCGTCGAGTAGCTGATCCCCGGAATCAGATAGAAGTCCTCCTGACGGATAAATCCCCCGGTCGGCAAGTTCGTCACTGGATCGATCTCTCGAGTCGATGTTCGTTCGTTCGACAGCCGCAAGAACAACACGCGTTGCCAGCGTCCGAGCGCTTCGGTGAGCCCGGCACCGATCTCTTGGCGTTCGCTCAACGTATCGCCGCGCTCTTCTTCGGTGATCGCAGCGGTGAATTCGAGCTTCTCGAGCGCGACGTCCATCACCGGGATCACATAGCGCCCGCCGATCTGTTTGAGCACCGATGAGCCGATGAGCTCGACTTTGGCGCGATGCCCCCATTCATTCACGCGACGATTGTCCCAGGTGAAGCGTCCGCGAACCCGTGTGTCCGTGCCGTAACCTACGCTCGTCGCGAAGCGATGCTTCTTGTTGGGCTCCGCAGTGATCGTCACCGGAACGGTTCGTGCCGTCCGATCAGGTTCGCCGCTTTCGATGTCTACGGTCGAGAAGTACAGGCTGTCATCGAGTACGTACTGCGTTCGCAGCATCGAGTCGAGTGTGTAGGGATCGCCCTCTCTCATCCTCAACATGCGCCGCATGGATTCATCGTTGATCACATCCTGCGCAATCGTGATCTCGCCGTACGTAAAGCGCTCGCCGGTCTCGAGCACGATGGTGGCGGTGGCGCGACGCTCGGTGCGATTGATCAGGAGCTCGCTTTCGGTGAGCCGCGCATCGAGGTAGCCCTGATTCTTCGCTGCGCGCAGCAGATTGCCTTTAACGCGTTCGAACGTGCCGTGATTCAGACGGAGCCCAGGCTTGAGCTCTTGCGCCTCGATGATTTCGCGAAGCGCGCGAATGTCCGCGCCCGGGCCGGTCACCCTGATATCGACTTCCGAGAGGCGTACCGGGCGGCCGGGTCGCACGTGAATCGTCACGGTCCAGCTCTCGTCTTGCTGCGCGACATCGAACGTGATTTCCGGCTCGTAGTAGCCGAGGGGCGCGAGCGCCTCGCGCGTCTCGGCGACGATCCGCCGTTGCAGGCGCGACATCGTCTCAGGCGATACCTCACGATCTGCGTATCGCGTGAGACTCAAGAACGCACGAATGTTCGTTTCGACGGCCGGGGTCACGTCCGGGATATCGATCTGAACACGGGCAAGCGCGGGCTGGGCGATGGCCAGCGCGATAGATAGACAAATGAATCCGGCGATTCCTCGCAGCGAACGACCTGGTCGATCGGCCCGCTGCACGAGGGTCTACTCCGGCGATGAATCGAACGAAGTGTCGGTTGCGATCGCTTCGTCCGGATCTTCCGCCTCGAACCATACCTCGGGGACTTCCGTGCTCGTGAACTCGAATCGCGATGTGCCTGTTTGTACACCCGCTAGATCGAAGCGCCGCTCCTGCAGCACCGTGCGGCCGTTTCGTTCGACGAGGAGCACGCTCGAGCAGCGCGTGCCATAGCGCTCGTTGAGGATGAAAGGCGCGGAGACGACGCGCTCCCATTCTTGTGGCAAGCCGGTCGATGGCAACTCGTCGTCAGCCGCGGGATCGCGGTCAGCGAGGATGCCAAACAAGGTTTCAGGCGAAAGATCCACCTCGCGAAGGGCCGCTTCGAACCGTGCGCGGGTGCGCGCGAGCTTGGGCCAGGGTGTATCGAGAGTGTGATTACTCAGTCCATAGATACCAGGCGCCAAGGCTTGTGGCGCGTTGGGACCTCGGTTCGAAAAGTAGTACAGCGCACGCGAGCCGCCGACAAGAAGGTTGAAGCCGGAATAGCGAGGTGCGGCACCTCTCAGGTCGTCGAGAAATTCCTTCGGCGAGGTCGCACCGGTCAGGAATCGTGGGACGAGCAGGCCCCGCGACGGGGCGCCCTCGACGGGTGCCTGTAGGTCTCGATAGTTTGTCACGATGCCGAACCGGCCCGATCGGGCAACACCCAGCCACGTCCCGCCGGCCTTCAAGTCCTTACCGGCGAGAATGCGCGGATCGTCCTGCCACCAATTGAGCGGCGCGGCGGCACGGTCATGGAACTCGTCGCGGTTCCCTGCGAGGACGAGGCGATACTTAGGATGCAGTTTCCAGGCTAGAACGAGCAGGCACATGCGGGCGATGTAGGTTTACGCAGGTCGAAGAAAGAGGATGCACTACGTTGCTGAACGTAGCGTGAGCGCAATCGTTGAAAGGGCCGATTGTGACCAGCCGAGCGGGCGGAGTCACGAGGCTTCTAGCGCTCGGGCGACTGCGGCACCGCGCCGCCGGCCGAAGCTACAACCGCACCCGAGATTCCTCCCGGAGCGGGACGCTCGCACCCGAGTTGTACCAGTCCTCGATCAGCCGAAAGGAGATGGAGTGATTGAGCGGTAATCGGATTTCGCCAGCCGCGATCTGCGCGCGAGTGAGCCAACGCGCATCCTCCAACTCGGCGTCGGACAAGTGGATCTCACTCGTCCGGGCTTGCGCGACAAACCCGAGCATCAAGGACGACGGGAACGGCCAAGGCTGGGAGGAGTGATACTCCACGGCATCGACTTCGATTCCAGTCTCTTCGTGTACTTCGCGGACCACTGCGTCCTCGAGACTCTCACCAGGCTCGACGAACCCTGCGATCGTCGAGTACCGACCCGGCGGCCAGCTCGCTTGGCGGCCGAGCAACGCGCGCTCTCCGTCCGTAATGAGGACGATGATGGCGGGGTCGATGCGTGGGAAGACCTGCAATGCGCACTCGGGATTGCTGCATTGCTGTACGTGACCTGCCTGCAGCGAGCGCATTGCGGATCCGCAGCGGCCGCAGAAGCGATGGCGTTCGCGCCAATGAATCATCGCGCGGGCATAGGCAAGCAAACCGGCCTCGTGTGCCGGAAGCTCGCCCGCGATGGTGCGCAGATCGCGCGCCTCCACACCCTCATCGAGCGACGGCAGCTCGGGCGTCGTCAGGGAGACGGCAAAGCACGCGTGGTGCTCGAACTCGCCGAGCAAGACGACCTCGCCGAGGTCGATCTCGACCATTCGGCGCACATCCGACACCAGCAGCGCGCTCAAGGCACCCTGGCGCCCGCGCACGAGATTCTGGTTGCGCCAGACCGGGACGAAGATGCTGTTCGGATCCTCGAGCGCGGCGCGTACACGCGCGTCGTCCTTGCGCCAGTGCGCAAGGCGATCGATGTAGCTGCCGGAGAGCAGGTTGGCGTTGAAGCGCGAAGCCCTCATGCACGCAGTCTAGCAGTGTGCGGTAAGAGCCGGTGGTGTAGGGGACTCGCGGCGCGGCGCGACACGGCGCGGATCTCGAGCGATCGCGGGCTTGCGCCGCGAAGCACGTCGGGTCATTTCCTTCAGCTTGCATGAAGGGCAGCCTCGGTTGAGCACGGTGGTGCGATCGTGCAAGAAATGTCCGCCGCAGCGGCGACAACGAAGCGTGCCGAGTCCGCTGTTGCGCACCAGCAGATGCAGCAAGAACCATGCGTGCTCGAATGACACTCCGCTCGAGCGGCACAGCTGAAGATGCGTTTCGTACGCATCGCAGAACAACGCGCCATAGCGCAGCGCATTCGCATTGGACGGGCATGTCTCCCGAACCAGGCCGAAGGCGATGAAGACGCTCGCGAGCAACGAAGCTTCGAACTGAACGCGCGGATTACGCGTGAAGAACGCGATCTGTCGCGGTGATTTGCCGCGATGTCTACGCATCGGTACAGTCGGCATGTGCGTCGCGTAAGTTTGATACAGCCGCCGAATGCGATCATCCGTCAGGCCCGTGCACAGGCGAATCGTGCAGGTGCGCGCTTCGTGCCGAATCATCCGTAGCGCAAGATCGTGACGCTGGCGGTCGTCGAAATAACGTTCGTTACTGATGTGCATGGACGTGCTCCCTGTCCGTAAGTGAATCGTTCTGCGAACGCATTCCGTGCGTTGCGAGCGGCGCTCTCGTGCCGCCGATGTAGTGTGCGCGAAATTGACCGCGTCGGGAAGTCCCCTATATTCTTCCCGAAGCTCAATCGTGCAAGGAAGCACTCATGATGATCTCGACAGCTATCGCGGGTCATGACAACCCCGCCTGTATCGATCCTGGCCGCATCGACCCTCCGGTCCTTCGCTCGGACCTTCTCTCGCAAGTCCACGGCCTCAATGCTGATTATCTGGAGCTGGTCGCATCACGCGCGCCGGGCCCATGCGCGCAGATCGAATTCTTTGCGCCCAAGGTTCAGGAATCGCTGGCGCGCCTGTCTGCCGAGCACCGCGCTCGACTCGCCGCCACGCCCTACGCGATCTATACGGTGCGCTTTGATGACGCTCGTTTCTGGCGGGCGGCGTGCGCCTGCGAGCGCTCCGGAATCCTCGAGAAGTACGCATCGACAGCCGGTTCTCTCGAAAGCGCTTTCTGCGAAACCGTGTTGCTGCAGGCGTGGCACATTGCGATCACGAACGGCCTCGCTGCGCGCGTTCTTTACGGGATGCACGATGCCGTTCGCGCAGCGTTGGCGAGCACGCCTCTGTGGCAATTGCGCCGCATCGCAATGGAGCATCCCAATCTTCTAGCGCCCCGCTGGCCGACCAATCCGTGCTTCTGGCCGGACCTGCTCGCCTTCGTGCAAGCGGGCGATTCAGTTCGCCTCGCGACCACGCAGTTGTTGGGAATGCAGCTCATTGCCGCCGAACTCAAGTGACGAAGTGACGAAGTGACAAAGTGACAAAGTGACAAAGTGACGAGGTGACGGAGTGACGAAGTCAGAGGATCTGCAGGTTCGGCATACGCTCGCGCATCAATCGAAGCAGGTCTTCTACAAGAGCACCAAAACGAACGCCGGCCAGAGTCGTTCTGACTTCGTCACTCCGTCACGCTGTCACCTTGTCACTTCACTTGGGCCGAACGCGCAGCGTGCTCGCCCGACTGAGTGCTTCTTTGCCGAACTTCGCTCGTATGTCGTCGATCGTTGCGTCGAGGTGTCGCTCGCGTTCGCGATCGGGCGATGCGAACAGGTCCAATTGCGGAACGCTGGTGAGATCGCGAGCAGCAACACCGAGCAGGCGCACGGCTGCCTGCGGGTGCTCTTCGCGCCAATCGTTCAGCAGACGCGCTGCGGCTTCCAAGATCGGACGCGTTTGCTGGGTCGGCGGTTGGATGCGGGTTTGTCGCGTGTACGTCCTGAAATCTTGGCGGCGGATCTTCACCAGGACCGTGCCGGCGAGCCATTCTTGTGCGCGCAGGCGTGAGGCGGTGCGATCGGCCAGATGAGCGAGATGGTCGTGCAACGTGGCAGCCGCCGCGATATCGACCTCGAAGGTTTCTTCGGACGAAATTTGCTTTTCATCCCAATCGGCGATGACCGGGCGATCGTCGATTCCTGCTGCCCGGGCTTTCATCTGTGCGACGTAGCGGCCAAAGATGGGCCCGAGAAGCGCATCGGACGCGAGGCGCAGATCCTTGAGTGTGCGAATGCCGATTCGCTCGAGCTCGGGAGCCGTCTTGTTGCCGATGCCGAAGAGCTTGCGGATCGATAGCGGATCGAGCACGTCCGTGACCGCATTCGGCGGCACGATTACGAGCCCGTCTGGTTTACGCAGATCGGATGCGATCTTCGCGACGAGCTTGTTCGGCGCGACGCCCACCGAGGCTGTCAATCCGGTGCGCGCGAGGATGCGCTTCTTGATCTCGACCGCGATCGCATCGGCCGATCCGAGTGCACGTTGGCTCTGCGTGACATCCAGGAAGGCTTCATCCAGCGACAGCCCTTCGACGACGGGCGTGAATTCGCGGAAGACGTCGAACACGATATTCGACACGCGCTTATAGCGGTCGAAGCGAGGCGGTACGCATACCGCGTGAGGGCATCGCCGCAAAGCCTCGCGCATGGGCATCGCGGAATGCACGCCGAACTTGCGTATCTCATAGCTCGCCGCAGCGACGACACCGCGGCCGCCTAACCCGCCGACGATGAGAGGTGTCCCGCGCAACCTGGGATCGTCGAGCATCTCGACGGACGCGTAGAAGGCGTCCATGTCGACGTGCAGGATTGCGCGGGGAGGCATCGGCTTTCAGCTTCAGGTCGGGAAGCGCTTGCAAAGCAGTCAAAAGTGTCGTCGTCCTCGCGAAGGCGAGGATCCATCCTAGCTTTGGAAAGGACCGTGCATTCTCTTTCTACAATGCACGCGTGTCGCTCGCCCCGAGCATGCTCCAGATGGATCCTCGCCTTCGCGAGGACGACGATCAAGGTGATCGTCGACTACGCGTTGCTCACTCGCTGCGGACGCACTTCAGGTTCGATCGCTTCCGCGGCGAGCTCTTCGGGCGCAAAGTCATCGACATGGATGATCTCCATCACGCGGCGATCGTACTCGCGCAGCGTTGCGGCTTCCGTTTCCGAGAGGATGCCGGCAGCGAGCGCTTGCTGGATCTGGCCCGGAAGATCCAATGCAGTGACGCGGCCAGTCTTCACGCCTTCCACACGGATGCGTTTCTCGAGCGGCTCTGCGGTCTCAGCAAGGACTAGCACTTCGTGCAACTGACCGAGCGCGCTGCCAGGCTCGACGGTGCGATACACGCCATGCGTCAACCGATCGCGCGTCATCGTCGAGCGCAGGATTCTCTCCACGACGTTGTGACCGATGCGATCGCTCGGAGCGTGGTAGGTCTGGCCACGCGGGAAAATGAAGAACCGCATGAACGCCGCGAGGAAGCGCACCGGGAAGTTGCGCAAGAACGTGTGCAGCTGCTCTTGTGCGCGGTACAGCAGCGTTCGACATGCCCATTCGACGAGCGGCAGGTCTTCCTCCTGTCGACCCTGGTTCTCGTAGTGCTTCAAGACCATCGAGGCCAAATACATACACGAGAGCACATCGCCGAGACGGGCAGAGAGGCTCTCCTTCTTCTTGAGATAGCCACCGAGCGTCAGCATCGCGACATCCGTCGCGAATGCGAACGAAGCGCTGAAGCGATTGATATGTTGATAGAAGCGCTGGGTGGGCCCGGTATCCGGTACGCGCGAGAAGCGCGCCAACGTGAGGGCCATGACGAGCGAGCGCACCGCATTACTGATCGTGAATCCGATGTGCGCGAACAGCGCCGTGTCGAAATCGTGCAAACCTTTCCGCTTGTCTTTCTCACGCGCGGCTTCCATCTCGCGCAGAACGAAGGGATGGCAGCGAATCGCGCCCTGCCCGAAAATGATGAGGCTGCGCGTCAACAGATTGGCACCTTCGACCGTAATCGCAACCGGTACGACCTGATAGCCGCGCGCCAGATAATTCTTCGGTCCCAAGCAGATGCCTTTGCCGCCATGGATGTCCATCGCATCGTTCGCGATGATTCTGCCGAACTCGGTCAGGTGATACTTGAGCATTGCCGAAGGCACCGAAGGCTTCTCGCCGCCGTCGATCGCGCCCGCCGTGACCGACCGTGCCGCATCCATGATGTAGGTGTGGCCCGCCATGCGAGCGAGCACTTCCGCGACGCCTTCGAATTGTCCGACTGGAAGATTGAACTGACGCCGAATGCGTGCGTAGGCGCCGGAGGCGAAGACCGCCGCCTTCGCACCGCCGGTCGCGTTGGAAGGCAGGGAGATGCAGCGTCCGACGGAAAGTTGTTCGACGAGCATGCGCCAACCCTGGCCTGCCATTTTCGCGCCGCCGATGATCGCATCCAGCGGCACGAACACGTCCTTGCCCTGAATCGGACCGTTCTGAAACGGCACGTTCAGCGGAAAGTGCCGACGCCCGATCGTTACGCCTAGGGTCTGACGCGGGATCAGCGCGCACGTGATGCCGTAGTCCGTACGATCGCCGCCGAGGAGTCGATCGGGATCGAAGAGCTTGAACGCAAGACCGATCACTGTCGCGATCGGCGCGAGCGTGATGTAGCGCTTCGAGAAGTTGAGGCGTACACCGATGACTTCGCGTCCTTCGTGCATTCCTCGGCAAACGATTCCTGTATCGGGAATCGAAGCCGCATCGGAACCGGCGCGTGGCCCCGTAAGCGCGAAGCACGGGACCTCCTCGCCGCGCGCGAGCCGAGGCAGGTAGTAGTTGCGTTGCTCTTCCGTTCCGTAATGAAGCAACAGCTCGGCCGGACCGAGGGAGTTCGGCACGGCCACTGTCGAGCTCACGACGCTCGAGCGGCTGGCCAGCTTGATGAGCACGCACGAGTGCGCGTAGGCGGAGAACTCGAGCCCGCCGTACTTCTTCGGAATGATCATCGCGAAGAAGCCTTTCGTCTTTAAATAGTCCCAGATGTGCGGCGGAAGATCGGCGCGCCGATGCGTGATCTCCCAGTCGTCGATCATGCGGCACAGCTCCTCGCAGGGACCATCGAGAAACGCCTGCTCTTCTGCCGACAGTTTCGGCGTCGCCGCCGAGAGCAGCTTTTCCCAATCGGGCCCGCCAGTGAACAACTCGCCGTCCCACCATACCGTGCCGGCCTCGAGTGCATCCTTCTCTGTCTGCGACATCGAAGGCAGCATGCGGCGATACGTGCGCAAGAACGGCCGCGTGATGAAGCGCATGCGGATCGCGTCGATATTGAGCAGCACGAGCCCAGCGAGCACGAGCCACAGTACGATCATCCACGGCAGGCTGCCGTCGCCGGCGAGCGCATATACGAACAGTGCGCCGCCGTATGCGATCGTGGCGGTCAGCAAGGAGACGCGCTGGTAGGCAAGCACGAGCGCGCCGATGAAGAAGATGAGAAACCAGATGACACTGCTCACGGAAAGAACCTCGAGCTTGAGGCTTCGCGCGGCGAAGCCGGGCTGCTGGGTACTGTGCGCTGGGCTTCCGGCCAGAATAGCGAACGGCGAGCTCAGTGCGCAGGCACGCCGCTGACACTAGCTCGTGCGCCGACCAGCAGCAAGTTCAAGACGAGAATTGTCCGACAATCCGTAGGAGTGTCGTTCTATAGGATCCGCAATGAGGATGCGGATGCATGAGAAGCGCTGGACTCAGCTACCCAGCCCAGCGCCATGGACTTTCAGATCAACTCTTTGACCCCCTCGCGTTCTTCGAGCAGCTCCTTGTGCGTGGCCTCCATGCGTTGCCGGCTGAAATCGTTGATCTCGAGACCTTGAACGATTTGATACTGGCCGTTCTTGCATGTGACGGGGTAGCCGTAGATCACGCCGGCAGCGATCCCGTAGCTGCCATCCGATGGAACACCCATGCTGACCCAGGTGCCATCTGGCGTGCCTTTCACCCAATCGCGAACGTGATCGATCGCCGCAGAGGCCGCCGATGCCGCTGACGATGCGCCGCGTGCCTTGATGATGGCAGCGCCCCGCTGTTGCACCACCGGGATGAACGTTTCGGCATACCATTTCTGATCGACGAGCGAGAGCGCAGGCTTTCCGTCGACGAGCGTGTGATGCAGATCGGGATACTGGGTCGACGAATGATTGCCCCAGATCGTGACGCGGCTGATCTTTGTGACGTGCTGGTCGGTCTTCTCCGCCAGCTGAGCCGCCGCGCGATTGTGATCGAGACGAACCATCGCGGTGAAATTGGCCGGATTCAATCCAGGCGCATTGCGCTGCGCGATGAGCGCATTCGTGTTCGCAGGATTCCCGACGACCAGCACGCGCACATCGCGGCTCGCGACCGCATCGAGCGCCTTGCCTTGTGCAGAGAAGATCTGTGCGTTCGCAAGCAGCAGATCCTTGCGCTCCATGCCGGGCCCGCGAGGCCGCGCGCCAACCAAGAGCGCAACATCGCAATCTTTGAAGGCCACTTTCGCATCGTCCGTAGCCACAATTTTGTTGAGCGTCGGGAAGGCACAGTCGCTCAGCTCCATCACTACGCCTTGGAGCGAGCTCAATGCTGGCGTAATTTCGAGCAGGTGCAGATTCACGGGCTGGTCTTCACCGAGCATCTGCCCCGAGGCGACTCGGAAGGCGAGGGCGTAGCCGATCTGACCGGCAGCCCCTGTGATAGCAACGTTCACTGGACTCTTAGTAGGCATTTGCGCTCCAACTCTTCGCGGGCTCAGTCGACTCGATCGTGCGACGCGGCTTGCGAATGGCGACTGCTTATAGCGTAAGTGTCGCTCGCGAGGCATCGCTTCGAAAGTCTCTGCTCGTCGACGGTGCAGTGCTTTCGAAAACTCATCTATTTCATGCGCAGGAATTCATCGATGCGACGGTGCAGATCGCGCGACCGTGATCGAGTGCTGGGCTCCCGCAGGGCGGCGAATTCTAGCAACTCGTTGTATGCCCTCGCCACGCATTTACCTGACAGCGCAGGACGGCCGAGGCCGGAACAAACGGCAGCGCGCGAGGATTATTTACAACGTCTTACGAACCCGAGGGAATGAGCAGCGTGGCCCGTCTCGTCTGCGTTTCGAACAGGATCTCCTTACCGCGCAAGTCCGCCGCACCCGGTGGACTGGCCGTAGGGATCCTAAGTGCACTCAAGCGTACGGGCGGCCTATGGTTCGGTTGGGGTGGCGAGACCATCGATCACGAGCCGGGCGATCCAGACATTCACATTCGCGAAGGCGTAACGTACGCCACGATCGAGCTACGCCAATCCGAGTACGAGCTCTACTACAACGGCTACGCGAACGATCTTCTCTGGCCGCTCTTTCATTATTTTCTGCGCGGCATGCGCTACTCCGCTGACGAGCGCGATGCGTATGAGAACGTCAATCGCATCTTCGCTCAGAAGCTCACGCCGCTTCTGCAACCGCAAGATCTCATCTGGGTCCACGACTATCACTTGATTCCGCTCGGGCGGTTGCTGCGTGAGAACGGTGTGCGACGTCCGCTGGGCTTCTTTCTGCACATCCCGTTTCCCAACATCGAGATGCTGCGAGTGTTACCAACCTACGCAGAGCTGCTGCGCGATCTGACGCATTACGATGTCGTCGGCTTTCAGACCGAGAACGATCTGCGCGCGTTCCACTCTGGCATCGAACATCTCTTCGGACGCGAGGCAATTCTCTCCGACAATCGTATCCGCGTCGGCGATCGCACGGTACGAGCGGAAGTCTTCCCCATCGGTGTCGATGTGGAAACCATGCAGGCCGAAGCCATCTCGGCGATGGACACCGATGTCGTGCGGCGCATGATCGACAGCTTGATGTCGCGCTCATTGATGATCGGGGTCGATCGGCTCGACTACAGCAAGGGATTGGTGGAGCGGTTCACGGCGTATCAACATTTTCTTGAAGCGTATCCAGAAAACATAGGTCGCATCACCTATATCCAGATCGCTCCGCTATCGCGCACGGACGTTCGCGCGTATGCAGATATTCGCAAGGCTCTCGAGCAGGCAGCAGGTAGAACGAACGGCCGCTTCGCAGATACCGACTGGACGCCGATCCGCTACCTCAACCGGAACTTCCCGCATGCGACGCTTTGCGGATTCCTGCGCGCAGCGAATGTGGGCATCGTGACGCCATTGCGAGACGGGATGAATCTCGTAGCAAAGGAGTTCGTCGCGGCTCAGGATCCGGAGAATCCCGGGGTGCTGATCTTATCTACGTTAGCGGGTGCGGCGCGCGAGCTCGCCTCGGCACTGCTCGTCAATCCATATGACACGCGCGCGGTGAGTCATGCGATGCAGACAGCGCTCGCGATGCCGCTGCCTGAACGCCGCGAGCGTCACGAAGCCATGCTGCAGATTTTGAAGCGCAATGACATCGCGGCCTGGACCCGGCGCTTTCTCGATGCGCTTGAGCAAGCGCAGGGTGAGCAGGCGAAAGTGCGGGTGGCGAGCTGAAGGAAAGTGACGCAGTGACGACGTGATGAAGTCAGAGCAGAGAACGCTGGCTACCCTACGCCCGTCGCATCAACAACGCTGCGCCATTTGGACTTCGTGATTCCGTCACCTCGTCACATCGTCACTTGCATCAAGCGCAGAGCGCTCCACGCGCAATAGCTGTGTAGGCTGTGCCAAGTGCATCTCTTCTTTTTCGAGCGCTTCGAGCACGCGCAGTTGCACGTCCTGCAGCACATCCATGTGACGGCCGTAGTCGGGTGTCTTCATAAAGTACACGGTTTCGATATCGAACGAGCTCGCGCTGATCTTCGAGAAATGCGAGCGGTCGAAACGAGTATCCGGGTAGGATTCGATAATGGCGCGAATATCGCCTGGAATCTTTGCGAGCTTCTCGCGCGGCGTCTCGATGGACAGACTCAAGGTGAGCACCACACGCCGCTGACTCATGCGGGCGTAATTGCGCAGTCGGCTACTCAAGAGATTCGCGTTCGGCATGATGATCTGTTCGCCATCGACGCTGCGCAGACGTGTGCTCTTGATGCCGATGTATTCGACAGTGCCGCTGAAACCATCGACCGCTAGTGCATCTCCGACAACGAACGGCCGATCCAACGTGATCGAGAGCGAAGCGAATAGATCGCCGAGCACGTTCTGGACCGCGAGCGCGACCGCGATGCCGCCGATGCCGAGCCCGGCGAGAAGCGGTTTGATCTCGATGCCGAGATTGTCGAGCGTGAGCAGCAGTACGAGCGACCAGATCGTTGCGCGCGCGAGAAAGCCGATGAGGCCAAGTGTCCCGGCAGCCGCTCGATCCGAGGTGAGTGCGATACGGCGCTTGCGTTCGAGCGCTGCGAGCACAGCGGCGCTCGTCCATGCGCCTGCTTGCCAGAAGGCGACGATCGTGAAAACCGTCAGCGCGAGTGTCGACAACGGCGTCGGCAACACGAGGGAATGACTCGCCGCAAAAATCGCGCTCACGAGAATGAACAGCGGCGAGGTGCGGCTCGCGATCATCAGCGGCAGCTCGAACAGCTCCACCTTCTCGGTCGCTGCCATCTTCGCGTGCTGCGAGCGAACGATTCGGCGCGCCAGGAGCAGCGCAAGCAACGTGGTCAAGAATACTGCGGCGGCGACCAACCACTGTGAGGTGGTATTGCCGAAGTAACGGGATTCGAGTAGCTCAGTGATCTCGGGCATAGGCGCGTGAGCGGGGCGTGGCGGACGCACAGAATACCGGTTTGCCTGGCTAGGAAGCACGCTCGTGCGGTTCAGCTCATCTCCACTGCATCGATCACGTGAGTCACTGCATTTGTTACCATCCAAACCGATCAGACAGGGACACCCCTTACGTGCTACTCGACTCGGAACGAAGTGACGATGCCTTGATCGTGCGCCTGATGGGCGCATGGAGTATCGAGAACATCGCCGAGATCGAAGCCGCCCTGGCCGCCCTGCCGGCGGGGCAGGAGCGAGTCGTCCTCGACTTTCACGAAATGCGCGCGCTCGATCTGTCCGGCGCATGGCTCCTGAACCGCTGGCTGACACGCGTTGGGCCGCAGGTCGAGATTCGAGGAGAGCGGCCTGCCCACTTCGACTTCATCGAAGATGTGTTGCACATCGAGCCGAAGGAGAAAGTCGCACCCCCCGAGGGACGCTTGTCCTTCCAAGAAGCATTGCATTGGATCGGCCGCAACACAGTCTGGTGGGCAAAGGAGCGCCGCGATGCCATCGCCTTCTTTGGCAGAGTTGCCATCAATGGACTGCGCGCGGTGCGAAGTGCGAAGCGATTGAGAGTTCCCTCCGTTGCGCGACATGTTTATGAGACCGGCATTCAGGCCGTTCCGATCGTCTCCCTGATCGCATTTCTGATCAGCGTCATCGTGGCGTATCTTGGCGCGCAGCAACTGCAACAGTTTGGTGCAGAGATCTTCACGGTCGATCTCGTCTCGATTGCAGTGCTGCGCGAGATGAGCCCGCTGCTCACGGCGATCATCGTGGCAGGCAGATCGGGCAGCGCGTTCGCCGCGGAGATCGGTGTGATGCGCTTGAACGATGAGATCGATGCATTGCAATCCATGGGCGTCAATCACTTCGAAGTGCTGGTGCTCCCCCGGATTCTCGGCTTGATGATTGCCTTGCCGCTGCTCACGGTCATCGCGGATGCAATGGGTCTCGCAGGCGGCGCGTTGCTGTCCGCGTTGCTGTTGGACATTTCGCTCGAGCAGTTCTTACCGCGAATGCAGGATGCGCTCGCCCCAACGACATTCTGGGCCGGTATCGTGAAGACACCGGTGTTCGCAGTTCTCATCGCTCTGGTCGGTACTTATCGGGGGCTACAGGTCCGCGAGTCTTCGCGCGAGCTCGGTCGGCTCACCACGGTCGCAGTGGTTCAATCGATCTTCCTGGTCATCTTTGCGGATGCCGTATTCGCGGTGGTTTTCGTGGAGCTCGATTTCTGATGAGTTCGCTGCGCCCACAACCCTCTCCGATCGTTTCGGTGCGCGGGGTCGTCAACAAGTTCGGCCGTCAAGTCGTGCACGACGGGGTCGATCTGGATGTCTACCCCGGCGAGGTGATCGGCATCGTGGGCGGGTCAGGCAGCGGTAAATCGGTGCTGCTTCGAACGATGCTCGGGTTGCATCGACCGAACGCAGGGGCGGTACACGTTGAAGGCACCGATATCACCCGCATGAGCGCCGAGGAGTTGCTCTCGATCAAGCGCCGTTACGGAGTCACCTTCCAGCATGGCGCTCTCTTCAGCTCGCTGACCGTCGCAGAGAACATTCAGCTGCCGATGCGAGAATTCTTCAACGTCTCCGAAGAATCCCTGGAAACGCTAGCGGAGCTTCGGTTGCGGATGGTCGGCTTGCCCGTCGAGGCGGCACGCAAACTGCCCTCGCAACTCTCGGGCGGCATGGTCAAACGTGCCGCGCTGGCGCGGGCACTCTCTTTGGATCCCGATATCCTGTTCCTGGACGAGCCGACCGCTGGTCTGGATCCGATATCGGCCTCGAGCTTCGACGAGCTGATCAGCTATCTGCATCGCAGCCTGCACCTCACGATCGTCATGATCACTCACGACTTGGACACGCTCATGGCGCTTTGCAGCCGGGTCGCCGTCTTGGTTGACAGGAAAATCGTGGTCGATACGCTCAGCGGCATCATGAGCAATCCCCACCCGTGGATTCAGGAGTACTTCCACGGGCCGCGTGCCCGCGCGGCCCAGGCCACGGCGGAAACACGCTAGCTCATCGCGCCATGGCGCTCGCGTTTCGATGCGCACAGGATTCGGAGTCTATATGTCGAAGAATGAGAATCCCGAGCACCACAACAGCGCGAGATGGCATTGCGCGATCGTTTTGAGATAGGTTCGATTCATGGAGAGAGATGCGAAGTACGTGGCCGTCGGGGCGTTCATTCTGATCGCCGTGGCCATGGCCGTCTTGTTCATCGTCTGGTACACCGACGCACGCGATGGACGCGAGTTCGAGTTGTATGAGATCTACTTCGCTGGCAGCGTGAGCGGCCTCGACCGTGGCAGTCCCGTCCGTTATCTCGGTGTCGACGTGGGCCGTGTGAGACGTTTGTCGATCGATCAAGAGGATGCAAGTCGCGTGGTTGTCGTCGCGGAGATCGATTCACAAGCGCCGATCTCTTCCGCCACGCGTGCGAGCCTCGGAATTCAGGGCGTCACCGGGTTGCTGTACGTGAATCTGAAAGAGCAGCCCGGGACCGATAAGAACCAATCGTTGCGTGTCGGCAAGCAATATCGTGTCATCGAGTCTGTTGCCTCTGACTTCGATGTGTTCCTGGCGAGCTTGCCGGAGCTGATGGGACGCGCGACCTCCATTCTCGAGCGGCTGGGACGGGTGCTCTCGGACGAGAACCTCGAAGGCTTGGCGACGACCATCAAAAACGTCGAGACCGCGACGGCAGGAATGCCTCAGACATCGAAGGATATTGCGCAGCTCGTGCAGGAGCTTCGCGCCACGGTGGCGGAGGTGCACGGTTCCGCCGAGTCGCTGCGCGCGATGACCGACGAAGCGCGTCCCGGCGTGCGCGATGCAGTGAACCGCATGGCAGAGATTGCAGATAATCTGGCGAAGGCTTCCGAACGTGTCGATGCCTTTACCCAGAAGAGTGAAACGCAGCTGGGTCACTTCACCGAGCAAGGCTTGTTCGAGTTGGAACGGCTCGTGCGCGAGACACGGTCCGCGGCGCGCGAGTTCCGTGATCTGTCGCGCAACTTGCAGGAGAATCCTTCGCAGATCATCTACGAGCCGCAGGAGAGCGGCGTGCCGATTCGTCCGTGAGGTGGAAGTGATGAAGGTGACGCATGTGATGAAGGTGATGGAGGTCAGAAAGTGAGCTCCTCCTCCAAGCGTCGCGACGAGGGCTTTGCGTTGAGGGCCTCCATGCTGCGCGTCGTTAGCCTCTGTGTGGTCGGCGGGCTCCTCGCCGCATGCAGCACGGGATCGCTATTCGACAGCGACACGCCCGTACCGGCGAATTATGTGCTTGCGGCTGTTCCGCCATCGCAAGACACGCGAACACCGATCCCGGTCGACGTGTCGATCAGCCGCCCCGACATGGGCTCTGGCTTAGATAGCGACCGCATCGCCGTGCTGAAGGGGCGCGAGCTCGACTATTACCGCGCGGTGCGGTGGGGAAGCCGCACAATCGAGCTCGTGCAAAACCTCGCGGTCGACTCGCTGGAGAATCAACGGCTCTTTCGTAGCGTGACGCACGAGCAGGCGCGCGTTGCGGGCGACTACGTGCTCGACTTGCAGGTGCGAGATTTCCAGGCGGAGTATGGACCCGGCGACGACGTGCCATCGATCCATGTCACGCTGGTGGGACGGTTGATACGAGTGATCGATCGAGAGCTGGTCGCGACGATTCAATCGGAGGCACGCATCGACGCGGAGGATAACCGCATGGGTGCTGTCGCTGGCGCGTTCGAAGCCGCTGCGCACAAGGCGATCTTGGATCTCGGCAACCAGCTCGCTCAGGTCGTCACGAACGATGCGTCAGAGCTGCAAACCGCTCGCGGGCGGGATTGAAATAGCGGTAACTCGGCACGCAGGCGAGCCGGCGGCGAGCTCGAAGAGGAAGAATTCTTTGACAGGATGAACAGGAAGAACAGGTTTCATCCTGTCCGGTCTGTCTGTCTTGTCTGCCGATGGCACACCAGGGCAGACGGCACACTTGTTTCAGCTTAGAACGTACTGAGCCCGGTCGCTTCCATGATTCGATAGCGCCAGTAACGTCCGCGATCGTTGTCTTCGAACGCACCGAATGGCGCGGTAAATTGCGTGCCAGGCGGTCCCTCGTTGTTCCACAGACGATCGAAGTAACTTTGTATTTCGATTGCAATCTGCGCGCTCGATGTCGTCTCGATCGCGACGTTTGCTTCCAGGTTGTAGTTCCCCAGATTTCGCCGCGTCAGATTCGCTGAGCCGAGCGAGGCGATGAACTGTTCCCCGTGGCGAATCATCGCCAGCTTGGTATGAAATTGTTCGCCGCGAGTGCGATACCAGCGTACTTGGATCCGCTCATTGCTCTGCTCGACGAGCTCGTTCGCGACCGGCCGGTTCGGCACTCCATCTTTCTGGCGCCCGAATGCATCGCGATTCGGATCGAGAATGAGCTGAATCGTCACGTTGCGTGCAGCCGCATCGAGCAGTGCGTCGATGACCTGCCTATCGGACAAATAGAACGTCGCGATGCTGATGCGATCTGCGTTACGAGACTTGCCGATCCACTCGAGCAGGTGATCGCGAATTGCCTCTTCGGTGAGAAAGCGCAAGCGAACCGACTCCCCGCTTGCGGCTGAGGGGCTGTCGGTCCCCGAGATATAGATATGCCCGCGCCATCCGGAGAAGCGGGCGACGCCCATTTCGCTCGCCACGATCTGTTCCGCGAGCGGCCCCGTGAAACGAACCGCGACGTTGGAATGCGCGCTGCTCGCATCGTGTGGGTTTGCAGATGTCACGAGGGCGACTAGAGATTGATCGGAACGATCCGCCGCGATGAGCTTGCGGTGATTCGCTTTGAAATTGAGCAGCGCGAGCCAGCTTCGCAAGGTGATCGGGTCAGGCTGCGTCGTAAACGGATTGGGCATCGAGCCACCCTGATCCGAGTTGCCCCACCACTGCACTAGCGTTCGCCAAACAGGAGAATAGACCGGGTTCGAATCGCGCAGCGCACCGAGGTTCGTCACTACGACGTCGATCCCCGCGCTGCGCATCTCCTCGAGCAGCGGCGCTGCCGTGCCGCCGTAGATGTCATTGATGGGATCGGTGATGAACAGGATCGAAATATCGGGATGGGCGCGCTTGCGCGCGATCAATCGCTCGACGATTTCGCGACTCAAGGGCCGATGGACGGCATCGGCAGCGCCCATGAGATCGTTCACGAGAAAGAAGTCCGCCACGATGAAGGTCTTGGCCTCATCGATGATCTTGAAGACTTCGTCGAAGATGCTCTGCTCGTAGAGCGGACGGCCGTACGCGTCCGATTGCGTCAGGTCATGCAGGAATTCGACATCCTCGCCAGCGACAGCGATAGGTGCGCTCTCGATATTCGTGCCCGGCGGCATGGGCTTCAGGGAATGCCAAGTGCCAAGTCCGATCCACGACGCGAGGATCGCGACGAGTATCCAGCGTTTCCGTAGCCGCCGGCGGCGAACGGTTTGTTGTTCCGAGTAGGAAGTCATGTAGGCCAATGATCCTTGAATGAGGCTCGCGTGGCATGCGTCACAGCTCACATATGAATAGGAAAGCCGCAGCCCGATGCAGACTCCGGTGTCATTGCTAGTCCGCGCGCCTCATCTTGGGGTGTGCCGAACGCCGTTCGGAACTTTAGCGGAAGTAGGGCTCCGCCGGCGCTCAAGTCCCATGCGTCTCAGGTGGCAATTGCGCAGCGGCAAGATGGTATCCTCGCGCGGGCGCGCCTATATCGCGAACGCCACTACGAGTCACGCTTCTATTCGGGGGATGAGGATGACGATCGATCGACGAACTCTGATCAAGTCTGCCGGCGGTCTGGCGCTCGGCCTTGCCGCTCTCGGCCATGCCGCTAACGCACGTAAGCGCTATGCCATCGTCGGCCTGGGATCTCGTTCACGCATGTTTCAAGGTGCGATCACGGGCAAGTATCGCGATACCAACGAGCTCGTCGCCTTGTGCGATACGAATCCTGGCCGGCTCACGCTCGCTGCCCGCAATGCGCAGGAGGCGGGTTCACGCCCGAAGACGTACGCGGCCGCCGATTTTGATCGCTTACTCGCGGAAACCAAGCCAGATGTCGTGATCGTCACGACGACGGATGCGACGCACGACGACTACATCGTTCGTGCGCTCGATGGCGGGTGCGATGCCATCACCGAAAAGCCGATGACGACGACCGCCGAGAAGGCGCAGCGTATTCTCGATGCCTGCAAGCGTAACAACCGTCATGTGCGCGTCACGTTCAACTATCGCTATTCCCCGCCGCGCACGCAGATCAAAGACATGTTGATGAACAATGCGATCGGCGATGTGTTGTCGGTCGACTTCAATTGGCTGCTGAACACCGTGCACGGAGCAGATTACTTCCGGCGTTGGCACAGTCAGAAGAAGATTTCCGGCGGGCTGATGGTGCACAAGGCCACCCACCACTTCGATCTCGTGAATTGGTGGCTGAGCGCGCAGCCCGAGCTCGTGCTCGCATATGGCAAGCGCGAGTTCTATACGCCAGCGATGGCGAAGCGCATGGGGTTGAAGAGCCATCATGAGCGCTGCCGTACCTGCCCCGAGAAGCAGAATTGCACGTTCTACTTCGATCTATCCGAGGACCCAGGTCTGAAGGCGCTCTATTGGGACAATGAGCACCACGACGGTTATTTCCGCGACCAGTGTGTCTGGCGTCCGGAGATCGACATCGAAGACACGATGAACGTGATCGTCAAGTACAACACCGGCGCAACGTTGAGCTATTCGTTGAACGCGTGCAATTCTTGGGAGGGCTACACGATCGCATTCAACGGCACGAAAGGACGCATCGAGCACTCCATCGTCGAGCAGGCGTACGTAGCCGGTGCAACGATGACCCAAGGCGGAATCGAAGACGAAGGCGTGCGCACACGGCTCATCCCGTTGCGCGGCACGCCGGAGGACATCAAGCCGTGGACCGGGACCGGCGGACACGGCGGCGGAGATGACGTGATGTTGGAAGAGATCTTCGGTGACGCGCCGGCAGACAAGTACAAGCGTGTATCCGACGAGCGCAGCGGCGCATATTCCATTCTCGTCGGCGCGGCTGCGAACCGCTGCTTCGAGACCGGCGAAGCGGTGCGAATCGCAGATATGGTCACGGGGCTTACGCCGCCGGAAATGCCGCCGATGCCGACTCGCGAAACGCCCATTCCGATGCCTAAGCGAGTGAGCTAAGCAAAGCGGTGCGGCGCACGCACCAAATGCTGCGCCGCACGCACGTAGCTTCGCGAAATTTGTGCTCGACGCGCGTTGACAACCTCTTGCGACAGCAGCGTAATGCGGGCGTCGACCTCCTGACGAACACAATGAAGGAGACGCCCATGAAGTATCTGATCACGGTCGTGCTCGCATCCCTCGCGATCACCACGCTTGGTGCCTGCAACAAACAGCCTGAAGGCGAGACTGCAGCGACGACGCAGCCCGCTCCCGCGGCGAACGAAGCGGCCACGAACGATTCAGGAACGACGACGTATTACGGATCGCCGGAAGAGCAAGCCAAGAATTAAAGCGACGCAGTGACAGGGTGACGAGGCGACGAAGTCACGAAGTCATTCGGATCCGCCGAGAGCGGCGTCGAGATCGGTGATGAGATCATCGACGTGCTCCAGTCCTATCGAGAGCCGCAACAGGTTTGGCGGCGTCACCGTGTGCGGGCCCTCAACGGATTGACGATGTTCGATGAGCGAGCCCACACCGCCCAAACTGGTCGCGCGCTTGAACAGCTTGGTGCGAGCTGCCACTGCGAATGCCGTCTCGCGATCTCCTCGTACGCACATGGAAAGCATGGCGCCGAAGCCGCCCTTCATCTGCTTGCGAGCGATCGCGTGATTACGATGCGACTCGAGCCCCGGGTAGAACACGCGCTCGATGCGTTCATGAGCGGATAAAAATTCCGCGAGGCGTGCCGCGCTTTGCGTCTGCGCATGGACACGACAAGTGAGCGTCGTCACGCTCCGCCTGATCAGCCAGCAATCGAAAGGGGACGGGATCGCGCCCGCGACACCTTGATACGCGCGCAGGCGCTCTGCGATCTCGCCGCGCTCGCGCGCGATCACCACGCCACCCATAACATCGTCGTGTCCGCCGAAGTATTTCGTGCTCGAGTGCATGACGAGATCGACACCGAGCTCGAACGGGCGCTGCCAAACGGGCGTCGCGAACGTGTTATCGCAGCACACGATCGCACCGCGCTCATGAGCGAGCGCGGTGACGGCTTCGATGTCAGTGATGTTCAGCATCGGATTCGAAGGCGTCTCGATCCACACGAGTCGCGTGCATTCCGTCATCGCATCGCGTGCGGCATCGATTCGGGTAAGGTCCGCAAACGTGCACTGCACACCCATAGGTGTGAAGATGTCGCGCAACTGTTGTGCGGTTCCGTGATAGATCTCGATGGGCGCGACAACGTGATCGCCGGGTCTGAGAAGACTGAAGACCGCGAGCGATGCGCCACAGCCTGATCCGTACGCAGTCGCGTCGGTTCCGCCTTCGAGCGCGGCCAAACATTGTTCCAGCGCGCGGCGGCTCGGGTTGTCAGGCCGCGCGTACGAATATCCGCGAGAGAACTCGCCATTCGGATCGCGCTCGAACGTCGTGGTCATGTGGATCGCGGGCGCGACATCGCCGGCAACGGGCTCGACGTCGCGACCGACGTGAACGGAGAGAGTTTCCAAGTGCATGATGTGACGGTGAGAATGTAGTGACGAGAGACGCGTGAAGAGTGCCGAGCCAGAAGCCTATCGCATCGATCATCGCGTTACGATACTTCTTGATGGCTGTGCACCCGCGCCACTCGTCACCGGTCACGTGGCTGGCGAGGTCGATACCTCAGGCACGCTCGCGTTGGTTGCTTCGCTGCGCACAGGCTGGATGGCCGGCGGGATCAGCTTGTACATCACGGGCGTCACGAGGCGCGCCAATAGCGTAGAGGAGATGAGGCCGCCGATGATGACCCATGCCATCGGCGAGTACAGCCCGATGTTTTGAATCGCGAGCGGAAGCAGGCCGCCAATCGCAGTTGCGGACGTCAATAGAATAGGCAGGAAGCGGATCTCGCCCGCTTGCTCGATCGCCTCATCCAATGGTACGCCTTCACGACGCAATTGATTAGTGAAGTCGACCATCAGAATCGAGTTCTTGATCTCGATACCGATGAGCGCGATGAAGCCGATGCTTGCGGTGAACGAAATCGAGTTGCCTGTCACGAGCAGCATCACGAATCCACCTAGGATGCCGAGCGGAACGACAGTGAGCACGATGAGAGTCGACTTGAAGTTGCCGAACTCGAGCACGAGTACCGCGAAGATGCCGAATAGCGCAACGATGATCGCAGTACCGATGCCGCCGAAGGATTCCGCACTCGATTGAGCCTCTCCTCCAAGGACATAGCGATAGCCGCGCGGCCAATCCATCTGATCGAGGCGCTCGACGACTTCCGCAGTCACCTTCGCGGTGTTGAACCCGCGCTCTACTTCTGAGTCGATCGTGACGGCGCGCTCGCGGTTGTAGCGTTGGATCTGCGTCGGTGCCTTTTCGAACTCCAACGTGGCGAGCTGTGCAAGCGGCAGCGTCGAGCCGGACAGCGTCGGGACGCGAACTTCTTGCAGCGTCTCCAGGTCGGCGCGCACACCGACGGGCGTTCGCACGACGATCTCGTATTGCTCACCGCTCGGATCCTTGAAGGTCCCCGCCGGGATGCCCGCGACCGAAAGCCTGACGGCGCGATCGAACTCGACTGTCGGCACGCCGAGTAAGCTTGCCTTCTGCGAATCGACTTCGAGCTTCAGATTCGTGCGCGAGACTTTCAGGGGATTGAGCACATCGCGTGTCCCCGGTGTTTCCTCTATGAGCTTCTCGACCTGCTCGGCGAGCCGCTCGATGGCGTCGAGGTCGCGGCCGATCACGCGTACCGCAATCGGCGCCGTGATCGGGGGACCGTTCACGAATTCCTTCACATAGATGCGCGCGCTTGGGTAGCGATCGAGTGCTTCGCGCAGCTCATCGAGCCGCTCGGGCGTCGCGCGCGTGTCGTACTCCTTCAGTTGTACGAATACTTCGGCGTAGTTCGCCGCGTCGTTGCGCATGATGTGGTTGTAGTAGATCTGGGGATTGCCGTGGCCAAGGTTCGAAAACCAGCTCTTCACCTCGGGCATGCGCGCAAGCTCGGCCTCCACGAACTTGAGCGCGCGGTCAGTTTCGCTGAGGCTTGTTCCATTTGGCCCTTCGATCGAGATCAAGAACTGTGGCGTGTCGGCTTTAGGGAAGAGGCTGCTACCGATGATCGGCGCGATGATTGCCGAGATTAGTAGCGAGCCGCCGATCGCAACCAAGACCGTGCGCTTCGGACGCGCAAGACAATAATGAAGGGCGGGGCGATAGTAGCGGTGAATACCGCTCATTACGCGCTGCAAGACTGCATTGCCGTGCGGATCTTCCTTTTCCTTCAGCACACGGCTTGCGAGGAATGGAATGATGAAGAGCGCGATGAGAAGCGATCCCAGAATCGTCGCAACGACCGTCATCGGCAGCACGCGTATGAACTTGCCAGGCGTGCCAGGCAGCGCGAGCAGCGGCAGAAAAGCGAAGATCAAGGTTGCAGTACAACCAAGAATGGCGACGAATATCTGGCGAGTGCCCGCGAGCGCGGCTTCAGTGCGTGATAGCCCGCTGCGCAGATGTCGCGCGATGTTCTCGGTGACGACGATCGAGTCATCGACGAGCAAACCGAGTGCGACGACGAAGCCTGCGATCGACAGCTGGTTCAACGAATAGTCGAGCGCGTAAAGCACGGTGAGCCCGAACGCGATCGACAGCGGAATCGAGATCATCACGATCCCTGCGGCGCGCCAACCGAGCGGCAGCAGCGTCAACATGACGAGTGCGATGGCGATGCCGAAGTCGGTGTACAAGCGCTCCAGCCGGGAACCGACGTTCAGTGACTGATCGAAACCTCGATGCAGCTCGATTCGATTCGGTAGGCCCGCCTCGAAACGCTCCACTGCATCGTTGATGCGGTCGCGGACATCGAGAATGTTGTAGCCTTCCTTCTGATTGGCCGTCACGAAGACCGCGCGTTGGCCATTGAACCGCCCAACGTAGCTCCACGGTTGCGACTCCCAGCTTACGTTCGCGATGTCACGCACGCGTACGACGCGCCCTTGCTGCGCGGCGATCACGGTGTCCCGAAGTTGATCCAACGACGTATAGCTGCCCGAGGTCTTCAAGCTGAAGCTGCGCGGTCCAAGATCTACGACCCCGGCGGGGATGTTGGCATTCTCGCTTTCGATTGCCTGGATCACGCGGCTCGGCGTCAGCGCGAGCTCGGCCATGCGCTTCAGATCGACCTCGACTCTGAGCTCGCGCTTGGGGAATGCCCATGTTTCCGCGGTACGCACGCCGTCGACTGTCTTGAGCGTATCCTTGAGCTCGCGCGCGTAATCCTCGAGCTCGCGATACGGTGCATCCTCGGACACGAGCGCGAGCTGCACGATGTTGACGAGCCCGGGGCTGATCTTGCGAATCTCGAGCGCCGCGACGTCGCTCGGGAGCTCAGGACGCAGCGCATTGACCTCGCGCGTCACCTCATCGTACTTCTTCTCGGCATCCGCAACAGCGAGGAACTCGATCGCGACGAATGCCACACCATCCGTGATCGTCGTCTCGATCGTCTTTACGTCATCGAGCTCCGCGAGCCGATCTTCGATCGGCTTGACGACGAGTCGCTCGAGATCTTTCGGGTCCGCTCCTGGGTAGATCGTGGTGATGAAGAACGCAGGGATCTTGAAGAATGGATCTTCTTCGCGTGGGACACTCGCAAACGCGAACCAGCCCATGACGATGAGGCAAAGAAAGGCCACCAGCGTGAACTGATAGCGTCGCACCGGGAATTCCAAGAGGCGCATCGTTCGGTTCCTCGAGTTCGCGTGAGCGTCGAGCGGCGGATCGTGTGCGTCTAGCGACGATCGTTGATTGCGAGCGGCGTATCCGTAGCACCCGACGCGGCGATGCTGATCGCCTCCCCGTCTTCCAGATACAGCGCCCCGTCGGTGATGACTTGCTCCCCAGCCCGCAAACCGTTGAGCAGCGCAACGCGATCGCCTTCGATGAAGGCAACCTGCACGGCTCGGCGCTCAGCGCGGCCGTCGTTGGGCACGAAGACGCTTGCGCGATCGCCTTCGCCTTCGACGATCGCCGCGATAGGTACATAGATGCGCTCGGCAGCGTGAGCGGCTGATGGCACGATCGTCAGCTTCGCGACGAGGCCACTCTTCAGTGGCAGCTCTGACGAGCCGATGGCTGCTTCGATCATGAATAACCCGGTGCTCGGATCAGCCGCGCTCGCAACTTCCGTGATCGTTGCGGGAATCAGCGCGTCCGGGAGAGCGTCCAAGCGGATTTGCACGGTATCGCCGTGCTTGATCTGGACGATCTCGCGATCTGCGACTCCTGCGCGCACCACGAAACCCTGCTCGCGCGCGCCGAGCACGAGGATGGGCGCGCCCGCCGCTACGAGCTCACGCTCTTCAGCAAGCCGCCGTAGCACCGTGCCGTCGTGTGGAGCGATGATCGCTGCATAGTCTCGATTGAACTCGGCAGCGCGCAAGGCGGCAGCGGTGACAGCGGTCTGCGTCCTCAAGTCTTCGAGCTGTTCGAGGCTGATGACGCTGTCGCGATACAGTCGCTCGCCCCGTTCGTGATCTCGTTTGGCCTTCTCGTGCGCCTGTCGAGCCTGCTCGACTTCGGCAGCTATTTCCGTCTGCTCGATTTCCGCAAGCCTCTGCCCTCGACGCACGCGCTCGCCTTCGTTTACGGCAATCCTGCGGACCACGCCGCCAACCTTGAAGGACAGACGAAATTCGTCTGCGTTTGCGAGCACGCCGTTCGTGCGGATGGGGGGCGCGGCGGGACCCGAGGTCGCAGCCGCAAGTCTCACGGGCGTGCCTGCGGGCGAGGTCTCTTCAGGGACTTCGGTGCAGCCTGTGAGAAGAGCGCTCGCGGTGATGAACCCTAATGCAGCAACCATGCGCATGCTCAGACTCCCGATGAAGGATCGATAGGCAACTCGCCGTTCGAGGTGGCGTACTCGAGCTCCGCCGTGCGTGCGAGCACATCGAAGCGCGTGATCACGAGATTCATCTCGGCGCCGGTGAGTGTGCTGCGCGCATCGATAAACTCGACTTGATTGATGACGCCTTCATCTCGTTTGCGGTTCGCGATTCGAAACGCGGCACGTGCAGCGTCGGCGCGTGCTGAGGCAGTCGCGAGAGAGGCGCGCGCGGTTTCAAGACGGTCGTAAGCCTGCTGAACCTCGAGCCGAATCTGTTGCGCGATTTCTTCTTCGCGCAACACGAGCTGCCGAGTAGCGGCGCGCGCTTGTGCGATTCGAGCCGAGTCCGCACCGGCGTCGAACAAGCGCCACGTGAATACGAGCGAGGCCACGCCGAAGTTGTAACCGTCGCCCACGCGGTAGTCTTCGCCTTGCGTTCCTGCGTCGATACCCAGAGCGAGCGTCGGCCATTTTCGGTGTCGTGCAATGCGAGTCTGCTCTTCGCTGGCCTCGCGCAACTGTTCGACCTGTGCGACTTCGGGTCGGCGGGCGAGTGCACTGGCCCACAGCTGCTCGAGAGCGGGCTTGCGCTCGGTGAGATCGGCAGGCGCGACGCTCGGCTCAATTGCGTCGGTGAGCTCGCGGTTCAACAGGAAGTTGAAGTAGCTTCGAGCTTGGGTCGTGAGGTTCTCAACCTCGCGCTTCTGCTGTTCCACGGCGAGCAATTCTGCGCGTGCTCGTAAGACCTGGTCTTCTGTGATCTTCCCGTTCTCGTGCAAGCTCTCATTCACGCGCACGTTCTCACGCAGCAGGGTCTCGCTCGCCGTGACGATCTCGACCGAATTGCGCGCTTTGAGCCAATCGACGTACGCGAGCGTGATGTCTCTTCTCAATGCACGCGCGATCGCCATGCGGCGATAGCTGCTCGCATCGAGCAGCGCTCGTTGAGCGCGAACCGCCGCGGGGATCGCAGGCGCATAGAGCGGTTGGCGCAAGAGGATGCGAGTGTCTTGCTCCCGCTCGCGCAAGAAGGGCACGCGTTCATCGCGAACCAGCGGGAAGCGCGGATCTCCTCCCTGCGCGATCAGCATCTCGTTCAAGGTCTGATAGACCGGATTCAGCGCCGTGCCGAGCGGAATATCGATTTCGCGTCCGCCTTCTGCTCGCGAGTATCGGGCTTCGAACGTGAGCTCCGGAAAGAAACGTGCACGCGCTTCCGCGAGCGCCTCTGCGGCCTTTTCGACCTCGAGCGCCTCGCTCTGCATGGCGAGATTGCTCCGCAAGCCCTCTGCGACGTAGCGATCAACGATGGAATCGAAGGGCTCCTGCGCGATTGCCGGTGCGGCAAGGGCGAAGAGCCCTGCGGCGATCAAGCGCTGGAATGAGACGGCTGCTGGGTTCGATTCCATGACAGATCCTTTGAGCCTGGTCCGAGCGTCACCTGTACATTTATTAGACACGTGTCAAAGATTGCGAAAAAAAAGATCAGCTCCGATCCGCGTTCGGCCCTGCGAGCATGCCGCGGATCAACGTGATTGCATGTTGCGTGAGCTGCGGAACGCCGATGCCGACCTGCGCCAGCGGCTCGCCTTTGGTCATGGCGATTTGGATGATTCCGTGCGTGAATCCCCAGAGAACGCGTGACGTCACCGACAGATCGCCGAGGTCCGAGCGAACGGTTCCGTCCTGCTGACCAAGCGAGAGTGCAGCGACCACGACTTCGTGAACGCCGCGCCCCGCAGTCATGCAGGCGAGCTCCTGATCGCCGGGCGCGCGAGCATCCGGGGCATGGAGCTCGAGCCTCGCGCAAGCGTCGAAGTAATATGGAAATTCCTGGCTGTACGCCATGTAGGCGCGGCCGATCGCGACGATCTTCTCAAGACCGGTCTTGCTTCTACTGCTGGCCTCCTCGAAGCGTCGCTGCAGCGTCTCGAGTGCGCGCGCAGCGATCGCGAAATGCAGATCCTTCTTGTCCTTGAAGTAGACGTACACGAGCGCACGGCTCAGCCGCGCGCGCTTCGCGACGCTATCCATCGTGACGGCATCCCAACCCAGCTCCTTGTAGAGCGCTTCCGCCGCTTCGACGATCTCCGTGCGGCGTCGATCCTTCTCTTCCTGACGGCGTTCACTGATATATGACGACATGGCGCCAAAATAGGCCTGTCATTGACGTTGTGTCAACAACTGGATGATTGTTAGACTGCCCCGGAGCATGGACGGACTCGAAATAGGCAATGGCTGACACGCAGGCGGTGTGTGTTTAGGGTGCCCGTCAGTGGCTGGTGGCCCAGCACATTGAGCATTGGTCGGATTTTCTTGGACGTCCCTGCAAGTAGAGTCGGATGCACTCGAGCGAGCTTTTATGAGTGCATCGTCCGCAGACATCGCGAGCCATCACGATCCCTGGGATCCGGAGTCCCTCGTGCGGCTCGTGCCGTTGTTCGGGGATCTGGAGCCTCGACTCGTCGATGCGATCGTCTCTCGCATCCGCTGGTTCTCTTTGCCTGGCGGCACGGTCTTGTTCGAAGCCGGTGACGCGCCTGATGCGCTCTACTTCGTTGCGAGCGGCAGCCTCGGAGCGTTCACCGTCACCGCGGGAGGGCATCGAAGAAGTGTCGGTCGCATCAGCGCGGGTGAAACAGTGGGCGAGATGGCGCTCATCTCGGGTAAGCCACGCAATGCCACGGTCATTGCACTGCGCGACTCCGAGCTGGGCCGACTCGCACGCGAGGATTTCGAGGAGCTGATGCTCTCGCACCCGGCTGGTCTGCTGCGCCTTTCGCAGCTCATGGTGCAACGGCTCGAATCGACTCAGCAGCAGACGCGCGGCACTCGCTCGATTCCGCGCACGATCGCCATCGTGCCGCATTCGCTTGCTGACGATGCGACCCACTTTGCCGCGAAGCTCGCGACCGAGCTCCAACGGCTCGGGCGCACGGAGCTCGTGTGGAATCGCCACGCCGTCGATCACACGAGCGAATGGTTTCACGCCATCGAGCGTGCGAACGAGTTCGTCGTATATGTCTGCGATGCCGAGCCAAGTAAGTGGAGCAAGTTGTGCCTACGTCAGGCGGATGCGGTGTTGCTGCTCGCGCGCGCAGAAGAAGCGCCGAGCGAATGGCGTGCACTGATGCATGACTGCGCCCGCACGATGATCGCGCAGCGAATGGAAATGGTGCTCGTCCATCGCGACGGCATTACTCGCGGAGCCGCTGCTCGCTGGCTCACGTTGAGACCGACGCTTGCACATCATCATGTGCGCAGCCCAGCGGACATCGCTCGTCTTGCGCGCGCGATCACCGGTCATGCGCTTGGCGTCGTATTGTCCGGCGGCGGCGCTCGCGGCTTCGCTCACCTAGGCGTCTTGCGTGCGATCCGAGAAGCAGGGATCGAAGTCGATGCAATCGGGGGAACGAGCATCGGCGCGGTGATTGCGGCGGGCTTCGCATGCGAGTGGCACATCGAGGAGCTCATCGAACGCATGCGGCGCAGCTTCGTTGCCACGAACCCCGTCAACGACTACACCTTGCCGCTGGTGGCGCTAGCATCGGGTCGCAAAGTCACAGGACTGCTGAAGCGCGAGTTCGAGGATGTGTGCATCGAAGATCTCGCAACTCCGTACTTCTGCGTGTCCACGAACTTGAGCTTGGGGCAAATCGCCGTTCATCGTCGCGGAGAGCTGTGGCGATGGTTGAGGGCGAGCGTTGCGATCCCGGGCGTTCTCCCGCCAGTGGTTCATAACGCGGAGCTGTTCGTCGATGGCGCCACGATCAACAACCTGCCTGTCGATGTGATGCGCGAAGCGCGCGTCGGCAGGATCATCGGTGTGGATGTGGGCGCCGATCGCGTCTTCACCACCGACAGCGTGGACTCCGACGCACCGCCGCTGTGGCGAGTGCTCAAGTGGTTCCGCGGACGCAAACACCGTATCAACATTCTCCAGATCTTGTGGCGCTCAGGTATGGTGAACAGCGCTGCCAATACCGCGACGCGACGCGAGCTTTCGGATCTATTGCTGCAACCGCCCCTCGAGCAGATCGACATGCTCAACTGGCGTGCCTTCGATCGTGCGATCGACGCGGGCTACCGTTATGCGTCCCATAAGCTAGAGAGCTCGGACTTGGATGTTCTCACGCGCTCCGCATCGGCTGCGGAAGCCACGGCCTAGCGAGCGCAATCTAGACTCACTGACGAGGAAGCAAGAACCGCATGCCGCGGTGGTTCAGCACGACGCCATCATGGGTAATGCGTTCCACTGCGGGCCCTTCGGCGAGCGATTGACCTTCGACGTACTTGCGCATGTTCACGAACACGAACCGCTCCGCGGGAATGGGCGAGTGCACGTGAATATCCAAATGCATCTCAGGCAGGTTCGTGCCGCTTGCAGCTAAGTCGCGAAGCGTCGGCAACACTTCGGCCGGCTCGGCAGGCTGAGCAGCCGCTTGTGACCGGCCGGGACGAATGATCGCGGACCCGTCGGTCGATTCTTCGATCGGCCGCACGATAGGCGGACCTTCGGGCACTGTCGCCGCGACCGCAAGATCAGGATGCTCGTCGGGATACCCGCTCGGGTAACTGTCGATATTCGCTTCATCAGCCAGCGAGCGGACGGCGGGACTTTGTGTCATGCGCTCGGGGCTTGCGCTCTGTGGCGCAGGCGTCGCGGCAACCGCCGGCGGCGGATCGATGCGCACAGGAGCAGGTACGGGCGACTCCGCAGGCATGACCGCGGCTGCCGGCGCAGATTCAGGACTCTCATCCCGCAGCAACACGAACACGAGCACAGCGAGGTTCACGAGCAACAACGCACCCACTGCGAACGCCCACCATGGCTTCTGCTCGCGAGGCTGACTCACCTGCACGTCGGCGAGCGACGGACCGACGGTACGCTGCCGTTCGTTCTCGGATTTTTTGAGCGCTTCGAGAATGAAGCTCATCCGGATGCTCCTGCGGCATTCGCATCTTGCGCAATTAGAAGGGGTGCACCCGAGGAATTGGCGAGCGAGTCGAGCACGATCTGTGTTTGCACGCCTGCGATGCCATCTACACGCAGCCGATAGCGACGCTGAAAGTCTTCCACCATGCGCACCAATTCTTGATCGTAGTAGTCGCTCACAGTAGCTTCGGTCGGGCGGCCGTGGATTGTGTTCAGCGTCTTGCGCAACCACAGCACGCCTTCACCTTGCATGCCTGCGGACAACGAGCGCGGTGCGGCCACTTGCGGGCGCCACAGCACGAGGTAGTCGCCGAACCAGAATCGAGAAATCGATGCGATCGGCACATCCAGGTGCGCGTTCGCCAACTTAATCCGAGCAGTCGAGGCATCGAGCGCAGCGACGACGACCTGATGAGCGTTACCCCCATCGTCGATGAGCGTGAGGATGGCGGGACGATTGAGCGTGCGAAGCTGACCCCAAGATCCTTGCTGATACACACATTCGAGTCCCTGCGAGAGCGCCTGATCGCATGGACGGCCGCTCGCGGCATCGAAGCGCCCGCCCCACAGCGAGAACAATTGCGCGAAGGCTGATTCGGTATTCGTTTCACCTGCGTGCGTTTGCAGCACCTCGACGATGTCTCGATCGGCAGCTTGGAGCTCCTGCATCGCCGGGGCCGACGCAACTGCAGGTACGGGCTCTGGCGCTTTTGTGGCCGTGGTGGTGGGCTCGGTTTCGGCCGCGACTGCTGGTGAAGGCGACGCATCCCTATAGGTGCTGACGAGCAGCCACACTGCGAACGCGAGCACAGCGATGCCTATCGCTGCCGAGCTGGTAACGAGCAAGCGCATCCACGGCGGATTGAACGCTCGCCCATACACTTCGCCCGCTGCCGCACGTACCAAGCTCGGACCGATGCGATGCTGCTCTTGCGTGAATGCGCCGAGCAGGGCGCGATCGCAGATCACATTGATGATACGTGGGATGCCTTCGCTCAACCGATGCACTTCGCGCAAGGCTGCCGGTGTGAAGATCTCGCCATTGGAACCCGCGACCTTCAGTCGATGCCGCACGTACGCCGCTGTCTCGCTCTTAGAGAGCGGTGCCAAGTGATATCGCCCGGTGATGCGCTGCGCGAGCTGACGCAGCTCAACGCGTGCGAGCACTTCGCGCAATTCGGGCTGGCCGATGAGGATGATCTGCAGCAGCTTTTGAGAGGCCGTCTCGAGGTTCGTCAGTAAGCGAACCTGCTCCAGCGTTTCGGGCGTGAGGTTCTGAGCTTCATCCACGATGACGACCACGCGGCGCCCTTTCGCATGCGCCTCGAGGAGTCGCTTGTTCAGGATGTCGACGAGATCCTTGATGCTGTTAGCATCGTCGTCGCGCACGAAGATGCCGAGCTCTTCGCAGATCGTGAGGACGAATTGCAGCGGTGTGAGCTGCGGGTTCAAGATCACGGCCACATCAGCATGGCCGGGCATGCGCTCGAGAAGCGAGCGAACGACGGTCGTCTTGCCCGTGCCCACTTCGCCCGTGAGTTGAATGAACCCGCCAGCCTCGTTGATTCCGTACAAGAGGTGGGCAAGCGCCTCCGCATGCCGCTCGCTCATGAAGAGGTAGCGGGGATCCGGGGTGATGGCGAAGGGTTTTTCGCCCAGGCCGAAAAAGCTCGTGTACATATCGACTTATCGGAGGTCGCCGAGCTTCGAACGAAGGCTCTGCGCAATGATGCCTTCTCGCGCCAGCAGGTGCAAAGCACCTTCTGCTGGGCGCGGGAGATCAGCCACTAGCGCAGCATCGGCTTCAATGGCGCTGGTCTACTATCCCGTCCATCTCGTTAATCCTCGTCCAGTCCGGTCTTCTGTTCGGAATCCAGATAGGAAGACAACTTCACCAGGATGGCTCGCCCTGTTTCAGAGGCATCTTCTTGTCGTTAGTTCACTTGTATCGTGATCCCGGGCGCCTTGCCGCTCTGCACATGGCTCTATAGGCTCGCGCGCCATGAAAGCCCTTTCTTTCAGGCAGCTCACCAAGACGTACAAGAACGGCGTTCAAGCCCTCAAAGGCATCGACTTGGATGTCGAGGAGCGGGATTTCTTCGCGCTGTTGGGGCCGAACGGAGCTGGCAAGACGACAGCGATCGGCATCGTTACATCGCTCGTCAACAAGACCGCCGGGAAAGTGGAGGTCTTCGGTCATGACATCGATACGCATCTTGCGCTCGCGAAGTCCTGCATCGGGCTCGTGCCGCAGGAAATCAACTTCAACCAGTTCGAGACGGTTACGACGATCCTGATCAATCAAGCCGGCTTCTACGGCATCCCGCGCCGCCTTGCGCACGATCGGCTCGAGAAGTACCTCAACGCCTTGCAGCTCTGGGACAAGCGCAACAGCGTCTCCCGTACGTTGTCTGGCGGAATGAAGCGGCGGCTCATGATCGCACGGGCCTTGATGCACGAGCCAAAGTTGCTGATCTTGGATGAGCCCACTGCGGGCGTGGACATCGAAGTGCGGCGCTCGATGTGGACCTTCATGCGCGACATCAACGCCGCAGGGACCACGATCATCCTGACGACGCACTATCTAGAAGAGGCGGAAAGTCTCTGCCGCCATGTCGCGATCATCGATAAAGGGCGAATCATCGAGAACGATCGCATGAGCCGAGTGCTGCGCAAGCTCCAGACAGAGGTGTTCGTCTTCAACCTGCGCAACCCGCTCGTCGCCCAACCGGAGTTGCCTGGATACGCGGTGACGATGCTGGACGATCACACCCTCGAGATCGAAGTGTCCAAAGAGCAAAATCTGAACGACATCTTCTCGCGACTGAGCGGAGCAGGGGTCGAGGTCCTCTCGATGCGCAACAAAACGAATCGGCTGGAAGAGCTGTTCATGCGGATGGTTCAGAAAGAAGTGGTTAGTGGTTAGTGGTCAGTGGCTAGTTCACAATGACTTGTTGCGTGCAGGGTGAGGGCTTAAGCGTGGTCGAAACATTCCGAACTAACCACTAATTCGCTAGCCACTAATCACTTCCATGCTTCTCAGAACCAACCTCGTCGGCTTCAGCACGATCGTCATACGCGAGTTCAATCGCATCTTGCGTATCTGGGGTCAGACCATCGTTCCGCCTGCGATCACGGCGACGCTGTACTTCGTGATCTTCGGTAGCCTGATCGGCAGTCGCATCGGCGAGATGGGCGGCTACACGTACATCCAATACATCGCGCCCGGATTGATCATGATGTCCGTGATCACGAACTCGTACGGGAATGTCGTGTCGTCGTTCTTCGGTGCGAAATTCGGCAAGCACATCGAAGAGCTGCTCGTCGCGCCATTGCCGAATTGGCTAATCGTGGTGGGGTACATGATGGGCGGCATCATGCGCGGGCTGCTCGTGGGCGCAGTCGTGACGATCATCACCCTCGTGTTCACGCACATGCACATCCATCACATCGGCGTCGTCATCTCCGCCGTGCTGCTGAGCTCCATCGTGTTCGCGCTTGCCGGGATGATCAACGCGGTGTTTGCGAAGAACTTCGATCAGATCTCGTTCATCCCGACGTTCGTGCTGACGCCGCTCACGTATCTGGGCGGAGTCTTCTACACGATCAACCTGCTCCCCGAGTGGGCACAGCACATGTCGAAAGCGAACCCGATCTTGTACATGGTCAATGCGTTCCGCTTCGGATTTCTCGGGGTCTCCGATGTCGACGTCGGATTCGCCTATCTCATTATGGCTACTTCCGCCGTCGTCCTATTCGCCGCGTGCGTGTGGCTGATGTATCGCGGGATCGGGACGAGGGAGTGAGAAGAGGGGTTTGCGGGTAGCTGGGTTCTGGGTGACTGGCCAGAGAAGAGCGGCAGAGCCCTTCTTGTCTCTGGCCAGTACCCAGTACCCGATCACCCAGCAGCCCTGACAATCATTTCGGGCTCAGTCTCAACACTTTGCCCTTCGAGCTATCTGTAATCAGATAGATCGAGCCGTCCGCTCCTTGCTGTACGTCGCGAATGCGTTCGCGAAGCTCGCCGAGATAACGCGTCTCCTTCGTGACTTTTCCATCTTGCATCTCGAGACGCACGAGGCCGCCGGGAGTCATGGAGCCGATCAAGAGATCGCCTTGCCAGTCTTTGAACGCATCCCCCGTGTAGAAGATCGCACCGGAAGGCGCGATGACGGGATCCCAGTAGTACACGGGCTGCTCCATCCCTTGCTTCTCAGTGCCTTCGCCGATCTTGACCCCTGAGTAGTCGATGCCATACGTGATCACGGGCCAGCCATAGTTCTTGCCCCCTTGCGGATTGTTGAGCTCATCGCCACCGCGCGCACCGTGCTCGATAGTCCAGAGCGCATTCGTCTCGGGATGGAGTGCAGCCGCTTGGATATTTCGATGGCCGTACGACCAGATCTCGGGCAGTGCTCCCTCGCGTTTAGCGAACGGATTGTCTTCTGGTACGGTGCCGTCGATCTTCAGGCGAATGACCTTGCCGATTGTCGTCGAGAGATCCTGCACTTTGGGCCGCTGGTTGTAGCGATCGCCCGTTGTGATGAACATCGTGTCGTTCGTCGCGAATACGATGCGGGAACCGAAATGCAGATTGCTGTCCACCTTCGGTGTTTGGCGCCAAATGACTTGCACGTTCTCGAGCGCATCGATACCGAGCCGACCTCGTGCAACGGCGGTGCCCGAGCCACCTTGCCCGGGTTCGGAGAACGAGAAATAGACGAGCGAATCGTTCGCGAACGTGGGGCTCAAAGTGAGATCGAGCAAGCCGCCTTGACCGCCCGCGGCAACCTTCGGCACACCTTTCAATGGCGCAGATGCCTTGCCGCTCTTGTCGATCAATCGCAAGCGACCCGCGCGCTCCGTGATCAGCATCCGACCGTCGGGCAACAAGGCGAGTCCCCAAGGATGCTCGAAACCCTCCGCAACGGTCGCGACTTCGAACGGCCCAGATTCGGACTTCGGCTGTGGCGAGCTAGGCGCAGCAGCGAACGAGACGCTCGCGACCAAAGCGGTCAGCAGAGCAGGCGACGATGACCAGCGATACATGGAGGCTCCTGCGATCATGAACGAACACGACGGAAAGAAGGCGAATGAGGTATGAGTTCCAGGGGCTTCTGGATCCCGCATTTCAAATGGATACGGTAAAGACCGCCCGAGTCTTTACCTAGTCAACGATTGCAAAGGTGAGCCCGTCGTGACCCTTGCTTCCGACGGTCTGGAGTGTGGTTGCACTCACGCGCGCATCGTTGCGAATCTGTTCGTGAAGGCGTCGTACTCCGATCACGTCTGGATCCGAGGACGCCTCGTCGATGAGCGCGCCCTTGCGTACGACGTTATCGACGATGATCAAGCTTCCAGGGCGCGAGAGCTTCACTGCCCAGTCGAAATAGGTCGGAATGTTGACCTTGTCGGCATCGATGAACGTGAGACAGAACGGTCCAGCACCTTCAGCGTGTAAGCCCGGCAAGGTGTCGAGTGCCGCACCGACGCGAATGTCGATCCGATCGCCGACGCCAGCATGCTGTACGTTCTGACGAGCGACGGCGGCATGCTTGGGATCAAGCTCGAGCGTGATGAGGCTTGCCGTCCGAGCCGAGCGCGCGTGCGAGCCAGATCGTGCTGTAACCTGCAAGCGTGCCGATCTCGAGGATGCGCTTCGCCCCCATCGCTCTTGCGAGGATATAGAGCAGTTTGCCTTGGTTCGGCGCGACGTTGATCGCGGGTAGCCCGGCCTCGGTACTCTTTTGCAGTGCATTGTCCAGTCGAGCGTCGCTGGCGAGCAGGTGCTCGCATATGTATCGATCAACTCCTTCAAACGTCTCTTGGGTCACTTCCATAGCCTCTGATTGCGCGAATCCCCGAAGACCGGTCAACAGATTGTATCGTCAACGCAACGTTTTAGCGGCCGCTTTCGTAGGTAAAGCGTGCGCAGGTGAGAACCTGCGTCAAATCTTGAAGCCTGGCCCGATGTACATCGCTGTCATCGGCTTGACAACGTTGCTAGAAAACGCCACATTCCACCCGCGTTCAAGCGCGACTGGCACAAAGGTGCGCTGAATGGGGGATCGGTGAATTGCGAACTTCGCAACGAAATTATACGCGCCGGGTCACTGGCACGCGTCTGAGTAGACGCCGTAATCCCTCCTTCAACTGACCTTTCTCGCTGGGCGCGCCTGGCAAATACGTCGCTTTAATTACACTCGAACTCTGGCAATAAAACGGTGGAAATGAAGCTCAGCGGGCGTGTCGCAGACGCGTTTGTCGACGACGTGCGCAATGTGGTTTCACTTTCTGACGAGGAATAGCTACGTCGTGCTAGTCCTAAGAGCGCATTCCCACCTCGCACTGACAACCGTTGCGGTATCCACCGCTGCGGCGGCTTAGCGCGATATCGACGGTTAGTTTGTTCCACAACAAGAAAAAAATAGAAATCCAAAGTGCTGAGGAGAACTCACTCTATGAAATCGAAATTTAATCGTAAGGCGCTGTTCACCATCGTCGGTGGCGCGGTCCTTATCAACCCGGCGTTTGCGCAAGAGCAAACGACCGAAGAGTTGGAAGAGATCGTCGTCACTGGTCTGCGAGGATCCTTGCAGCAGTCGATGGAAATCAAGCGCGACGCTATCGGCGTCGTCGACGCGATCAGCGCGGAAGACATCGGTAAGTTCCCGGACACCAACCTTGCCGAATCGCTCCAGCGCATCACCGGTATCTCGATCGATCGCCGTAACGGCGAAGGCTCTCAGGTCACGGCTCGCGGCTTCGGACCGCAGTTCAACCTGGTCACCTTGAACGGTCGTCAGATCCCTGGCGCGGACGGCTTCTCTAACGGCGACTTCACCACTGGCGGCAGCGGTGCCGGTACGCGCTCGTTCAACTTCGCGCAGCTCGCCTCTGAGGCGATCAGCGGCGTCGAAGTCTACAAGACGGGTCGTGCGGACATCCCGACGGGCGGCATCGGTGCGAGCGTCAACATCAAGACCTCCAAGCCCTTCGATCATGACGGCATGGTCATGAACGTCGGCGCCAAGGGCGTCTACGACGATTCCTCGCCGTTCGACAACGAGATCACACCGGAAGTCTCCGGTATTTTCAGCTACACCAACGACGCGAAGACCTGGGGTGTTGGTCTGAGCGCGAGCTATCAAGAGCGTCATGGCGGTTCCGTGCAGTCCACCGTCAACGCGTGGAATATCTCTGAGTGGAACGGCACGTCATCCGCGCTGCGCCCCGGCGCCGTCGTGACGAACGCGCCGGCCATTGGCCAGCTCTACGGCTTGCCGAACGACATTCGTTATGCGTTCTCGGACTTCGAGCGTGAGCGTACGAATGCGCAGGCGACCGTGCAGTTTGCTCCCGTCGACACGCTGACGTTGACATTGGATTACACATTCGCGCAGAACGACATCACTGAAGATCGCGGCGAACAAACGATCTGGCTGCAGCGTAGCAGCAGCTTCACGCACCTCGAGTTCGACACCGGTCAAACGGTTGCGACTCCGGTGTTCCTGCGTGACATCGTGGGCGGTAAGGACTTCGGCTTCGAGCAGCAGCGCAACGTTCAGTCGACGCAACTCGACTCGATCGGTTTCAATGCTGATTGGCAAGTCACCGACAACTTCAGCCTGAATTTCGATTTCCACAATTCGGAAACGGAAAGCAAGCCGGATGATCCGGTCTCGGGCGGCAGCGCGACGTTCTTCAGCTTCGCTGGTACGAACTGCACGCTGGGTGACTGCACCGGCGCATGGGCGCAAGAGTTCGTGTTCAACAACGGCCTGCCGCGCGCAGGTCGCACGTACTTCGGCTCCACTGCGGATGCCATCGCCAACGTCGGCGGCGTCGTGAATCCGGACTTCACAGAGGCGCAACTTTCGTCGCAGATGCTGCGCGTTTGGGCAACCGAGCAGACGGCCGAAGTGAGACAGGCGCGCTTGGATGGCACCTTGGAATTCGATAACGGCCGCTTCCAATTCGGTGTCGACACTCGCAAGGCAGAGATGACTCGCACGACGAGCCAAGGTGAAGCCGTGCTGGGTGACTGGAGCGCAGGTGACGCAGGCCATGCTCCTGGCATGGTGGCCTTGCTGCGCCCCTACAGCATCACGAGCCTGTTCTCTGACTTCGGCACTGCTGGTGCGTCGCCGGGCTCTTGGAGAGGCAACGCCACGGCGCTCGCGCAATGGGCGTTGGGTCCGGAAGGCGTGCACCCGGTCACGGGTCGCAAGTACGACTGGAACCGCACCAACACGACGACTCCGTCGGGTGTCTTGTCGGTCGATCCCGCTCTCGACAACGACAACGAGATTGTCGAAGACGTGAACGCGGTGTACATCCAGTTTGCTATGCAGGGCGAGTTGGGCAGCTTCCCGGCGAACCTGCTCCTCGGTGCTCGTTACGAGCGCACCGAAGTCGAATCGACGTCGGCGATCCTGGTTCCGACAGGTATCGTTTGGACTGCGAATAACGACTTCACGACTCAGCGTTCGACGGACATTCAGCCGTTCACGGAAGAGGCTGAGTACAACCACCTCCTGCCGAGCGTCGATTTCGACGTGAGCCTCACGGATAGCGTGAAAGCCCGTATGTCGTACAGCAAGACGATTGCTCGTGCGAACTACGGCAACCTGTATGCGGGTCCGAACACCGGCAATCCGAGTGGCTCGATCTTGGTCGACGAGACAACTCGCGCTGCTGCAAACGCTCAGAACCCCGGCCTCGTGCCGCTCGAGTCGGACAACCTCGACCTGTCGGTCGAGTGGTACTTCTCGGATAGCGGCTACGTGTCTGCGGGCTTCTGGGAGAAGCGTGTAGACAACTTCATCGGCACGAGCGTGCAGATGGAGGAGCTCTACGGTCTGCGCGATCCGACCTCGGGTCCTGATGCACAAGCGGCCTTGGCGTTCTTGGAGGGCGCGCAGTGCCGTGCTCAGGCGACTGCTGCTGGCTCCGACGTGAATGCCGCCTGCTCGGCGAACGACACCGCGTTGTTCTCTGCTCTGGCCATGCTGCGTAATCCTGCGACCGGAGGCCTCGCGGCCTACACGGGCTCGGAATCGCAGCGCTTGGCGTTGGAGGATGCGTACGACATCACCGCCACGGCTGCCGATCCGTTCTACGAGTTCGCGACTCAGCGTCCGGTTAACCAGGAGTCCGCTAGGATTCACGGTTGGGAGTTCGGTGGTCAGTACTTCTTCGGCGACACCGGCTTCGGCGTGCTGGCGAACTACACGGTCGTCCGCGGCGACGTCGGCTTCGATCGCAACGCGCTTCCTGGCACGCAGCAGTTCGCACTGCTCGGCTTGAGCGACACGGCGAACGTCGTGCTGATGTACGAGAACTTCGGCTTCACCGGCCGTCTCGCGTACAACTGGCGCGATGAGTTCCTGTTGGCCACGAACCAGAACGGTTCGAACACCAACCCGTTCTTCGTCGAGGAGTACGAGCAGATCGACCTGTCTGTCGGGTATGACTTCAACGACAACCTGGCCTTCCAGGTCGAAGCCATCAACCTGACGGGCGAGGACGTGCGTTGGAGCGGCCGCTCGAAGAAGCAAATGGTCCGTCTCGAAGACCAGAGCCCGCGTTACGCCGTTGGCTTCCGTTACAAGTTCTAATGTTGCGCACGTCAGTGCGTAGCGTAAGAACCTGGTAACAGGTGTAGCTCGTGAAGAAGGCCGCTGCGCAAGC
>JAEZFW010000041.1 GCA_023417315.1 Pseudomonadota bacterium
CCAATCCGCCCGCCCCCGGTTCGGTTGCCGGTTGACAGTTGACCGTTGACAGCCAGAAGCTCTCCTTTTCCTGACGGCTACGCGAGCTGGGCGCGATGTGCTAGACGTCGCCGCCTTCGCGCATACACTTTTCTGACCGTCAACTGCCAACCGTCAACTGTCAACTAAACTGAGGTCGATATCATGCCAATCAAAGTCGGCGACAACATGCCAGCCGGTACGCTCACGCTCGTCACCAACGACGGTCCGCAGAAAGTGAGCGCGGAGGAATTCTTCAAAGGCAAGAAAGTTGTGTTGTTCTCGGTGCCTGGTGCATTCACGCCGACATGCGACGCGAAGCATCTGCCGGGGTTCGTGGAGCGTGCGGGAGACATTCGCGCGAAGGGTGTGGACACGATCGCTTGCATCGCCGTGAACGATGCATTCGTCATGAAGGCTTGGGGTAAGTCTCAAAGCTGCGACGGAAAAGTGCAGATGATCGCGGACGGCAACGCCGAATACACCAAGGCGCTCGGTCTCGAAATGGACGCGACTGGCTTCGGCATGGGCACTCGCGGTCAACGCTTCGCGCTCATCGTCGATGACGGCGTGGTGAAGAGCGTGAACGTCGAGCAGAAAGGCGAGTTCAAGGTGTCCAGCGCCGAGAGCGTTCTCGCACAGCTCTAGTGCGAGAACGAAGTGACGGAGTGACGAGGTGACGGAGTGACGACGTCAGAAAGGTGGCCGATTACCCTCTGACGTCGTTACTCCGTCACTCCGTCACTTCGTCACTTGAGCGAAAGCTCAGCCGAGCTGCCGCTCGAGCTCCGGCAGAATCTCGAACAAATCTCCGACCAAACCGATATCCGCGACCTCGAATATCGGCGCTTCTGCGTCTTTGTTGATTGCCACGATCGTGCGTGCATCTTTGATGCCCGTCAGATGCTGGATCGCCCCGGAGATGCCGACTGCGATGTAGAGCTCGGGTGCGATGATCTTGCCCGTTTGACCGACCTGCAGATCATTGGCCGCATAGCCGGCATCCACTGCGGCGCGTGAGGCACCCACCGCTGCTCCAAGCTTATCCGCCAAACTGTAAACGATCTTGAACTGCTCGGCGCTGCCCAGCGCACGACCGCCGGATACGACCCGTGTCGCGGTCTGTAGGTCTGGTCGACCCGTTGCCGCTGCAGAGCGAGCCACGAACCGCGTGTGCGCGGGCAACTCCACGCTCGATTGCGCCGCTTGGATCTCGGCGCTGCCGCCTGCGCCCGCCGCCTGAAACGATGCAGTGCGAACGGTTGCGACGAGTTTGCGATCGCTCGCTGCCTCGACCGCTACGATTGCATTACCTGCATATACCGGACGACGAAAGCGATACGGGGCCTCTACCGCCATGATGTCGCTTACCTGACCGACACCGAGGAGTGCTGCGACTCGCGGCATGAGATCCTTGCCGAATGTCGTCGAAGGTCCGAGCAGATGCGTGTACTCGCCTGCGAGCGCAACGATTTGGGGTGCCAGCAAGGCGGCGAGCGGCTCTGCGTTCGAGGCGTGCTCGAGTTTGAGGACGCGATCGACACCCGCGAGTTGCGCCGCTTGCGCCGCGAGCGGCTCGGCATTCGCAGCGAGCACGGCAATATGAATCTCTGCGCCTTCGATCTGAGTCGCGCAGGTGACGCACTTGGCCGTCGCGGGATTGAGCTTGCCGTCGGCGTGCTCGGCGATGACGAGAACTTTACTCATTGAATCAAACCTTTTTGCTTGAGCGCAGCGACGAGCTCGCTCACATCCTTCACCATGATGCCTTTCTGACGCGCCGGCGGCGGCGCGTACTCGGAAACCTTGAATTGGGACGCGACATCGACCCCGAGGTCGGCGAGTGCGAGGGTCTCGAGCGGCTTCTTCTTCGCCTTCATGATTTCGGGGAGCTTCACGTAGCGAGGCTCGTTCAGTCGTAGATCGGTCGTGATGACCGCAGGCAGATCGATCTCGATCGTCTCCAGTCCGGCGTCGACTTCACGCGTCACCTTCGCGGCCGCGCCAGCGAGCTCTACCTTCGAAGCGAACGTGGCCTGTGGGCGATTCCACAGCGCGGCCAACATCTGACCTGTTTGATTGTTGTCGTCATCGATGCCTTGCTTGCCGAGCAGCACGATCTGCGGGCTTTCCCTTTCGACCAACTTCAAGAACACACGTGCGGCGGCGAGTGGCTCGATGGCCGAGTCGGTTTGCACGAGGATCGCGCGATCAGCGCCCATCGCTAGTCCAGTGCGCAACTGTTGCTGGGCGTCCGCGGGACCGATCGTCGCGACGATGACTTCGGTCGCGCCGCCTTTTTCCTTGATGCGCAGCGCCTCTTCGAGCGCGATCTCATCGAAGGGATTGATGCTCATCTTGACACCGTCGGTCACGACGCCGCTGCCGTCGGGTTTGACGCGCACGCGAACGTTGTAGTCGATGACACGCTTGAGGCCTACGAGGATCTTGCTCACACACGACTCCGGCAAAAGCCGCCTTCGCAAAGGGCGGACATTGTGCAAGAA
>JAEZFW010000071.1 GCA_023417315.1 Pseudomonadota bacterium
ACCCTTTGAGGCGCTCGACCCTGGGAGAAGGAGCCATGCCTAAACGAAAGTCCGATGGCCCCGTAAAATCCGATGGCCCCGTGACCATCAAAGAAGCGATGAGCGAGAACGTGCGGCGGCAGCAGCAACGCTCCAATTGGAGCGCGAGCCCGCCCGAAGCCCAGCGTTCGCCTCGCGAACGGATCAAATCCGCAGAATCGAAGCGCAAGTCTCGCTGACAATCGCGCTTCGCGGACCTCGTCTGCTGCGGCAGAATGCGCGCACGGCAAACGAGGGTACTTATGGGATTCAACGCTGAGTTCGAATCTACCGAGCCAACGCGCGAACAGATCGACGCGCGCAGTGGGCCGTTGGTGTTGGAGTTCGGCACGCCGTGGTGCGGCTTCTGCCAGGCCGCGTTGCCGCTCATCAAGTCGGCATTCGAAGATTATCCAACCGTTCCTCACTTGAGGATCGAAGACGGCAAAGGAAGACCGCTCGGTCGCTCGTATCGGGTGAAACTGTGGCCGACGCTGATCTTTCTCGATTCCGGCAAAGAAGTCGCCCGTCTCGTACGACCGTCCGATAGTCACTCGATCGCTGATGCCCTTGCTCGCATTGCCACAGAAGATATCGACTCGACCGCACTCCGCGCGTCCGAGTAGAGCCGCGTGATTCCTGACTTCCGCATCAGCGCAATGGTCTGAGCGACACACCAAAATATCTCTCGAGGCGCACGCGGCGGCCGCGGCGCAGACAGAAGTTGACTTGACTCCCCTTCCGTCGCCGGAGCGCTCGAGCAAAGCTCATCTATTCTGAGCTTCGCCGCGGTCGCCGCGTGCGCCGCGAGAATCAATCTGCTGATTGGATAGTTGCTCGAGTAGACTCTGCTCGACGCGGTTCAAGCGCGCCCCCGCCCACCCCAAGCTCTCCGATTTCCACTACCATCGGCGTCGAGGCGCCGTGCCGTTGCGTGCGCATGTTTCGTGAGCTCGAGATGAAGTACGACTTGCTCGTCATCGGTGCTGGATCAGGCGGAGTACGCGCGGCGCGAGTGGCAGCCGGTCATGGCGCAAAAGTCGCTGTTGCCGAGGAGTACCGCATCGGCGGCACTTGCGTGATTCGCGGTTGCGTACCGAAGAAGCTTCTAGTGTACGGCGCGCATTTCGCAGAAGACTTGGAGGATGCACAGCGCTTTGGCTGGCGCATCGAGAACAAGCACTTCGATTGGCCTACGTTGCGCGACAACGTGCTGGCCGAAGTGACCCGCATCAGCGGGCTTTACACGCAGACCCTGCAGAATCACAAAGTCGACATTCTCGACGGTCGAGCGGTCTTCAAGAACAGGAACGAAGTGTCCATCGGCGGTCGCACCGTGACGGCGGACAAGATTCTGATCGCGACCGGTGCGCGCCCCTACGTGCCTGACCGCCCGGGCTGCGAGCATGGGATCACGTCCAACGATGCGTTTCATTTGGAGAGACTGCCCAAGCGCATCGTCATTGCCGGCGGCGGCTATATCGCGAACGAGTTCGCCGGCATCTTCAACGAGTTCGGCAGCACCGTGACGCTCGTGAACCGTTCCGATCAGATCCTGCGTGGCTACGATGAGCAGATTCGAGATCGCCTGCTGCAGATCTCGTTGACGAAAGGTATCCGCTTTTTGTTCAACTCTCCGCTGGACTTCGTGGAAAAGCTTCCCGACGGATCGCTCCGCATTCATTTCGAGACGGGCGATCTCGTGGATTGCGATGCTATTCTCTTCGCGACGGGCCGCGTCCCAAACACGCAAGACATGGGCCTCGAGCGCGCAGGCGTGGAGATCGATTCGCGCGGTGCGGTGAAGGTCGATGACATGAGTCGTACGACGTGTCCGTCCATCTACGCGGTAGGAGATGTCACCGATCGTGTGCAGCTCACACCTGTGGCCATTCGCGAGGGACACGCATTCGCAGATACGGTCTTCGGCGATACGCCTAAGAAGGTCGATTACGAGTGCATCCCCTCTGCAGTGTTCAGCCACCCCCCGCTGGCTGGTGTCGGGATGACGGAATCACAAGCACGCAACCGACTCGGTTCCGTCCGGACGTACACCGCGGACTTCCGGCCGATGAAGAGCGTGCTCGCGAATCGCAACGAGCGCGCGCTCTATAAGCTCATCGTCGATGCTTCGACCGATCGAGTGGTCGGTGCGCACATGATTGGACCGGACGCACCCGAGATCATGCAGGTGGTCGCCGTGGCGGTGAAGGCCGGCCTCACGAAGCAACAGTTCGACGACTGTATGGCCATTCATCCGACGATGGCGGAAGAGCTCGTCCTCCTCAAGTAGCGCTCTTGCGCTGGTAGGACGCTTCGCGTCGGGTAGGCCTTCGGCGTGTAGGCCGAGCTAAAGTCGGCGAGTGGGCCTATCGGCGGGAAAGAATGCTTTGCATCTTTGATGCTTCCATGGGAAGAGCGAGCGCGATGGCCAAGCGTCCGCGCTCTTTCTCTGTATATGACGAGAATTTCGCCGCGACTCTTCAGCGGGGAGCACGACAATCTATTGATCAACATGCCATGGAGGGCGTGTGTCCACACCATCGTTTGAGTCTCTGCGGGTCTGGCACGATGCTCGTCGTCTCGCGGCAGAAATCTATGCGCTTACTCGTACAGGAAGCTTTGCGGCAGATAACGCGCTCTGCGGTCAGATTCGTCGCGCGGCTATCTCCGTGATGTCTAACATCGCGGAAGGATATGAGCGCGGTAGCAACAAGGAACTGATTCAGTTCTTGAAAGTAGCGAAAGGCTCCGTCGCTGAGATTCGCTCACAGATCTATGCAGCTGAAGATGTCGGCTACATCGACCAGACGACTGCAAGTACGCTTCGCCGCTCCGCGATCGTGATCACGCGGCAACTAGCCGCGCTCACCAACACGGCCCGCTCACGCCAGAGCTGATCCACCTTCTACAGTAGTGCAGTAGGCGCTCTGGGAGTGCTCGGCTCTTGTCTTCTTCTCTGACCCGCCGCGAGGCCTACTCGATGCGCAGCATCCTACTCGCCGTTAGGCCGACCCGCCGACGGAGTCAGGCCTCCTTGATCTTATCGTCCCGACGCGAAGCGTCCTACCAGGTAGACACACCTGCGCGGGTGTATGCTTGTGGTCCGCGAGTCACTAATCAAGATAAGAAGATGACCACGAGCATCATCGTCATTGCGCTCATTCTGGCAGGCGCGTTGTTTCTCTATAACCGCCTCGTGCGGTTGCGCAACCAGGTGCGTACCGCTTGGGCGGATATCGACGTGCAGCTCACGCGCCGGCACGATCTCGTGCCGCAGCTCGTGGCTGCCGTCAAAGGGTACGCCGCGCACGAACAGGCGTTACTCGAGAATGTCACTCAACTGCGCACGCAAGCCGCGCAATTGCACAGTCCGGCGCAGCTCGGTGAGGTCGAATCCGCGCTCGAGCAGAGTCTCGCGCGGTTATTCGCTCTGCAAGAAAGCTACCCCGACCTCAAGGCGAGCCAGAATTTTCTGCAGCTTCAGCGCGATCTGGTGAAAGTCGAAGAGCATCTTCAGTATGCGCGTCGCTTCTACAATGGCGCGGTACGCGACTACAACGACGCCGTGCAGCGCGTACCCGATCTCGTCATTGCGCGCTCGTTCAACTTCACGCCTGCGGAGTTCTATCAGGCGCAGCCTGCGGAACGCGGTGCCATCAAAGCCGAGCTGGGAGCCTGAGCATGACTCGCTGGATGACTGCGGCCCTCGCGCTGCTGCTGTGTGCAGTGTGTTCCGCCGACGAAGCGATCCTGCGCTACGAGATCGCTATCGACGTGGAGCAGAACGGTGCACTGCTCGTGGAAGAGCACATCACCGTGCGCGCCGAAGGCAGTCAGATCCGGCGCGGTATCTATCGAGACTTCCCCACGCGCTATCGAGATCGATTTGGCAATCGCGTGGTCGTCGATCTCGAAGTGATCGGCGTCGAGCGCAATGGCGGACCCGAACCGTGGTTCACGGAAAACCTGAGCAACGGTGTGCGCATCAATACCGGCAACGACGATTTCTTATCCGTACCTGCGGACTACACGTTCACGCTTCGCTATCGAACCACACGTCAGCTCGGGTTCTTCGATGAGCACGACGAGCTCTACTTCAACGCGATCGGAGGTGGATGGGCCTTTCCGATCCATGCGGCGAGCGTCGAGGTGAGCTTGCCCGAGCCCGTCCCCACCGATCGGATGAGCGTGGAAGGCTACACAGGCTATCAAGGTGCGAAAGGCACCGACTACGTCGCGCAAGTGACGGGACCGGGAAAGGCACGCTGGCTTGCCACACGCCCTCTTCAACCCGGAGAGAACTTCACGATCGTCCTTACGTTTCCGAAGGGGCTGATCGCAGAACCGACTGGTGCGCAACGCGCGGCTTGGTTGCTGAAGGACAATCGTGGCGTGCTGGTGGCGCTCATTGCGCTTGCACTGTTGGTTCTCTATTGCGTGCGAACATGGCAGCGAGTCGGCCGCGATCCGCACCGAGGCATCATCATCGCGCGCTATGAGCCTCCGGAAGGACACACGCCCGCGAGCCTGCGCCACGTGCAGGACATGGGTTATGACATCCGTTGCTTTACCTCCGAGGTTCTCGCGCTCGCGGTACGCGGTTTCGTTCGCGTCGTCCGGGAGGATCGCCTCTTGAAAGATCAGTGGTCGCTCGAACGCGTAGCCCAGCCGGGGGCTGCCGACCTGCCGAGCAGCCAAGCCAAGTTATTGAACGCGATCTTCAAGGACGGCAAGGAATCGGTCGAGCTCAAGAAATCGAACGCGACGCGCTTGCAAGCCGCGAAGCACGCGCACATGAGTGCGCTCGACAAGGCGAATCATCCGCGTTACTTCAAGCGCAACGCGGGCGCGGTCGGCAAAGGATTTCTCATCGCGCTCATCGGGGCGGTTGCGGCGTTCTTGGTTGCTGGCGGATCGGGCATCGCTGCGATCGTGGTGCTCACGGTCCTGATGGTGATCGTTCTCATCGCGTTCGGTTTCCTCGTGCAAGCACCCACCGAGGAAGGACGCAAGCTCATGGATGAGATCGAAGGGTTGAAGCTCTACTTGAGCGTCGCGGAGCGCGATGAGCTCGCACGCTTGCAAGGTCCCGATGCGCCGCCTGCGCTCGATGCCGAGCGCTATGAGCGCTTGCTCCCCTTCGCGGTCGCGCTCGAAGTGGAAGATGCGTGGACGGACAAGTTCAGCGCGGCAGTCGGTGCCGCCGCTGCAGCCGAAGTCACGCGCAACATCGCCTGGTATCGCGGCGGCATCGGCAACTTGAATAGCTTCAGTCAATCGCTTGGCAGCGCACTGACCTCCCAGATCGCCTCCTCCTCAACTCCACCCGGCAGCTCATCAGGTTCCGGCGGTGGCGGCTCCGCCGGCGGCGGGGGCGGCGGTGGTGGCGGCGGTGGCCGTTAGCGGCGCGATGGAGGTTGTAGGCTTGTCTCCGGGGAAAAGGCTGTAGGCTGTAGCCAGAGAAGATTAAGAGTCCGCGCAAATGCAACGGGAGTCTGACAGCAAGCTCCGTTTAGATCGCGCGACAGCGCTTCCGGCTACTGGCTACAGCCTACAGCCTACAGCCTACAGCCTACAGCCCGAAAAAATCATCCCCTACTCCCCAACCGCAGCTTTGGCTTCCACGAGAACATCTCGATGAATTCGTTGAAGACCCGTTCGCTTAGGTGTTGAGCTTTCGGGGCGTGCAGGTGAGTGTCTCGAAGCACATGCTCCACTCCGTGTCCTAGATCGCGCGTTTCGAATTCCGCGCGATACTCGGGCACATCCAGCCACTTGCGGATGAGCAGCTCGTCCGCCTCGAGATGAAATTGCAACCCGTACGCACGATCGCCATAGCGAAACGCTTGATGCGGGCAGCTGTCGGTGCTTGCGAGATGAACCGCACCGCGCGGCAGATCGAACGTGTATGCGTGCCATTGGAAAACGTGTTGCACGCCGCTCATGTGCCGACAGAGTCGATCGGATTCGGCGTTTGCCGTTGCATGCACGGGGTACCACCCGATCTCGGCGATGGGGCTCGGATGCACGCTCGCCCCGAGCGCTGCCGCAAGCAGCTGCGCACCGAGGCAGATGCCGAGGACCGGCATGTCGGCGTCGAGCGCCTCCCGAATAGCAGCGATCTCGGTATAGAGGTGCGGAAAGAGATCCGCCTGATCGACATTCATCGGCCCGCCCAGGACAACCAAGCCGTTATAGCGGCGTACGTCGATCGTCGCCGTGGGCTCGCGGGAGAAATTGATGTATCGAACGCGAAAACCCGCTCGGCGCAGTAAAGGATCGAGCGTCCCGAGCGGCTCCCGAGCCGAATGTTGAAAGACGAGCAGCTTGCGCATGCGGCTCGCAGTGTAGTTGGGAAATGGCCTTCGGCAAGCAGGCAGTACGCATGTCGCACAACATCGGAGCATCGAGGCCCACCACTCAGACCCTGATGGTGCGTTCGCGCGCCTCGATGCGCCGAAAGGTCGCGCCGGCTCGCGAGTGACTCGCCACGCACGAGGGTGCATGGAACTTGCAAAGCCCTGTTCACGAACGTGAAGCAATCGGCCGGCAGACTCGAGTCTGGGCGGCCTCGAACAGGGGAGCGAACCATGGTCTCGCCGCTAGCCAAAATCGAAGATCAGCTCGAGCAAGAAGACGAGCGGACGGCGATGACGAAGGAAGCCTTCAAGCGCGCTTTCCTGGACAACCTCTTCTACGTGCAAGCGAAATTCCCGGCGCTTGCGACGAAGAACGATTACTACCAAGCGCTCGCCTACGCCGTTCGCGATCGCATGTTGCGTCGCTGGATCAGTACCGCCGCGCTGTACACGAAGCTCGGCTCGCGCACCGTTGCGTACTTCTCGGCAGAATTCTTGATGGGGCCGCACCTCGGCAACAACCTCATCAATCTCGGGATCTACGACGAGGTCAGGCAAGCGATCGGCGAGCTCAACATCAATCTCGACGAGCTGCTTGCACAAGAGGACGAACCCGGCCTCGGCAACGGTGGCCTCGGGCGTTTGGCCGCATGTTTCATCGACTCGCTTGCCACCGCCGAGATCCCAGCGCTCGGCTACGGGATCCGCTATGAGTTCGGTATCTTTCACCAAGAGATCCACGACGGTTGGCAGGTCGAGAAGACAGATAAGTGGCTGCGCATGGGCAATCCCTGGGAGATCGCACGCCCGGAGTGGGCCTGCGAGGTGAAGCTCGGCGGTTACACGGAGCAGTACCGTGACGACGAAGAGCGACTGCGCATCCGTTGGGTCCCCCACAAGACAGTGGTCGGTGTGCCGTACGACACGCCGATCCTTGGATATCGGAACAACACCGCCAACACGTTGCGGCTCTGGAAAGCGGAGGCACCGGAGTCTTTCGATTTCTCCGTGTTCAATCGTGGCGACTATTACGGCGCCGTGCACCAGAAGGTCTCGTCCGAAAATCTGAGCAAGGTCCTCTACCCCAACGATGAGCAGATTCAGGGGAAGGAGCTGCGACTCGAGCAGCAGTACTTCTTCGTCTCGTGCTCGCTGCAGGACATGTTCAGGATCATGAGGATTCAGAAGCTGCCCATTGAGCGCTTTCATGAGAAGTTCGCGGTGCAGCTCAATGACACACATCCTGCGATCGCCGTCGCCGAGCTCATGCGCCTGCTCGTCGATGAGTACCTGATGTCGTGGGAGCACGCCTGGGCCATCACGACGAAAGCCTTCGCGTACACCAATCATACGCTGCTGCCCGAGGCCCTCGAGTGCTGGTCGCTCGGCTTGTTTGCGAAAGTCCTGCCGCGGCATCTGCAGATCATCTATGAGATCAACGCCCGCTTCCTCGACATCGTGCGAATTCGGTTCTTCGGCGATGAGGCACGCATCGCACGCATGTCGCTCATTGAAGAGCATGGGGAACGCTCCGTGCGCATGGCGCATCTCGCGTGCGTTGGCAGCCATGCCATCAATGGTGTTGCAGCTCTGCACTCGGAGCTCCTGAAGAAGGACGTGCTCAGGGACTTCTACGAGCTGTGGCCCGAGCGCTTCGGGAACAAGACGAACGGCGTGACGCCGCGGCGCTGGATCGCGCTGTGCAATCCCCGGCTCACTCGCTTGTTGAACGAGGCGATCGGACCTGGATGGATCAAGGACTTGAGCGAGCTCAGGCGCTTGGAAGGACTCGTAGACGACAGCGAGTTCTGCGCTCGCTGGCGCGACATCAAGTATGCAAACAAGCGCGACTTCGCGAGCTTCCTAAAGCAGCAGAGCGGTATCCTCATCGACCCGAGCTCGCTCTTCGATGTGCAGGTCAAGCGCATCCACGAGTACAAGCGTCAGCATCTGAACATCTTGCACGTGATCGCGTTGTATCACCGCCTGCGCTCCAGCCCACACGTGGAGATGCTGCCTCGCACGTTCATCTTTGGAGGCAAAGCCGCTCCGGGTTATCGGATTGCGAAGTTGATCATCAAGCTGATCAATGCGGTCGGCGATGTCGTCAATCACGATCCCGCGGTGCGCGACCAGATGCGAGTCGTGTTTCTTCCGAACTTCAATGTGAGCAACGGCCAGCACGTGTATCCGGCTGCGGAGCTCTCGGAGCAGATCTCCACGGCGGGCAAGGAAGCCTCAGGTACGGGCAACATGAAGTTCTCGATGAATGGCGCGTTGACGATCGGCACGCTGGACGGGGCGAATGTGGAAATTCGGGAGGAAGTGGGCGCCGAGAACTTTTTCTTGTTTGGACTTACGACCGAGGAAGTCGCGGAGCTCAAGTGTCGCCGCTATCGCCCGCAAGATTACCTGCGGGGCGAGCTCGCGGAAGCCGTGGATCTGATTCGCAGCGGCTTCTTTTCACGCGGTGATCCGGAGCTCTTCCGCCCGCTCATCGATGGGCTCATCTATCACGATCCCTATCTCGCGTTCGCGGACTTCGAGGCGTACGCCGAATGCCAAGCGAAGGTGAGCGCAGCGTATCGAGACGTCGAGCACTGGACGAGGATGTCGATCCTCAATGCCGCCCGCTCCGGAAAATTCTCCTCCGACCGAACAATCCGCGAGTACCGCGACGACATCTGGAAAGCGCCGTCAGTGCCGGTGAAGCTGCTCTCGCAGGAGGATGTGAAAGTGGGATTCCTGCAGTAACTGGGTTCGGGGTTCTGGCCAGAAGGGAGATCGCGAGGAATCGTGCGACACGCGAGCGCTGCCACTTCTGGCCAGAGCCCAGTAGCCGATAACCCAATACCCAGTCTTACACGAGCTCCTTCTTGAAGAACTCGACGGTGCGTTCCCACGCGAGCTTTGCGGCCGCTTCGTCGTAACGCGGCGTCGAGTTGTTGTGGAAGCCGTGGTTCGTGTTCTCGTATGTATGTACGGTGTACTCGCGCTTGTGCTGCTTGAGTGCCGCTTCGAACGCGGGCCAAGATGTATTGACGCGCTCATCGTTCGACGCCAGTTGGATCAAGAGGGGCGCCGTCACTTTGCTCGCGAGCTCCGGCGCGGGTGCCGGGCCGTAGAACGGAACGCCCGCATCCAACGTGTCACCTAACGTCACTGCCAAGTGACCCACCGTCGCGCCTCCCCAGCAGAATCCCACGGCGCCCAGCTTGCCGTTCGAAAGCGAATGGCTCTTCAGGTGCTTCCCGCTGTTCACCATATCCTGACGCAGCTTCGCTTGATCGAGCTTCGCCTGCATCTCGCGTCCCTCATCGTCGTTGCCGGGGTAGCCTCCCACGGGCGATAGGCCGTCGGGTGCAAGCGCTAGAAAGCCCGCGACAGCAACACGCCGCGCGACATCTTCGACGTAAGGATTCAAGCCGCGATTCTCATGAATGACGAGCACCGCTGGAAAAGGGCCATCGCCGCGCGGCTGCACGAGATAACCACGCATCGTACCCGAGGTACCTCCGGGCGATGCGTACTCGACGTAGCGCGCTTTGATGCGCTCGTCGGTGAATGAGATGGTCTGGGCCTTCGCGTACTGCGGCAGCATGCTGCTCGCTATGCCAAGGGCCGATAACCCGCCGATGCTCAGCGCAGCGGAGCGGCGCAAGAACTCACGGCGATCGATGGCACCGTGACAGTACTGATCGTAGAGCTGCACAACGCGCGGATCGATCTGAGGCTCGCTCGGCATGGCACATTCCTCGGGCTACGGTCTACGGGCTACGGGCTACGGGCTACGGGCT
>JAEZFW010000013.1 GCA_023417315.1 Pseudomonadota bacterium
CTCCCTAACCCTCCCCCGCTTCGCAAGGGAGGGAACATGGGACGAGAGGCGCCCCGCGCTAGTTTTCCCCGGACAGCAATGCGCCTTCGCCGGGATGACGGCTGGAGGGTCAATACAGTTTATCTGCTCGCCGTTCCAAACGGTCGTTCATCCCTCGCGCGCGAAACGCACACGCGAGCGCTCGCGAGCTTTCTCGGCCTCGATCTCGCGATAGCGAGGCGCCGCGTTCGTGACTAGAGTGACCATCAACCTGCGCGCGCACGCAGTGACTTCATCGACTGCGCGATTGAAGGCCTCCTCGTTTGCCTTCGACGGTTTGGTGAAGCCACTCAGCTTGCGCACGAACTGCAGCGAGGCTGCGCGGATTTCTTCGTCCGTTGCAGGCGGATCGAAGTTGAAGAGGGTCTTGATGTTGCGACACATGGCACTAGAAGCGGTTAGCGGTTAGCGGTTAGCGGTTAGCGGTTAGCGGTTAGCGGTTAGCGGTTAGCGGTTAGCGGTTAGCGGTTAGTCGGAGTTTGAACCGAGCTTGTGCTCACAGTCGAGCACCAGAGGTCGGCCCGCAGTAGAGGCGCAGTGCGTTCGAGTCGGGGAGGTACGCATCTCACTAACCGCTATCCGCTTCGAATCCCTCAGAGCTTTGCCACTCGCGCCGACCCGTCGGAGCGCGTGTAAACACGAACTTTCTCGCCCGCGGTGAACGTCTGATCTGCTGGCTGCACGATGGCGATCTGCTCCACGCCGTTCTCGATATCGACGAGAATCTCGTAGGCCTTTTTCTGCGTTGCAGCTTTCTCAGCTTTCTGACCTGCGATAGCACCAGCCACACCTGCGATGGCGCCGGCGATGTCCGCTCCGCTTCCGCCGCCCACTGCGTGTCCGAGCGAATACCCGATGAGTCCGCCGCCTACCGTGCCGATGACGGAGTCGTCGCCCTCGATCGTCGCATCTCGGACTTCCAGGACTGTCGCGTCTTGAACCACCCAGGGGCGACCCGCGTCCGATCTCGAATACATGGTTGCTGTGGAGCTCGCGCAGCCAGCAAGCCAGATCATGATTGCCGCCGAACAGAACAGCTGTGCACGCATGGCATCTCCCTCGCTTCGGGGAACGAACTCGAGAGAGTGTGAGCCTAGCAAGCTGAATGGCAGAAGAACGCGATCATCAAGGCCGGATAGGTTAGTGCGGCTCGAGGCCGATCACTCGGTGACGGCAGGCAATCCGTTGCCCGGGAAAAACAACTTCACCGGCCGAATCTCGAAAGTTGTGCCGACTGTCGGCATCTTGCGAGCAATATCGATTGCCTCCTGCTCGGACTGGCAGTCGACCACATAAAAGCCGAGCAGCTGCTCCTTGGTCTCCGCGAACGGCCCATCCACAACGACATCGTCAGCCGATCGATATTGTTTTGCGGTGCGTGAAGGAGCGAGCCGCGCGACCGGCCCCATCTTGTTCTGAGCGATGAGTTGCTCGTGCAACTCGAGATGCTTCGCAACATGCGCGGCATCTTGCTCGGGCGTCATCGCGTTTACGATCACTTCGGGCACGTAGATTAGGATTGAGTACAGCATGGTTCGCTCATTGCTCCAATGAAGGCGCATGAGAGTACTCATTCGCGAGGGCTGGTCAAACCTCACTTGGGTTCTGCGCGGAGCTATGATGTCGACCGCAGGCCGCCCCCGCCAGCCTAGACATTTCCCGCTCACGGATGCGATCTTCAATGCTGCTGCCCGAACCGCTCGTCGTCATCGCCCTGCCAATCGAGAGCCAAGATGTGTTCGAGCGTGCTCGTATTCCGGTGCTCTACTCTGGAGTCGGTAAGATCAACGCGGCCTGGGCACTCACACGGAAGTTGGCTGAGTATCGACATCGAGGGCAGCCGCTCCCGCGGGTGATCAACTTCGGAACGAGCGGCAGCCGCCGCCTTCCCACGCACTCGCTCGTGGGGTGCACGTCGTTCGTGCAACATGACATGGATGTATCCGGCCTGGGCTTCGCTCAAGGCACGACACCGTTCGATGAAATCCCCTCCCGCATCGAATTTCCGTCCGTGTTCTCGGACCTGCCTAACGTGACCTGCGGCAGCGGCGATTGCTTCGTGACTGGCACTCCAGGTATCGAATGCGATGTCCTCGACATGGAAGCATACGCGCTCGCAAAGGTCTGCAAGTTGGAAGGCGCGCCGTTCGGGTGCGTCAAATACGTCACCGACGGCGCGGATCACGCCGCCGCGGAAGACTGGCAGAAGAATCTGCATAGGGCGGCGGAACTGTTCCTGCGTTGCTACCAACGGTTGCTGGCGACAGCGTGACGAAGGTGACGGAAGTGATATAAGTGACGTAGGCCAGAGCAGCCGTTTGCGCGCCACCTTCTGACCTACCATCACTGCTACCACCTTCGTCACTTCCATCACTTCCTATATGTCCCTCCACATAGGCATCGTCGCCTGCTCCGCTGAAGGTGCGGCGTTGTGTTATCGGACCGTCTGCGTCGAAGGCGCGCGCTATATGGGCACGCACGCGCATCCGGAAGTCTCGCTGCATTCTTTCTCATTGGCCCAGTACATGGAATGCATCTATCGAAACGACTGGCAGGCAGTCGGCGAGCTGATGTTGGCATCGGCCGAGAAGCTCGCGCGTAACGGCGCGGAGCTCTTGATCTGTCCGGACAATACTGTGCATCAGGCGTTGCCGTACATCGAAGCGCGCTCGCCCGTTCCTTGGTTGCATATCGCCGAAGTCGTGGCGGAGAGCGCGGCCGCTCGCGGGTTCAAGAGGATCGGATTGACCGGCACGCGCTGGCTCGTCGAGAGCGATATCTATCCTTCGAAGCTCGGAGCACTCGGACTCGACTTCGTGCGGCCTAACGACCAGGAACGTGAGGCGATCAATCGCATCATCATGGATGAGCTCGTGAATAGCGTGTTCAAACCCGAGTCGGTCTCCTACTTCCAAGGCGTCATCGAACATCTGAAAGCACAAGCATGCGACGCGGTCGTGCTCGGATGCACGGAGATCCCGCTCATCATTTCCGATGCGAACTCGCCCTTGCCAACGTTGGATTCCACACGTTTGCTCGCGCGCGCAGCGCTGAAGCGGGCGTGTGGGTGAAGAACCCTCACCCGCCGCTTCGCTGACGACCTCTCCCTAGAGAGAGAGGCGAACGTCCCTTCTCCCTCGAGGGAGAAGGTTAGGATGAGGGAGCCCTCACCCGCCGCTCCGCTGGCGACCTCTCCCTAGAGGGAGAGGCGAACGTCCCTTCTCCCTCGAGGGAGAAGGTTAGGATGAGGGGCCCTCACCCGCCGCTTCGCTGACGACCTCTCCCATAGGGAGAGGCGAACGTCCCTTCTCCCTCGAGGGAGAAGGTTAGGATGAGGGAGCATCTTCACTCGCCCCTTCGTTGGCGAGATCACGCGAGAGCGAGAGGCGATCGATTTCTAGATGGAACTTCCGCGGCGCTGAGACTCTTCGGTAGGAGTTCTGTGCCAGTCCTCAGCGCAAGGTCCCCCTATGCTTCACGAACACCAGTACCCGAAACCGCCGTTTCCGCATCAGCCGCAGTCGCTTCCGGGCTCGAGCGAGCAGATGGATCCGAAGCCTGATTACGGCGAGGACACGTATGAGGGCTCAGGTCGCTTGCTCGATAAGAAGGCAATCATTACAGGCGCAGATTCTGGCATCGGCCGCGCCGTCGCGCTGGCCTTCGCGCGCGAGGGCGCCGATGTCGTCGTGAGCTACTTGAGCGAGCATGAAGATGCGAAAGAAACCAAGCGCCTCGTCGAAGACGCCGGCCGCAAGTGCATCCTCGTGCCTGGAGATATCTCGAAGGCCGAGCACTGCAGAGAGCTGGTGAAGAAAGCCGTCGAGGCGTTCTCGCGCATCGACATCCTCGTGAACAACGCCGCGCATCAGTTGGCGTTCGAGTCGATCGAAGAGATCTCAGACGAAGAGTGGGACAAGACGTTCGCGACGAACATCTCCTCGATGTTCTACATCACGAAGGCCGCCGTGCCGCACATGCGCGCGGGCAGCAGCATCATCAATACGGCCTCCATCAATTCGGATACGCCGAATCCGCAGCTCCTCGCGTATGCCACGACTAAGGGCGCGATTCAGAATTTCACTGCGGGCCTCGCGCAGATGCTCGCGGAGAAAGGGATTCGCGCGAACACTGTTGCGCCAGGCCCTGTGTGGACGCCGCTCATTCCAGCCTCGTTGCCTTCGGAGAAAGTGCAACACTTCGGCGAGCAAGTGCCAATGAAACGCCCTGCCCAGCCATGCGAGCTCGCACCGATCTACGTCATGCTCGCAAGCACCGAGTCGAGCTACGTTTCGGGCGCGACGGTGGCGGTCACAGGCGGCAAACCCATCTTGTGAGTCGATCTCTAGAGCGACGTCTTGGGCGGGTTGATCACGATCGGGATTCCACTATCGGGAAGGCTCGATTGCACCCGCCAATCGTGGATGTGTCCGGCGCCGCAGCTCATTGATTTTGAATCGAGCGCAGATAGGCGATGAGTCGATCGATCGTCGCATCCACTCGCGCGCGAGCGTCCGCGTCGTTCGCATCTGAGCTATCGTAGAACTGCCAGCCCCACACGGGCATGTCGCGGGCACCGTGTGCCGGGCGATCCCATCGTCCGTCGATCTTTCGGCGCACGTCGTCGGTTGGGAACTCGCCACCAGCTCGCGCGGCAATCCGCGTGAGATCGGGGACACCGGTTTTTATCAGTGGCGCCACCGGCCCATCGCCTTTGCCTAACGCGCCGTGACAGCTCGCGCAGAGTTGCTCGAACATTTCAGGTCCTGAGAGCTCCGCGATCGGACGCTCCACGGTTTGCGTGCTCGTGCAGGCGCAGGTCGCAAGGACAGTCGCTCCGATGATCAAAAGTCGCATCTTCATCGCCCCTCCTCCTCGATATGCCTACAGTTTAGAGTGACATGCGGAAGCGAGGCCGCCACTCGCGGGAGATCCCGACTCAGCTAAGTACAAGGCCACAGAGAGGTCTACTTGCCTGCTTGTCGCACCGGCAGCGGGACGTTGCACACGTCGATGCGGCCAGCGGGCAGCTTGTACCATTCGTCCCGTCGATTGCGCCTCGATTCGACCAAGGCTTCGAATGTCGGCGTATCCGTTCGCAAGAGCTCGAGTGATGTTCGCTCGTCAGCAGGTACATCGGCCGCCAGGCGAACCTGCTGTATCGGCACGGTGGCCTCCCCCTTCTCATAGAAGCCGAGTGATGCCTTTCCGCGTGGAAGCGATGACAACAACTCCATTCCTTGCACGACACGGCCGACGACTGTGATGTTGCGATCGAGCTGCCGAGGGGCGTGCCCGATCACGACATAGAGCTCGGTGCCGCCGGCACTGTCTGGAGCATTGTCGCGACCGACGCCGACAACGCCGTAACAGTGTGTAAGCCACGCGATCTCGTTCGCGCGGTCGCGCGCTGCGGGGAAGCCAGATACAAATCCGACTTCGGGCGCGTACGTATCCGGATCCGGCAGCGGGGTAAATGCGACGCCCTCCAACGCGCGCGTGAACTCTCCTGCGAGCGTCTTCTTTGCCGAACCCAGCGATTTCTTCCCCGACGGATCGCCCCATTGCGCGACGAAATTGTCTTGCACGCGCATGATGGCGAGCCCATCGAAGTAGCGCTCCCGAACGAGCGTGCGGATGTTCTCGACGTGGCGAGGCGCGAACTCAGACGCGAGCTCGATGATGACGCGTCCGCGCGCAAGCTCCAGGTAGAGCGTGCTCTCGGGGTCGAGCGACCGCCAATCCGACGGCTTGGATGCGTCGAGAACGTCTTGCATGGTCTGCGCGTGAGCGGACGCGCTGCCGAGTGCCATGTACGCGATGAGTGCGGTGAGATGACGCATGTCCTTACCGTAGAGTGACGGAGTGACGGAGTGACGAAGTCAGAAGCGCTCCGCGCCCCCCGGCCCCGTCGACACAGCGACACTGTAGCTCGGACTTCGTCACTGCCAAGAAACCGCTAGTGACTACACACGGGCGGGTTGCTCGAAAGCTTTTGCCATCGCGCGCAGCCCCTCTTCGATCATCGCCGTCACCGCGGGCGCGGCGTCGTGCGGCAAGAGATCTGCGATCCACACGCCGCGCGTGGCGCCCGCCTCCCGCATCGAAGATCTGAAAAGAGGCGCTGTAGTGCGACAGCATCTCCGAACCGACGGCCGCCCAGGCGACACGGCGTCGATCCTCATCGACCTCGATGATGGCTTCGCGAACGACCATCCCGTTCCCGAACGTAACGATGCGAGCGCCCTGCTCGAGCTTGGTGTCGACCACGAAGCCCGGTACCAGTCGAGTATGCAACGCACCGATGTCACGCACAGCGTCCCACACGTGGTCGATGCTGGAATTCAGTATCACTTCTCGATGGACAGAAGCCATGCTAGCGCCCTCCGGTGCTCGAACTCGCGCAGGAAGCAACCGACGACAGCATCCTACTCTGGATGGACATCCTCGCGTAGGGGACGATCATGCGGCGGCAAAGACCGGGATGAATCCCGCTTCGCAGCCGACGACGAACGAACAGAGACTCACGGCCTCATATCCGTCACCTTCGCGGTGGCGAGGTGCCTATCCTGAGTAGAGACTAAGATGGATCCTCGCCTTCGCGAGGATGACGAATGATGAGAGAGTCACTGCCCTGCTCATGTCCGTCACCCTCGCGCAGGCGAGGCCTATCAAGGGTAAGGGCTAACTTGGATCCTCGCCTTTGCGAGTCTCTCGTCCGAGCACCTCGAAGCGTCGGCTCAGCCGATTGCCGCGCTCGTCCACGATCGTGATGGAGTGAACGCCTGGCGCGATGTCGATGGCTTGTTGATGGTACGTGCGCGTTTCGCCCAAGTAGCGATCATCTAGGTGCCAATGCACGGTCGCGTTCGCGTCGCGATGCACGGCTTCGAACACCGTGCGACCCTTCTGTGTGCCGAGATCGATCGGGATGTAAAGCTTCGTGCCTGCATTCGGATACAAAAACTCCATCGGCGCTTGCGTTGCCGTTCTCGCGCCGTCGCATCCTTCGCGGAAAACGGGCAGGGGGCGGTAGTTCGCGTGCTGGCGTCGATAGAAGTGCTCCGCGCCGGGCGGCAGCACGAACCAGTTCTCGTGTCGCATGCGTGTAATCGGCTCACAGCTCGAGTCCACTCGATAGCGAGCGTCGTTCGTGACTTGCACTCGCTGGTTGTACGGGCTCAAGCGATCGAAGTGGCTCGATCGCGGCACGAGCTCTTTACGCGTCTCGCATGCACCGTTCGCGAGATAGCCATCGTTGCGACATACCTCGACTTCCTTCATCTGCAGTGTTGGTTCGACGAACCATTCGGACGTGGGCAGTCGGCCGAACAGCGAGAACATCAGGGGTGCCGCTGCTGTCGCACCCGTCAGCCCAGGCTTGCCCTCGCCGCTCGCATTGCCGATCCACACGCCCACGGTGAAACGCGATGTGTTGCCGATCGACCAGGCATCACGCAAGCCCCAACTCGTGCCGGTCTTCCATGCGATCTGTTTCGACGTGGCAAAACTGCGCCAATTCGCCTCCTCGCCCGGCCGCCCAACCTCGAGCAAGGCGCGCAGCGTCAACCAAGCCGAAGCAGATCCGATCTCTGCCGCCCGATTCGTGTCTGCACTCTCATCCTCAAGCGCGCGAAGGCGTCGATAGGTCATCGGCTGTCCTGGATAAATCTGGCGCGCGATGTGCGCGAGGTTTGCGTACTGCATCGAGATGTCCCACAGCGTGCCTTCCGCGCCGCCTAGGATCAGCGTGAGCCCATACTCATCAGGCGATCGCACGAGCGTCGTCATCCCAGCGTGATCGAGCAAGTGATAGAAGCGCTGCACGCCATGCTGCTTCAGCATTCGCACCGCGGGCACATTGAGGGATTGCGCGAGCGCCACGTCTGCAGGCACAACACCGCGGTACAAACGATCGAAGTTCTCCGGCATGTATCCGGCATACTGCGTCGGCACGTCGGGCACCAACATGTGCGGCAGAATCTCGCCTGCCTCCAGCATTGCGGCATAGAGCAGCGGCTTGAGAATGCTTCCAGTACTACGCGGACGGCGCACGATGTCGACGGCGTAGCCATGGCGATGGGTCACAGCACGATCCGCGTTGCCGACATACGCGAGCACATCGAACGTTCGGTTGTCGACGACGATCGCCGCGGCATTACGAACGTCACGCGCGGCGAGTGTACGTGCATGCTGTTCGACTTCATTCGTCGCCGTCCGCTGAATCATGCGATCGAGCGTCGTCTCGAAGCGATACCGATGCGGATGCAGCGCGCGCAGCGTCTCGAGCAAGTGCGGCGCATCGTTCGGCAGCGGCAGGGGCGCGCCCGGCAACGGTTCTTTGAGCGCAAGCTCGAGATCGAGCGCTGAGATGACGTTCCGTTCGTGGAGCCGTTCGAGGAGCCGGTTGCGCTTGTCCATCAGCAACGCTCGATTGCGCCCTGGATGAATCAGCGCCGGGCTGTTGGGCAACACCGCCAGCGTGCACGCCTCCGCCCACGACAATCGCGATGGATCACGACCGTAGTACCGCCATGCGGCGGCTTCCAATCCAACAACATTGCCGCCGAAGGGTGCATTCGCGGCATAGAGCGCGAGGATTTCTTGTTTCGTGTACGCAAGCTCGAGCCTGGTCGCGAGCATCATCTCGAGCAGCTTGTCCCCAAGCCCACGATCGCCTCGTGCACGCGAAAGGCGCGCGAGCTGCATCGTGAGCGTGCTGCCGCCGCTGACCACACGGCGCGCCTTGAGATCGACGGCCGCAGCGCGTGCGAGCGCGAGCGCATCCACACCCGGATGCGAGTAGAAGCGCTTATCTTCGTACTCGATCAGCGCGCGCGTGAACTTCTCGGGAATCGCATCCCCAGCAGGAAAGCGCCATTGGCCATCTGAAGCAATCCGTGCGCCGAGCAACTCTCCGTTTCGATCGAGCAAGACGGTCGAGCGCGGCTGTTCGAACAGCCGCTCGGGAAGCAAGAGCGCGTAAGCGATCGTTGCGCCGAGCGCCAGCACGAAGCTCACCGCCGCAAGCGTGCGCTGACGAGTCACCGATTCGACCTCACCGACGCAGCAGTCACGCAGGGCTGGAGGTACACGGCGGCCCGCACATGTGTCGACGTCGAACCGCAACAGGATGGATCCTCGCCTTCGCGAGGACGACGAACCCTGTGACGGGCGAAGCGCTTGCCTTTGTTCGTCTCCCTCGCGAAGGCGAGGGCCCATCCGAAGCTTCGCGAAGCATCGGAAGAGGGCTGGTAAGCCGCAGAGCCCTGATCTGGTTGCCCCTGAGTCACTGCATCACCCGATGCCAGTTCTTAGCAGCACGCCGCCGAAGTAGCCATGGATCCTTACTCAACCACTTCCACCCACTGCCCTTTGGTTCGCGCGAAGCGCGACGCGTCATACATTGCCTCGACGTTCACGCTCGGCAGATAGAAGCGCCCGCGATACGCTGCGTTGAGTCGTGTCGTCACCGTGAGCTTCTCTTGCGGCTTCAGGCTGAAGAAGCGGTCGATGCGATCGTCCCGAATATCGACGTGCTCCACGTTCGCAGCCGATGCATGCTCCCACCACCAGGGCGCGCGCTGCTCGTTGGTCTCCTCTCGTTCGCCTCGAGCATCGAGCCCCTCCATGCGCTGGTTATGGATCTCCCATCCGGCAGGCATCAACTGCGCAAGCGCGATGTTGTCGATGCGATGCGGTGTCGTATTCGTCACGACGATGCGCGCGATCAGATCGCTACCTTGGGGCAAACGCGAGACGTCGATCACATTGCCCTGTTCGTCTCGATAGTCGACCTCGAGCGCGAGCCCCTCGGCACCGGCTGTATCGGTTCCAGGCGCAGGGACTCCGCGACCCGTAATCGTCACGAACAATCGCCGACCCGCCGTGTTCGCCACGCGCACTTGCGCACCCTTGTCCGGGAAACCCGCGAGTTGCGTCCGATGGATCGGAGCATCGACGTTCGTCTTGCTCGACCTGCCGTCGATCGCGTATTCGAACGAGTACGCGCTCAGTTGACCCAAGCCAACGTAGTGAGCCATGGCCATCAAGGCATAAGCCGTCGACTGGGTGCTGTACCAATGATCGGAGATGAGGCTGCGCGAGATCTCATCGGCGAGCGCCTGCGCCTGCTCGTTGCGACCGAGTGTGACGAGCGATCGCAGGATCACGGCCTGGTCGCGCACCTCGGAACCGAAGATGTGCGACGCCCCGGTGCCCTGCTCGACCGTCGTCGAGAGGTTGCGGCTCATGTCGTCCGCGACCTGCGTAAGACCAGCGAGCCGATAGGAGGCAGCCAACACCCAACGCGCTGCCGTCGGGAGCTGACGCTGCTCGCGCAAGCGGTTCATCGCACCGATCTCCGGTTCACGCGCGAGGGCCAACGTGTACAAGCGATACGCTTGATCCATGATCTCCGCGTGATTGGCGCCATTCCAGGACTGCGCCGTCGCACGCTGATAGCGAGTCCAATTGCTGAGCATCGCGTCGGGCACTGCATAACCGAGGCCCTTCGCTTCCACCAGGAAATGACCGGCATAGGTCGTGGTCCAGTCTTCGCGCAGGCGTTCATTCGGTGAGTAGAAGCCGCCCGGCCAGTACGTAAATCCGCCGTTCGGGAGTTGGAAGCCACTCAAGCGATGAATACCGTCCTGAACGTTGCGCTGAATCTCGTTCTTGCGTGCATCCTCGAGCTTCAACAACGTCGGCAGGTACAACTGCGGGAACACCGCCGAGGTCACCTGCTCGAGGCAGCCGTACGGATAGCTGATCAGATAGTGCAGCCTTCGCTCGAGATCGAGTGGCGGCACCGCGGAGACTTCGAGCGCGATCTCGTTCGTGCCCGGCAACCCATGCGGCACGACGCTCTCGTTCCACACCTCACCCGGTTCGAGCACCCGATGCCAGCGTGTCGTTGTGGGTGGATTCGGGCTGCGCACATCGAGATAGATCTGCGCGGCCGCACGATGCTCACCACTGCGTGCCTCGAACTTCACGAGGCCTTGCCCGACACGCGCTTTGCTCTTCAGGCGCAGCATGCCGATCTGCTCTTCGGGTTGCGTGAAGCGCAGTTGCACTTCATTCGATCCGACGATCTCGAACTCGGAGCTCGCATCCAATCGCAGCGTGACTTGGCTGATGCTCTTGTCCGCGACGAAGACCGAGACCGGCACTGCCACTTCTTCATCCGGTCCGATGACTCGTGGCAGCGTCGGCAACAACATCAGCGGCTGGCGTACGAACACGGACTTCTCGGCCGAGCCATATGCGCTCTGATGTCCCGCGACGACCATGACGCGCACCGCACCGACATACTGTGGCAGATCGAGCTCGTGCCGCTTCTTCTCGCCCGCCTTGAGCGGGAACGGACCTAAGAATCGCACGACCGGCGGAAAGCGCGTCTTGCGCTCGTCGGCATTCTTCACCGTCACGTCACTGCCACCGAGCGCGAGCAGACGCTCCAGCTCTGCGCTGTAGGCACCTGCGACCTCGTCGTAGAGATCCCAAGTCGAGACGCCCAACGCCTCGCGCTTGTAGAACTCGCTGTGAAGGTTCGGGGTCTTGAAGCTCGTGAGGTCGAGCAAGCCCTCGTCCACCACTGCAAGCGTGTAGGTCATCGCTCGCTGGTTGCGCTCGCTGACCTCGACGCTCACGACGGATTCCGGCTTCCATTCGTTCGGCGCTGTGATGATGGGCGCAAGCGAAGTTTTCGGATCCGAGACGTGCAGCGGGATGACGCCGTAGAGCCGAATCGGCCGATCGTTCGCTTTCGAATGCGGCTGGATCAGCGTAACGCTCGCATACACGTTGGGCGTCATCGCCTCGGTGATCGGCACGGTGACGCGATTGGAGTCCTTCGCGAAGTCGATCCAGCGCGCATCGAGAATCGATGTCCCATTCTCGATCGTGAACAGCGCGCGACCTTCTTTCGTTTCAGGCAACTGAATCGTCGCCGTCTCGCCAACTGCATAGCGCTCTTTGTCGGCGGTGAACACGAGCACACTCGCGGCAGGTCCAGACTGCTCCTGCGCACGGCCGGCCCACGACGGCCAGTCGATGTAGAACGTCTGACCTGCGCAATGACCGCCGCGGGTGTCGCACACGCGCACGAGATAGCGGCCCCACGCTGGATATTTGATCTCGAACTTCCACTCACCCTTTCCTTGCGCGATGTTGACCGTGTCCTGCTGCACGATGCTGGAGTGCGAGCGCTGTGCGTACTGCGCAAGAGAGTCGCCGGATTTGTCCCACCACCATTTCCACTCGACCTTGTAGAGCGTGACCTCCACTTCATCGATGTCGGTCGGCGCACCCGCTTCGGTGAGTCCCGCGAGCTCGACGGTGTGTTGAACGTCGGTGCGCAACATGTTGCGTGTCACATCGCCCTTCGGGAGCTTGAGGCCAACGTAGCGCGAGTACGGCGACATGTCGTGTGTGCTGTACGCGATGCTGAATGCACCGCCGCGCTCGAAGATGCGGCTGGTGAACGCGGCGGAGAGCATCCCGGGCGCGGCCTCGATCGCCCCGAGCTTGCGATCGATGCGTGCGTAGCCATTCTCGTCGAGCTCGCCCTCGAATACATCCTGAGGGTCGCTCGCGAGCTCGCGCGCCGGGTCTTCGAATACGAAGTCGGCATTGCGCTCGAAGCGGGTCGCCGCAGGCAAGAGCCGCATCTTGACGTCGGCTTTGAGCCCTGCGGCAGTCGCTCCGTTCAACCATTGACCGAAGAGCGTGCCTTGAATGCGCAGCGGATCGTCACACGCGGATGCGTCCGTCTGACATGCGGGATTGGCGGCGCGCAGCGTGCCTGATTCATCGCGCTTCAGATCGAGCGAGACCTTCAGCCGATTCGGCATGACGGTTTCGATCTTCAGCACCTTCGTGAACGTGGTGCCGCCCAACGTCGCCTGCGCAGTCCAGTTGCCGGTGGGGGCGCTCTCGGCAGTCTTCATCGTGAACGTATAGAAGCCGTTCACGGGCGAGGTGTTCACCAGCGTCTGCGTGAGCTGCGATTGCGGATTGAAGAGCTCCATCGTGACGGGATGATTCGCGGGCAACGTGTCGCCCTTGTCCTGCAAGACGAACGTGAGGTGAATGTCATCGCCGGGTCGCCACACTCCACGCTCACCGTAGATGTGACCCTTGATCCCAGCACTGATTCGTTCACCTCCAACATCGAAGTGGCTGACGGGAAGCGCGGCCGCTTGCTGAACTTTGAGATAGCCCTTTTCCGCAGCCTTCTGCGCAACGAACGCGAACGGCGCGTCCTTGAGCGTGAGCTCAGCGATACCCTTCGAATCCGTCTCCACGCTCGCGAGTTTTTGGCGCTGGAAGTTCAGCGCATCGAGCCGCACACCCGAAAGCGGTACGGCAGTGCGCAGATCGGTCGCAGCCACGATCCACTTGCCGTGCTGATCCTTCTTCGCGAGTAGACCGATGTTCGAGACGAGCAGATTGCGCGCATCCTTCGTGCTCTGTCCGTTGTAAGCGTAGTACGCGTCCTTGCACGGATTGTCTCGATCGTTCCAGTTGGAGCCGTCCTGGATATTGAACCATTCTTCGACATAGTCCCAGTTGCTCTCGTCGGTCAGATCGTTCGCTTCGAGATCGGCCAGGGCCTCTTCTTTCGCGGCTGCCGCGCCCGGACACTCGTAAAGCGAGCTGTCGCGATTGATCGCGATGCTCAGGCGCACCAGTCCGCCTGGATACTTCTCGAGTAACTCGGTGACATCGAGGCTGTAGCGATTCCAGGTCGACAGATCCGCTGCGTTGAGCGGAATCGTCTTGCGCCAGAGATTACGACCCACACGACCGAGCTCATACGAGCCGCCCAATGGATTCACTTGCAGGAACTGCGTGAGGTTGTTCTCATAGACGCGAAACGCCGTCACGCGCACGCTGCGCACACCGACCGCATCGAAAGGCACCGTCAGTGTGTCCGCCTCGGGAAGGATCGTGCCGGCGCCGACGAACTTCACTTGCGGTTTCGTGCTCGAGAATACGACCGGGTAGTGAGCGGTTTCTTCCAGGATGCGTCCGAAGCGATTGCGGATGCCGCGCTCCACGGTCAATGTGATCTGACCCTCGCTCGCGCGGTCGGAGTACACGCGCAATACGTTGCCATCCGCGCGCGTGCTCGGGTTGCCTTCGCTCAGGCGCACGAATCCTTTCAGATCTTGCTGGCGATCGAGCGCGTCGGAGAAGTACACGCCGATGTAGCGCTGTCCGTTCTCTTCGCGCGCAGAGACCTGCGTGACGACGAAGCGATCGAGAGCCGGTACGGTGCGATCAATCTGACCTTCCGACGCTGCGCCGATCGGCGCGCCTTTCCACAGCACGCGCAAGATTTGCTCGCCGGCCTGCCGAGTCAGGCCGCGTATCGAAAACTCATGGCGTTGACCGTCGGTCGCATGCGTCCATGCGATCGGGAGCGAGCGGCCTTGATATGTCGCCGTGAGGAGTTGCTCGACTTTGTCTGCGGCCTCGCTGTCCGAAGTCATCACGACACCGGCCACGGCCATCGCGCGCTCTTGCTGCGCATCGATCGTGAGCCCGCCGAGAGAGACTTCGAGCTCAGGGCGCTTCACGTCGAAGCTGAACTCGAACGGCCGGAGTGTTGCCGGCACGCCAATCAATCCCGCGGGCTTGACCGAAACTCGGTAAGTCGTTCCCGGGGCGAGCTCGCGACGCGGCGTGAACACAAGCTCGCGTGCACTCGCAAAGCTCACGCTGCCCTCGACACTCGGCTCGATCGTCAGGGCCTCGCGGGCTTCTCTTCCGATGCGCTCTGCACTTGCGACATCGGTCGCGAAGAGCACGCGCACGTTCGAACGCCGCGAAATCACACCGGTCGTGTGCGACTCGAGGAACTCACCCCAGAGGGGATCTGGGCGAGCGATCTCCGTGCGTTCAGTCTTTGTCCCGCCGCACGCACTCAGCGACACGAGAATGACCAGAACGCAGAGCTGCAAGAAAGCGACCGGATGAATCCGGGCACGAAAAGCATTCAGCACGAAAGTCCCCTTAAGGATCAGAAAACGCAGTCGGGCCCGCGCAGATTCAAATTGTCGCGCAAACGCAGCGTCGATGAGTGCGAATCATGCACAGCGGGTGAAGGATTGTGGCGGATTGTGGCGCGGCGCAGTGGTTAGTGATCAGTGGTTAGAAGGCGCGTTCCGCGCCTGCCCTCACCCGCCACTTCCATGGCGACCTCTCCCGGAGGGAGAGGTGTCTCTAGTCCAGCCTCTGAACTAATCACTAATCACTAGTCACTAACCACTTCCAAGATCACGCGGCGCAAACTCGATCCCAGAAGCGTTGCGCTTCACCCTTGCGGCCGCGTTCCATTAGATAATTGTAGCCAGTACCGCCGGCATCCTCGACGACCTGCGCATCGCTCTGCGCGGCGAGTTGAAGATTCTGGAGGCCCTGCTCGTCTCCGAGCTGCAGCAAGAGTTTACCGAGCAGCAGCTGTGCTTTCGCCATCTTCGGCTCGCGTGCAACGAGATACTGCAGCTCTTCGATCGCGCGCGGCAGCTCGCCGAGCTCGAGGACCAGCATCGTCTTCTGCCAGAGATCTTCGGCCTTCGCCTCCGCGGACGGGACCTTCTCGTATTCGGCAACCTTCCAGCGCAGCTCACCGATGGCTTTGTGACGCTGACGCCAGAGTGCGCCGTTCTCTTTGCGCCACATATCGTCGCACCACTTGAGCATCTTCGGCGCATCCGCGCCGAACAAGGACAAGGAGCTGCGATCCGCGGCGTACGTAGGCGGCGCGGGGAAGATGTTCAACGCCTCGAACCGCTCGCCCAGACTTGGGTGTGTATCGCCGGCCGGCGGCAACATTTTCAAACAGCGATCGAGCCAGTCCTGACGCGACCATTGCTTGAGAGCGAGACCGAACGCGCGCGGCATCATCGAGTACGGCAGATACGGTGGCTCCGGTGCCGCCTCCACTTGGCTCATCAGTCGGGGCCAGAATTCCTGCTCGAGAAATCGGCGCATCAGCGCGATCTTCGTGAAGGCGTTGGCGACTGCGCCCGGATGCGTGGCCTTCGCGGCTGCACGATCGGCCGTGTACTCGAGGTTGCGCGCGAGCACGAACGTGTACGCCTGAAAGAGAATCGCATACCAGCCGTAGAACTTTGCCAGCACGCGATCGGTGAGCGTCGCGGGGCGTTCGAACTTGATTTGAACCAAGTGCCAAGCCAGGCGCTGTCGATACAGCCACGCAACGAGGCGGTCTCGCTCTCCGCCGAAATGCCCAAGCTCGTGTGCAAGCAGTGCCTTGAGCTCTGCGATCGTGAGCGCCGCGAGTAGCGGGACGCCGATCTGCAGATGATGCTCGAAGCCTCCGAACACACCCCATCGAGGCACTTGATGCAGCTTCGCATCGAACGAGCCGTCGATCGTGACGGAGTGGACTGCAACGCGATGAACTACGCCGCGCTTGCCGACGAAAGCCATGCGCTCGATGACATCGTCGATCGCCTCGAAGAGTGCAGGTGCATCTTCTGCAGTGATCTCGCGCCCGCCTGGAGTATCGCCCTTGATCGAAAGTGCACGGATGATGACGAGTGCGCCGGCAACGCTCCCCGCGAGCAAGAACACCGGCATCGGTGGGCCGCGGCCTTCGGAGATCAGCGCATAGATAAGAAGCGTCAGACCAGTCACCGCACCGAGCACGAGCAGGGCGAGCGGCAGAAAGCCGAGCGCAGTCACGCCTGCGGCTTTGATCAAGTGGAGACGCGGATTCGCGTCCGCCTCGCGCTCGATCCGGCCGATCAGGATGGAAATGTCATTGCTGTCCACTGTCGTACTTCCACCGTTTCTGGCCCCTCACCCGCCGCTTCGCTTGCGGCCTCTCCCAAAGGGAGAGGCGAACGTTGCTTCTCCCTTTAAGTGCGTCCCTTCACCCTCTCAGTGCGTCCCTTCTCCCTCAAGGGAGAAGGTTAGGATGAGGCGCCCTCACCCGCCGCTTCGCTTGCGGCCTCTCCCAAAGGGAGAGGCGGACGTTGCTTCTCCCTTTAAGTGCGTCCCTTCTCCCTCTCAGTGCGTCCCTTCTCCCTCAAGGGAGAAGGTTAGGATGAGGTCTCCTTTCGGATCGGCAGATTACGTCGCACCGCGACGGCTGCAATTTGAACCAGTTCTCATTTCCAGGTGACGAGGTGACGGGGGCCGCTCGTGCGCATCCATGCGCCCCGCGCCATTCGCACGTCCCTGTGCAGCATGAGGGGTGACGAAGTCAGAATGGCTCGATTACAGCCCGGCGTTCGCACCGTCTCGTTTTTGGATGAGAGGCTTTTCCGGAATGCTGGATCAGGTAGGCACTTGTGCGTCCCTGACTTCGATCACTTCCTCGCTTCGTCACCTGGGCGCGCGAGGAAGATGCGCGCCCTTACAACAGCGGCTTGATCGGCATCAGCTGCCAGAACGAAGAGCGGATTCTCTTCACGAATGACCCGTACTGATCCGGGTCGTCGCTCGCAGCGTTCCAACTGTTCGCAGGTGCCATGTCCGTGCGAATGGCGTGAGCGACGTCTGAGGCCTGCCGTGAGTCATAGACGATCACGCCCACTTCCGTGTTCAAATTCTCGGAGCGCGGATCCAGATTGTACGTGCCGATGAAGACGGCGCGCTCGTCCACGACCATCGTCTTCGCATGCAAAGCGAATATCGGCGCTTCCTCACGCAGGGCGGCGTAGCGTTGCATGATCAAGCGCTGGATCTCGGGATTCGGTTTGTACTCGTAGATCTCGATCCCCAGCCCCAACATTGCGTCGCGTTGGTTCCGATAACCGCTGAATGCTTGCAGATTGTCCGTGGACGCAAGCGAGTTCGTGTGGATACGCACACGCACGCCGCGCTTGCGCACTCGCGCGAAGAGCTCGAATGCGGGATTCGAGAGGACGAGATACGGCGATTGAATCAACACTTCCTTCTGCGCACTTTCGAGCAGCGTTGCGAGCGCGTGGGTGCTCAGCCCGCCACCGGCCAACCCTTCAGCGCCGGAATTCTTGCCTGGTTCATCGCTGATGAAGTCGACGCGCCCCCAGGTGACTTCCTTCGCGAGCCGCGGGAAGCCGACGGGGATCGATGCAATCGCATCGCGGATCTCGGGAGCGAAGTTCTCTTTCAACTGCGCGTAGCCATGCATCTCCCGATAGATCCGCTGAATGATCTCGCTATTCACGTGAACGTTGTCGGTCAGAATTCCGAGGCCGCCGTACAGTTCCTCGACGGGCGCCGTGAACGCGCTCGACCAGAACCGATCGAAGCTCGTGCGCATCGCTGCGACCGCGTGCCCCAGCACGAGCGCGTCGCGATCGCGGAAGTTGTACTCGTGATCGAAGTCGAAATATTCGTCGGCCATGTTGCGTCCGCCGGTGATCGCAAGCTGTCCATCGACGATGAACGTCTTGTCATGCATGCGTTGGTTGGCGCCTCTGAAATCGGTCAGGATATTGAGGATGCGCTTGCGCCACGGCACGCCCACTGAATGCACCGGGTTGTAGATTCGAATATCGATGTTCGGATGTGTCGCTAGCGCGAGCAGCGTCTCATCCGGCGCATCCATCAGCAGATCGTCGACGATCACGCGCACCTTCACGCCACGCTCGGCAGCGCGTAGCAATGCCTCCGATGCGAGAATCCCGATGTTGTCGGTGCTCCAGATGAAGTACTGCACTTCGATCGTCGAGCGCGCGTGATCGGCCAACCATGCGCGCGCAAGCAGCGCCTCTTCGCCTTTCTCGAGCACATACACACCGCTCTGGCCCGCATGTGCCGCGATCTCGTGATCGATGAATGCTCGAGCATCGAATGCCTCGTCCGCGTGCAGCGGGGTGAAGGCGAACAAGGACGCGAGGAGGATCAAGACTAGACGCATAGTCCCGCAGGGTACGTCGCAGAGGGCGGGGGTACGGCTGAACTGGGTCGCAGTTTGTTTAACGGCGGCCGCACTGTCGAGGGCAAGAAGCCTTCGACGCAAATGCGTCTACGGCAAGGAAGCCGCACTATCGACGGCAAGGAAGCCTTCGACGCAACTGCGTCTACGGCAGGGTCAGAACAGCAAAAGGCGCGGCCTCCGCTTCGCGTTTGCGTAAATCACAAGATCTTGACTTGATAGGCCCTCGCCTTCGCGAGGGTGACGAACATAGGCCTTATGACCTTGCCGTCGATAGCGCGGCGCCCCGCCGAAGGCACTGTTGTGCCGAAGGCCTCCCTGTGACCAACGGAAATCCCAAGTGAAACCGTCGCGAGTACGGCTTCCCTGCCGCAGGCCCGCAGCGTGCGAGCCGAAGGCTCTCTTATCTCTGCTCGGCCTGCGCCTTCTCGATTTTCTCCTCCGCCTCCTCCTTTTCCTCCGGCTCAGCGTGCGGATGTTCCTGCTCGAGCTTCGCATCGGATTCCAATGCTAGCTTCACGAACACTGGAAAGTGGTCAGAGCCACAGTGGGGCAGACGCTTGAATTCGACGAGCCGAAAGTGCCGCGAGCTGAACACATGATCGAGCGGAAAGCGCATGAATGGCCAGTTCGCGTTGAACGTGTGAAAGAAGCCTCGGCCCACGCGTGGATCCAACAAGCCGCTGATCTTCTGGAACAAGCCGTTCGTGTGCGACCACGCGACATCATTCAGATCGCCCGCGACGATCGCGCGCGCGTCTTTGCCTTTGAGCTGCTTGGCGACGATGAGCAGCTCGGCATCGCGCTCGGTCGTCCGGTCGCTCTCCTGAGGCGCGGGCGGCCGCGGATGCAAGCAGTGCAGCTCCACTTCTTCATCGCTCGCTAACTTGACGTAGGTGTGGATGGAAGGAATGTCGTCTTCCACGAGGAACTCGATACGCACGTCGCGCAGCTCCAACCGGCTATGCAAGAGCATTCCGTAGGTATTGTTCTGCGGTTGGCGCACGACGTGGCGGTGCGTGCGCTCGAGCTCTGCGAGCTCTGATTGCCACCATGTATCCGTTTCGACCGTCAGAATGAGGTCCGGATCGTGCTCGTGGATCAAGCGGCGAAGAACGCGCGCGTTGCGGTTCGTCATCTGCACGTTGCAGACCAGAAGGCTGATCGTGCGCTCGGGGTCCGCTTCTCTGCTCTGTTGGATCTGCTTACGGCACAAGGGCGTGTACGGGTACATGCGATACGCTTGATACATCACCGCCACACTCAGGAGCCCCAGGAAGATGTTGTCTTCCACGCTCGGATCTTCCCGCACGAGTAGATAAATGACGAACGTAAGGACTAGAAGCAACGCGATCTGCAACCGTGGAAAATCGAACACGCGCACCCACCACACATCGGCGCGCACGAGCGGCACCACCGTCGCCGCAATCATCAGGTAACCAATACTGACTAGAACCGCTTCCACGCTTCTTCTCTCGTTGGGCGCGTAAACAAAGCAGCGAACAGGGGGTGTGGTTCCCCGCAACGAGGTTTGGGTAGCCCGATCGATGCGCCGCCAGCGAGATCTGCGCGGGGCTCTCGAGTCACGGTGCTGCGGCGGGAAGCGCGCTATCTTCTGCTCGGGATCGAGGAGCCTTGCAGCAGGGACCCGCGCTCCGACCCGGCATTCTGCGACTGTAATGTGTCGAGAAATTCTTGCGCAGCGATCGTGTCAGGATGCTCAGCTCCGTAACCATTTGCGAGCGCAGCGGCAGCAAGCGTCGCGTCGTCGATCGCACCAGGCATGTTCCCTTGGTCTGCACGGGCGCGAGCGCGCAGAAGCGCAGCAACCCCGAGATCACCGCTCGAGTGCTCAGCACGCGCGAAGCGCTTGTAGAGCGTGACCGCGTCATTGGCCAGCGTTTCCGCACCGACTGCATCGCCATCGACGCGATATACGTGGGCGGCGAATCTCAGTAATCGATCGAGCCCGGGGGTGTCCTTGCTCGTCGGATAATTCGCTTTCCTGAGAAGCGCATCGATCGCCACACGCGATTCGGCAACTCGTCCTTCAGCCAGCAATAAATCCGCAGTCGTCAGCGCTCCCTCTTGAATCAATCGTCCGTACAGTTTCGGATCTTTCAGCCAGATCTCCTCGCCCAACGCCAGCCACGCCCGCGCTTCGCGAACGCGTCCCATCAGCAGCAGCGCCCGCGAGCCCACGAGACGAATGATGCCCACCGAATACCTATTCCCTGCTTGCTCCGCGAGCTCCAGGTCCTGCTGCAACAACTCGAGTGCTGGGGCAGCTCGCTTCTGCGCGACAAACGCCACGGCAATATTCGTGCGCGCAACGACAGGCTGCATTCCCGGGAGGCGATTGCGCTCCATCCACTGCTGCATCTGCGCGTAAATTGCACTCGCCTCTCGCACTTCGCCGACTTTCATTAGATTGCCGGCATGATTGTTGAGCGCCGTGAATTCGAGCAACGAGTCTTGCCGACCCGATTCTCGGACATAGCTCAAGGAGCGTTCGCTCAGCGTGAGTGCGTCTTTGTGGCGATCCGTGGCGCGATACAAGTCGGCAAGCTCCGTTTCGAGGACTTCACGTCGTGAACCAATCAGTCTCGGATCGGGACGCAGGAGGAGATAATCTTCGAGCAGCGCGATCGCCGCGGAGAACTCCCCGCCGGCGCCGAGCACACGTGCACGCGCTCGCACGCAATCCGAGTGCGTGAAGGCAGGTGGCTGATCGAGCTTCGCAAGCGTCCGCTCCGCCTCCTCGAGCGTGGTCTCCGCCGCAGCTCGATCACGCCGGACCAATGCAGTCGCAATCGAGCATTGTGCTGCGGCGAGCAGCGGCACATCACCGATTCTTTCCGCCTCGCTTGCACTTTGCTGCAAGAGCTCGATCTCCCGATCGGTATGATTGAAAAGGTGGAAGTTGCGCGAGATCTCGTAGAGCATGTGCGCGACGGACCCCGCATCCATCGATCGCTGCTGCTCGAGCATGCGCGCACCGCGATCCAGGAGCTCCGTCGGCGTCAAGCGTCCGTCAGGTCCGGCGTCCTGCAACAGCGATTTCATGAACTCGCTGAACGCTTCGGCTCGCCGCTGACTTTGGAGCGCTACATCGCGTTGCCGGTTCGCCTCGGCCCGCGCTGCGTCCGCCTGAAGCATCTGCCAGAATGAGACGGCACCGCCGCCCACGAGCGCGAAGCCCACGAGCGCAGCGGTTGCAACCGAGACTTTGTGGCGCTTGATGAACTTCCATACTCGATAGATCGGGCGATCTGGTTGCGCGAGCACTGGGCGTCCATCGAGAAAGCGCTCGATATCGTCGATGAGCGCATTGACGGTTGGGTAGCGCTCGTCCGGCCTCTTCTTCAACGCCTTGAGAACGATGAGATCCAAGTCGCCACGCATCGCGCGCCGCCACGAGGGCGAGGTGACCCGATCGCTTGGAAGCTTTGGATCCGCATTCAGAACTGCTTCCTCCAATGCACCTCGCGAGGACCGCTTGAGCTCGTACGGGCGGGCGCCCGTGAGCAACTCGTAGAGGATCACGCCAAGCGAGTAGACATCCGCAGTGATCGTGAGCGGCTCGCCGAGCACTTGCTCGGGCGATGCATACTCGGGCGTGAGCGCACGGCCCGCCGCTTGCGTAAGCGCGGTTTCCTGCGCGAGCCCATCTTCCAATAGCTTTGCGATTCCAAAATCGAGCAGGTGCGCTTGGCCGTCGTTCGAGACCAGAATGTTCGCGGGCTTCAGGTCGCGGTGCACGACGAGCTTGCCGTGTGCGTACGCCACAGCTCGCGCAACCTGGAGAAATAGGGCGAGGCGCGCGCGAAGATCCAGCGAGCGGTTCTTGCAGTACTTGTCGATGTGCTCGCCTTCGACGTACTCGAGCGCGAGGAACGACAGCCCGCCCTCACTGATGCCTGCGTCATACAAGCGCGCAATGCCGGGATGAACGAGGCCTGCCAGGATGTCGCGCTCGCGAATGAGCCGCTGAGACATGGCTTCGCTCGGGCCGCTTGCGGGAAGGAACTTGAGAGCGATCTCCCTTTTAAGAACGCGGTCGGTCCGCTCGGCGAGCCACACTGCACCCATGCCGCCGACGCCGATCTCCCGAATCAGACGATAAGGACCGACAAGCTCGTCCGCTTTCGCGAACGAGGTCCGAATCTGGGCCTCATCGCCGATCTCGAACTTGGGCAGCGTGTGCAGAAAGTCGCTCGTTTCGACCTCCGCCGCCCGTGCCAGCAGCGCGCGCAAACGGGCGAGCAATGTCTTGTCTTCGAGGTCGAGCGTATCGAGCCAGGCAGCGCGCGCTTCAGCCGGAAGATCGAGCGCTGCATCGAGCAGCGCACTCAACGTGGTTTGGTCGTGTGGCATGACGTTCCCCACCAGACAAACGCAGCGCGACAGTCAATCCGGACACGAGCTGAGCGTGATGAAAGCGATGTAAGTGATGCGGGTGGTGTACGCCAGACAAGATCGCGTCGCGCTCTGACCTACATCACTCACATCACGTACATCACTTACGCATTGAGCGCCTCCGCGAGCAGCAATCGCGCCTTTTCCCAATCCCGCCGCACGGTTCTTTCGGTGATGCCAAGCGCATCGCCGATCTCCGCGTCGGTCATCCCGCCGAAATAGCGCATTTCCACCACTGAGATCGCACGCGCGTCGAGATCGCTCAACGACTCGAGCGCCTCGTGCACCTTCAGGATTTCTTCTTCGCCGCCGGGCTGTGTGTTGATCACACCGGTCGTGAGCTCCACTCGCTCTCGATCGCCCCCGCGCCGCTCGGCCGCGCGACGTCGCACGAAATCGACCACCACCGAGCGCATCGCGCGCGCCGCATAGCGCACGAAATGAGTGCGATCTTGAGGACGCAGGCGCCCGGAGCGCGCAAGGCGCATATACGATTCGTTCACGAGCGCCGTGGTATCGAGAACGGTGACCTTGGGGGAGGTACGCAGGCGTGCGTGCGCGAGGTGTTGCAGATCCTTGTAGGTTGCCGCGAACAGCGCATCGAGCGCGCCGCGATCCCCCGCCTGCACTCGCTCGATCAGCTCGCTGACATCGTTCTCGATCCCATTGAGCATCGAGCCTATGTCGACTCGACGATGCAATGCAACGGCCATTGGATCATTGTGCAGATGCGAGCGGACACGCCTCCCCGTCCGGGTGTGCGCAAGTATCGCGGCGAGCATGCCTCGCAACCCGAGTCGGCGAGTCGCCGCTCTTACGCGGAGAAGAGGCGCCTCAGAGGCTCACTCGGGCTCGTCGCGCCGTAGCCCCGCTAGACAAGTCGTGAATTCCGCACCGAGCAGGAAAATTTGTGCCGTGTAGTACAACCACAGCAGCAGGGCAGCGAACGAGGCGGCCGCGCCGAAAGCAGAAGGCTGCGTCGAATGTCCCAGATACAGCGAGATCCCCCACTTGCCTAGGTGGAAGAGCAGCGCAGTGACGAGCGCACCCCACAGGATGGGCGTCCAAGGCAGGCGTCTTGCCGGCAAGAAGCGGTAGATGAGCGCGATGAGTCCGGTCACGATCGCGATCGAGAAGATGAAATCGAGCATGCCTGCGAGCACGATCCAATGCGTCGCCTCGATCTTCACGCTCCCCCGCAGCGTTGCCAATGCCGTGGACACCGTCAAAGAGATGAGCAGCAGGAAGCCGAACGCGAGGATGACGCCGAAGGACAGCAGGCGTGCACGCATCCACCCTTTCCAGCCCTTGGGCGCGATACTGGCGGAGCGCCAGATGATTTCGAGCGCGCCCTCGAGCGCAGCGAAAACCGTCGTTGCGCCGATAAACAAACTCACGACGCTGATGAGCGCAGCAAATCCCCCTTCGCTGGTCTGCGACTTGCGCATCGCCTCGAGCAGCGTGTTGGCGGTCGCCGGGCCGAACAACGATGTCAATTGCGCCTTCAACTGACCGTATGCCAACTCCTCGCCCACGATCCAGCCCGAGAGCGCGAGCACGATGATGAGCAGTGGCGCCAGCGAGAAGGCGCAATAGAACGCGAGGGAAGCACCGGTCGTCGCTGAGTTGTCTTGCGACCACTGGCGAAAAGTGCACTTGACGAGGGGCCAAACTTGAGCGATCGAGAATGCCACTGCGGAACGCTTCTGAATTGTTGAGGCAATGCAATAACGGATGCCTCGGTTCCCGCAGCGCTCGGTCCGCGTGTCTTCGCGTCTTGCGTATGGTGTGTCACTCTCGCCCGCGTACGATGTCCACGAACTTCACCAGCGGGCGCAGATCAGGGAGCGTTATGGGGCAACGCACCGCAAGACTCGTCTCGATCGCATCTTCATTGCTCGCGTTCACGTCTGCGGGCGCCCAGACCATCGAGATCTGGCCCGCTGTGGCACCGGGCTCGGAGAAGTGGACGCAGGAGGAGCGCAGCGTCTCGGGTACGCCCGTGGGCACGGTCGTCTTCAACGTCGTCGATCCGACCTTGACGGCCTACTTGCCTGATCCCGCGCGTTCGAGCGGAACCGCGGTGATCATCGCGCCTGGAGGCGCATTCGTGGCCTTGGCCATCGATCTCGAAGGTCGCGACGTAGCCACTTGGCTGCAGAGGCGCGGCATCGCTGCGTTCGTTCTCAAGTATCGAATCCTCGAGAAGCGCGAAGAGGGCATCCCGAAGGCGCTGAACATGGACGAAGCCGGCCGATACGGGATCGCCGACGGCATTCAGGCCATCAAGGTCGTTCGGGAGAACGCGACCAAGTTCGGCATCGCTCCCGATCGCGTCGGCTTCATCGGTTTTTCCGCTGGGGCAATGGTCGTAAGCGGCGCGGTCTTGAGCCCTGATCCCGCGGCGCGGCCGAACTTCGCAGCTTTGATTTATGGCGCACCGTTCGGGACCATGCCGAGTATTCCGAAAACACTGCCGCCGCTCTTTCTCGCCTGGGCGCGCGATGACACGACGGCGCTCGAGCCCATCATCCGATTTCACGAAGCGCTCGAGCTCGCGGGGCACCGGCCTGAAGCACACATCTTCAGAGCGGGCGGCCACGGCTTCGGCATGAAGAAGCAGGGCACGAGCAGCGACTATTGGATCGATGCGTTCTATTACTGGCTCGAGTCGCAAGGGCTCACCGCACCGGCGCCGAAGTGAGAAACCGGGGCGAGTCGCTTCGAGCGCCTGCAAGCAGAACGAAAGATGAGGTCCGCGACACTCGAAGGATAGCCGTCGACGCTTTACACTCCTGGGCGCTTCGAACAAAACACTGGCCACGAAGAATGCCCATGGGGCACTCCAATAGGGATCGGGATGACGCTCGGCGAGACGCCTGCTGCGCCCATCGCTGAGACGCTGCGATCGGTGGAAGCGGCGCGCGTGCGCGTCGAACCCGAACGCTCGATCGATCCAGCGAGGTGGGATGCGTTCGCGGCGGAGTGTGGTGGCTCCTTTCGTTGCGGCTATCGCGCCTCGATCGGTTGGCAGCTCGACCATCATGCGCGCTTTCGAATGCGCCGCTTCGCGATCTGGCTCGAGGGAAGGGAACGCATCAGGATCGGTCAGGTCGCGATCGGCATGGGCCCTCGCCTGCGCGTATTCGCGGATGGGATCCAGCTCACCCGCGAGTACGCGCATCTGTGGCCCCGCGCGATGCAGACCGTACTCGCCACCACGGGAGAGGGCTTCTATCAATACGGATCGCGTTGGAGCTTGGAGCCTGCTCGGCACGCTGAGTGCGCACAGGTCGAAGGCATCACGGTCGATGCCGTCAAGCCGATCACGATGTACGCGGTCGACTTCTCCGGGTGGATCTCGTGGGATGCGTATCTGCGCAGCGTGAGTGAGAACGCGCGGCGCAACGCCAAGAAAGCGGACAGGCTCGGCTCTGCATTGACGATCGAAGTGCGGCGCGGCTGGAGCATGTTGCGCGATGCATCCCATCTGCTGCGTTTGCGAAAGGGTCTGTATGAGCGCAAGCGCATCCCCTTTTCGACGCGCACGAGCACATTGCGCTTGTTGCTACGAGCATGGGCGATGCGGGAACGCGCGTTCATCGCAGTCGCACGCTTACGGGGCAATCCCATTTCGAGCTTCGGCGGCATCGTCTTCGGCGAGAACACCTACTTCGTGGATGCAGGCTCGATGGAAGAGGATCACGGCATCTACTGGCATCTCATGCTGCGCATGCTGCGAGATGCCTACGAGCGCGCGCCGCGCGGTCGATTCGTCACCGGCGCCTACTACGAAGGCAGCCCCGTTTCACCAGGACTCGACTTCTTCCGCCATCAATGTCGTGCCCAAGGCTCGCCCACGAGTGAATTTACGTTCCGATATCGCCGCACGTGATGGGGCGGCAGCACGCGACGGGCAGATCGATTCGGGAAGCGAAGGAAAAGTGGTGGCCAGGGACGGAATCGAACCATCGACACGCGGATTTTCAGTCCGCTGCTCTACCAACTGAGCTACCTGGCCACATGAGGGCTACTGGCTAACTGGCAGCTGGCCAGAGAACGGGACAGCGGAACCAGAAGGGAACCAGGAGGGCGCGTATTAAAACGGCGGACTCGCGGGGCGTCAAGGAAAAGCGTGTGCGGCACCCGAGCGCTCCGCGTGGCGCGCTTCAGCGTTCCGAAGATCGAACTGCGAACCCTTGTGGCGCGAGTCTGAGCCGTGGTAAGCCATTGTTCTGGCGGAGCTATTCGCCTCGCGACGCCGATTGGACTGGCGCGGTTGGCATTTGCTTTGCAACTTTTTCTGCCTGAACGGCGTTTCGCTGGGGCCGACTTTCCCCGCGACGAACGAACGACACATATTAAAGGAGTGCTCGATGGCAGCAGTTGAGGCGGCCACTCAGGTGGGTCTGCGTCCCTCGGAGTCGCTGGCTTCCCGCTATCGTCGAATCCGCGCCGCGACGCTGGGGCTGTGCGAGCCGCTCGAACCCGAAGACTTCGTCGTCCAGAGCATGCCCGATGCGAGCCCCGCAAAGTGGCATCTCGCTCATACGACCTGGTTCTTCGAGCAGTTCCTGTTGCGACCCTCTCTCCCGAGCTATCGCACTTTCCATCCTCAGTACGAGTATCTGTTCAACTCGTACTACGAATCCGTCGGTCCGATGCACGCTCGTGCCGCGCGCGGAATGTTGACGCGACCGTCCGTGGAGGAGATCTACGAGTATCGCGCGCACGTCGATGCACACATGCTCGATTTCCTCGCGAACAACGCGGATGACGAACGCATCGGCTCGCTTGCAACGCTCGGATTCAACCACGAGCAGCAGCATCAGGAACTGCTGCTCACCGACATCAAGCACCTGTTCTCCAGCAATCCGCTGTTACCGACCTACCGACCGCGCGCGCTGCAGCCGACGCACACAGCGGCCTCGATGAGCTTCAAAGCGTTCGATGGGGGCACGAAGGACATCGGTGCGAATGGCAAGCACTTCTGCTTCGACAACGAAACACCGCGCCACCGCGTCTACGTCGAATCGTTCGCGCTCGCGGACCGTCCCGTTGTGAATGCGGAGTATCGCGAGTTCATCCGCGAAGGCGGGTACCGCCGAGCGGAGTTCTGGCTATCGGATGGATGGACGACGGTCAAACGAGAAGGCTGGACTCGCCCCCATTACTGGGCGGAGTCGCTCGATGAGGAGTTCACGCTCGCGGGTGTGGAAGGGCTGCAGCCAGGCGCGCCGGTGTGTCACTTGAGCTACTACGAAGCTGACGCGTTCGCTCGCTGGGCTGGAGCGCGCTTGCCTACGGAGGCCGAGTGGGAGATCGCCGCCGCAACGTTGCCGCTGTCCGGCAACTTTCTGGAGGATGATCAGCTTCATCCGCGCAATGTGCCCGACGCAATCGGAATGAAACAAATGTTTGGTGACGTATGGGAATGGACAGCGTCGCCGTATGTCGCTTATCCGGGGTTTCGTCCGTCCAGGGGGGCGCTCGGGGAGTACAACGGTAAGTTCATGTGCAATCAACTCGTGCTACGCGGCGGATCGTGCGCCACGCCCCGCGATCACATACGCGCAACCTATCGCAACTTCTTCTACCCGAACGCACGCTGGCAGTTCACCGGCTTGCGACTCGCTCGTGACTATTGAGGAACGCACCTGATGCCGAAGAAGCCGAACGTACTCGCCGCGGTACCTCCTCACGATCTGACGGACAGTGTGATCGACGGACTCAAGAAGCCAGAGAAGGCGCTTTCGCCCGTATGGTTCTACGACGAGCTCGGCTCATTTCTGTTCGATAACATCTGCGAGCTGCCTGAGTACTATTTGACTCGGACCGAGATCGCCATCATGCGAGCACATGCGTCCGAGATGGCGGAGCACGTGGGCCGTGATGCCGCAATGATCGAGCTCGGCAGCGGTACGAGCCTGAAGACTCGTTTATTGCTCGATCAGATCGAAATGCCGGCGACCTACGTGCCGGTCGACATCGCGCGCGAGCATCTGCTCGATGCGGCGGGTGCGATTGCACGGGATTATCCCGATCTTCGCGTCATTCCGGTGTGCGCGAACTTTGCGCAGCCCTTCGAGCTTCCTGCATACGTTGCTAATTCGAGCCGGCGAGTCGTCTATTTCCCTGGCTCGACGATCGGCAACTTCGACACCGATGAAGCCGCGCGCTTGTTGCGCCGGATCCGAGAGATGATCGGTGATGACGGCGCTGTTCTCATCGGCGTCGACCTGCGCAAGGATCCCCGCATTCTGCATCGCGCCTACAACGACGATGCCGGGGTGACCGCAGAGTTCAACATCAACGCGCTGCGTCACTTGAATCGCGAGCTCGGCGCCGACTTCGATCTGGATGCTTTCGAACATGCCGCAGTCTGGGTCGAGAACAAGAGCCGCATCGAGATGCACTTGATCAGCAAGGAAGATCAGCGCGTTCACATCGGTGACGAAGAGGTCACGATCAAGCGCGGCGAGCACATCCTGACCGAGTACAGCCACAAGTACACATTGGAGAGCTTCGCTGACTTGGCTGCCACCGCAGATCTCAGTGTGACTCGCGTGTGGATGGATCCGCAGAAGCAGTTCAGTGTGCAACTGCTCGAGCCGAGAGTGCTGCAATAGATACGAGCTGAGGACTTCGCGTCGAGGAGGCCCGCCGGCGGGCAGGACGCTGCGCGTCGAGGAGGCTTCCGGCGGGCCAGAAAAGAGCAGCTATAGCGTACCTTCGGCCTCACGGGCGGCGAACCTTCGGCGCTCGATGCGGTCGTACATCTCACACTCGAGAGAACCACCAATGAAGAACGCGCTTTCCAAGACCGCCCGCGAGTACAAAGGCTTCTTCCTGTTCATCGTACTGATGGTGCTGTTTCGATCAGCGGTCGCGGACTGGAATGACGTGCCCAGCGGCTCGATGGAGCCGACGATTCTCATCGGCGATCGGATCTTCGTGAACAAGCTGGCCTACGACGTGCGCGTGCCGCTCACTCATTTCTCGCTGTATCGCATCGCGGACCCCGCACGAGGTGACATCGTAATTTTCGACTCGCGCGCGGCGGATAAGCGACTCGTCAAGCGCGTGATCGGCGTGCCGGGGGACAGCGTAGAGATGCGGCGAGGTCGATTGATCGTGAATGGCGTGCCCGCCGAATATCGAGACATGAAAACCGATGAGGACGCCGTGATCGTGACGGAAGACGTCGGGGCTGCGGCTCACTCAGTGCGCTTCGAGGCCATTCACGGTCGCTCGTTCGACTCTTTCGGACCCGTGACGGTGCCGCACGGACACTATCTGGTGCTTGGAGACAATCGCCATCACAGCGCCGATTCGCGCGTGTATGGATTCGTGCCGAGGCAAGAAATCGTCGGACGCTCGAGCGCCGTCGTGCTCTCGCTCGACCCTCAGAATTACTTTCTTCCACGTACGGGTCGCTTCTTCGACCCGCTGTAGCTGCGACTCCGGTCAACCCCGCTGCACTACTCGCTCTTCAATCCTGCCGGATCAACGGAGCTGATCAACGTGCTTATCTGATGCGGCTGATCTAACGAGGTTGGGCCTGTTGAGCACGCAACCGCCCGTAGTCAGCTTCTGATCGATAATCGTCCTCATCGTCGGCAAACTGCTCCAGCTCGTCCAGATCCGTGAGCAGCTCCAAATCCATGGCATACCATTCGTCGAAATCGACCTCATCGATGTCGCCACGAGTATCTTGGAAATAGATGACTCGATCGGAATCGTCCACGTTGATGACTTGGTACAGCTCTCGGCTTCCTCGATAAGAGTACCAACGACCTTCCTGCGGTATCACGTTGTTCATGTGACCCCCCACTCTGCTCGCCAACACGAAAATTCCTCAAAACTGGAAAACGGAAAACTGCTACTGATTTCTCATCGCGCTCGTTGGCAAGCTCGCTTCACAATCGGGCGACTAATGATCCTTCACTCACGGCGAAGCCTACGCGCGGATCGATGGAGCTGCGCTAAGAGCTTTCCGACACCCACCACACGCTCCCTGCGCATTGACGAAAACGCGAAGCTACAGGGGGCGGTTCCTGATCGACCCGTCGTTGCCTCCAACATGAGCTCCTTGCCTTCGATACGTCGGCGCGATGTAGTCGCCGGCCTGCCTTACGTGGGTAGACAAAGCAAGAGCCAGGCCAACATGACGCATGCAACGACATCGAGATCGGCTCCTTACGATTCTGTGCGCTCTTCCCGCTTCGGTCGCGTGCGAAGTGCTCGCGTAGCTGCGATACCAGCACGGAAAACGCTGTCATTGCGTCCCTGCGCTGCGCCAAGGACACGAGTAGACTCCCGTTGCATGACAACCTGTTTACCTAAGCTGCCCCTGCGTCGCGTGGCGCGAGTCACGCTCGCAACACTTGTTCTCCTCTGTGGTGCAACGACTGCTCCGCGTGCACAAGGATCGAGCGCAGAGTTGGACGCGGCCGTGGCTTCGATTGAGTCTAAGGTCATGGCATGGCGTCGGGATTTCCATGCGCATCCCGAGCTCAGCAATCGCGAGACGCGCACGGCCGACATCGTGAGCAAGCACCTGCGCTCGCTCGGGCTCGAGGTCAAAACTCAGATCGCGCACACGGGCGTGGCGGCACTCCTACGTGGAGCCAAACCGGGTCCCACCATCGCGTTGAGGGCGGACATGGACGCCTTGCCGGTCACCGAGCAAACGGATGTGCCCTTCAAATCGAAGGTCACCACTCAGTTCAGGGGCGAGACCGTCGGCGTCATGCATGCCTGCGGCCATGACGTGCATACCGCGGTGCTCATGGGCGTCGCCGAGATCCTCGCGCGGCGCAAAGACACCCTTGCCGGCCAGATCCTCTTCATTTTTCAGCCCGCCGAAGAAGGCGCACCCGAAGGCGAGCGTGGCGGCGCCGAGCTCATGCTCGAAGAGGGTCTCTTCGAGATCGCGCAACCCGAAGCCGTCTATGGTTTGCACGTGATTGCATCCCTTCCGACGGGGGTCATCGGTTATCGATCAGGCCCCATGATGGCCGGCTCCGACTATTTCAAACTTGAAGTGCGAGGGCGTCAGACGCATGGCTCGCGGCCCTGGGGCGGAGTGGATCCGGTCATCGCTTCGGCTCAGATCTTGACGGGGCTGCAGACAATCGTGAGCCGCCAAGTCGACATCACGGCTACTCCGGTCGTGCTCAGCGTCGGCGCGATCAAAGGCGGGATTCGGTTCAACATCATCCCAGATTCGGTGGAGATGGTCGGAACGCTGCGCACGTTCGACCCCGCTGTGCGCTCGGATGTGATCGAGCGAATGCAGCAGACCGCGACGCACATCGCCGCCGCAAGCGGGGCAAGCGCGACACTCGCATTCAGGCAAGAAGTGTCGATTCCCCCGGTGATCAATGACCCTAAGCTCACCTCCCGTGCACTCACGACTCTCGAAGGCGTCGTCGGCCCCGATCGAGTGCGCGAGATCAGCTTGCAGACGACCGCCGAAGATTTCTCCTTCTACGGCCGTGCTGCACCGGCGTTCTTCTTCTGGATCGGTATCACACCGCCTGAGCAAAACCCCGAGACCGCGCCTTTCAATCATTCGCCGAACTTTTACGTAGACGAGGCCGGGATCAAGATCGCGGTACGAGCAATGCTGGCATTAGCGATGGATGGCCTTGACCGTGACGAGTGACCGGTGACGAGCAAGAGGCCCCGTGCGACGGGGTTTGCGGGGTAAACGCTCGTTCACACTCGATCTAAGCGTGCCTGCGCTGCGGCACGCGACGTTCCGTGCTCGTCACCTGACCCCCCGCGCTTCCGACACGGATCACGGTTTGTCAGAAGACGCCTTATCTATACTCCCGCTCTGATCATGGGACCAGCATAGGCATCATGGAGCTCACCGGCAGCCCACAAGACATTGCTTTGCTCAGGCGATTCTCTCCGCTCGACGGGATGCGTGCGGAGAATCTGATCGCGCTTGCGCGCAAGACCAGTCGACGGCAGGCACCCCAGTCGCGCCTGTTATTTACGGAAGGCGACGAAGAGAAGCACACCTACTATTTATTGAGCGGCACGGTCGATCTGCTCCAGGAAGGGGAAGTCATCTCGACGATCACGGGCGGCTCGCCGAAGGCGAAGAATCCGCTGGCGCATGTGCTGCCGCGACCGTACTCCGCAGTCGTGACCTCGGCGCGCGCTGAATACTTGTTCATCGACAGCGAATTCCTCGACGTGATGGTCACGCTGGACCAAACCGGCGCATATCACGTTGCCGAGCTGCGCGGTGCGGAAGAAGAAGGCGCAGAAGCCTCGGATACGGACGACTGGATGACGGCACTCCTGCAAACGAAGGCATTTCACAAGGTCCCGCCCGCGAACATTCAAGCCATCTTCATGCGCCTGCAGCGCGCGGACTATCGCGCCGGCGAGGTCGTCATCAAGCAGGGCGATGTCGGCGACTACTTCTATGTCGTCGTCAAAGGCAAATGCGTCGTCACGCGCGAATCGCCGCTGAATAAAGAAGGCGTCAAGCTCGCGGAGCTTTCCATGGGCGATACGTTCGGCGAAGAAGCGCTGATCTCGGACGCGAAACGCAACGCAAGCGTCACGATGCTCAGCGACGGTTATCTGATGCGCCTCGGCAAAGAGGACTTCCGCAAGCTCCTGAACGAACCCTTCTTGAAGTGGGTCGACTATGCGGAAGCGAAACGTATCGTCGCAGGCGGAGGCAAATGGCTGGACGTACGTCTACCTTCCGAATTCGATCAATATCACGCCGAAGGCGCACTCAGCATTCCGCTGTATTCACTGCGCCTCAAGATGAAATCCCTCGATCGCAACACACCCTACGTGGTCTGTTGCGACACCGGCCGCCGCAGCTCCGCGTGCGCTTACATTCTTTCCGAGCGCGGCTACCAAGCAAGCGTCCTCAAGGGCGGGCTGGTGTCGACGGAGATAGCAGGCCGCAAGTAGCGGCGCGGATGTGATCAGCGTCACATCCCCCCCCCCGCGAAAGCCTGTCGGCAGGATAGCCTCCGGCAAGAAAGACGCACTATCGACGTCGAGTGAGCCTGCCGGCAAGACGACGTGCATGGGCATTTCCAAGCTGCGCGTGCACCTACAATCATGACTCTGGTCTGTCCTGCCGATAGGCTTTCTCACCGGCGATTAACCTCGCCGGCGTACGCCCTTCCCTGATTCCATCATCCCTGCCACCCACGCCCTTCCGTTGAGGCATAACCAGTGATGTCGTTCACGTGAGTGTGCGTGCGGCCACTGTAAATACCGGGACTTCCATCCAGTTCCCCCTATGGCCGCCGATGTAGCTTGGAAGCTTACGGCTGTGGAGAAGCGATGAAGGCGAAGGGCGTTGTAGCAGTGCTGGCGGGCCAGGCATCGATCGTTGCGATCCTGGTGCTCGTCCTCGTGCTCTCGCTCGCGGGCGCGCCGCTCTTGCAGCAGAAGCAGGTCGTGGCGCAGCGCATCGGCGCCGACTTCGCGCTGACCAAGGCGGAATCGATCGCAGAAGCGCTGCTCTCCTCGAACACGAGCGCACGCAAGCTCGACCGCCACGGCGAAACGTTCACCGCACGGCATCTCACGCGCGCGATGATCATTCCGCCGCGCGATACAGCACCCCGCGGATTCCCGATCCGTGCGGTCGCTGCGCTGAAAGCGCACCCCAGTCAGCCCCACATTGAATTCGAGAATCTCGCAGGTCAACCGCATCTCCTGTATGCCGTACCGGATGGATCGGACGGCATTCTGATTCTCGAGATGAAGCTCGATCGCGAGCGCGCGATCGTTGGGCGCTTCTTCGGTCAATCGTATCTGTCAGCGAGTGCCACCGGCTTCATCTTGCTCGCGCTCTTGCTCTTCGGTGCGTTCGGTCTGCGCTATTTCTTGCGCGCGCTCGTGCGCTTGCCGGAAGAAGAACGACGCACGACGATCATGGAGGGGCTACGGGTCGATGCTTCTCACGAACGACGCAATTTGCTGCCGTGGCTGCTCGGTCTGTGCTTGATGGTGTTCGTGCTCGACTTGTCGAATGTTCTCGATTCGGCAATCGGCATCGGCTATGTGCTCGCAATCATGCTGAGCTTGTCCTCCAACAGGCATTGGCACGCGACCGTGATTGCGACGACGGGCGCGCTGCTCTTGTTCGCGGCCCCGATCGCATCGCCCTATCACCCTGGCTGGTGGGACTACCTCGAGAATCATACGCTGACGCTGTTTGCGATCTTCGTCACCGGTTTCTTCGGCAGCGCGAACATGCGCAAGTCGCAGGCGGAAGCATTCGCCCTTGCCGAAGCAGTGCGCTCGCGCAACGAAACGACTGAGCTGCGCGCGGCGCTCGAGCGTGCCGAGGCAGCAGAAGCAGAGAATCGCCGCATGCTCGAACGCATGCGCATGGCGAACGAATCCGCGGGCATTTCCGTGTTCGAGTGGAATATCGCGGAAGACACGACGCGGGTCGATGAAGGCAGCCCGTTCATCAAGCGCCTCGGCAACGGTAGCAACGTCTTCAGGGGTTCTGAGTACGCCGACCGCTTCGTCCATCCGGAAGATCGAGAAGAATGGCGCCGCGTCTTTCACCGCGCGCTCGCAGCGCCTCCTGGACAAGATGTGTTCTCGCATCGTTATCGAGCGGTGCTGCCGGACGGCGCGATCGCGCACGTTCAATTTCATGGTCGCGTACTTCGCGATGCAACGGGCGCGCCAACCAGCGTGCTCGCAGTGGATCTGGAAGTCACGCGCGAAGAGCAGACGAAGCTCGAGATCGCGCGGCAGGCGGAGCAACTCCACGAAGCGCAAGAGCGCTTCCAGCGCGCTGTGTCCGGCACGCAGGATGCGCTGTTCGAGTTCAATCTCGTGACTGGGGAGATGTGGCATTCACCGCGCTTCATGCAGATGCTCGGCTACGCCGACGACGCTGCGCCGCCCTCGAGTGGGCTCGAAAGTCTGGTGCACCCGGATGATCAAGCAAGTCTCGCGAAAGCGATGATCGAACATCTGCAGAAAGGCACGCCGTACGACATCGAGTATCGCTTACGCAAGCGCGATGGTGAGTGGTTGTGGGTGCGCTCGCGCGCCGCGGCAGACGGAGGTGACGATGGCAGGCCGATGTGGCTCGCAGGATCGATTCACGACATTACCGCGGAGCGTGCAGCGCGCGAAGCGCTGTTGCGCGCCACGCAGGAGGCCGAGGATGCGAGCCACGCGAAGAGCACATTCCTGGCCACGATGAGTCACGAGATCCGCACGCCGATGAACGGCATCATCGGCATGACCGGCTTGCTGCTCGATACCGGACTCGATCGTGTGCAGCGCGATTACGCCGAGACGATTCGAGCGAGCGCCGATTCGCTGCTCACGATCCTGAACGACATTCTGGACTTCTCGAAGATCGAAGCAGGCAAGCTCGATATCGAGAACCTGGAGCTGGATATTCGTGCGAACGTCGATGACGTCGGCTCGATCATGGCGTTCCAAGCAGCGGCGAAGGGCCTCGAGCTCATCGTGAATGTGCGCCCCGAAGTCCCGGAGCGCGTGATGGGCGATCCGCAACGCATTCGTCAGTGCTTGCTCAATCTGGTCGGGAACGCCATCAAGTTCACCCAGAGCGGTGAAGTCGTAATCGAGGTTTGTGCGCTCGGATGTCAAAGCGGTCGCACGCTCGTGCACTTCGAGGTGCGTGACACCGGAATGGGTATCGCTGAGGACACGCTCGATAAGTTGTTCCAGCCGTTCACGCAAGCCGATTCGTCGACCACGCGTCGCTTCGGCGGCACCGGTCTGGGGCTTTCGATCGTGCGCAAGCTCGTGGACATGATGGGCGGCCAATGCGGCGCCCAAAGTCAGCTCGAGGTGGGATCGGCGTTCTGGTTCACCCTGCCGCTGGAAGCGACGATCGCCACCTTGGAAGAAGAAAAGTCTGCCGCTGCGCTGAAGGGCCGTCGCGTGCTGCTCGTCGATGACAACGAAACGAATCGACGAGTGCTCGCGAGCCAGATGACGTACGAAGGCTGCGAGGTGACAGCGGTCTCGAGCGCTCAACAAGCACTGCAAACGCTTCGTGCACGAGGACAGGCCGCTTTCGATGTCGTGCTGCTCGACTACCACATGCCTGACATGGATGGTGCGATGCTGGGCGAGCAGATCGTGAGCTCGCGCGATATCCCACCCACGCGTTTGATGCTGCTCACCTCACTCGACCGCTCGGGCGACATGCAACGGTTCGCCGACATCGGCTTCGCAGCTTACTTGACGAAACCCGTGCGTACGCGCGAGCTCATCGATTGTCTGCACCGTGCACTCTCGCACGACGCAGAGGACTGGCATATGCACAGCCAACCAATCATCACACGAGGAACGCTGGTGGCGACAGAAGTCAAGCGCAAGTACACCGGCAGCGTGCTGCTGGTCGAAGACAATCCGATCAATCAACGCGTAGCACGCCGCTTCCTCGAGCGCCTGGGATGCGAAGTGCACGTCGTGGGCGATGGTGCGCAAGCGGTCGAGGCCTATCAGCGCGACACGTACGGCTTCATCTTGATGGATATGCAGATGCCGGTGATGGACGGCATCGAAGCGACACGACGCATTCGCGAGCTGGAAGCGGACCGCAAGCGCACGCCGATCGTTGCGCTCACGGCGAACGCGATGATGGGAACGCTCGAGCGCTGCCTCGAAGCAGGCATGGACGATTACTTGACGAAACCTCTCGACATCTCTCGTCTCGAAGACGTATTGGATCGATTCATGGGCAACTCTTCCGATCGAAAATCAAACACCGAAAGCGGCGCGCCTCGAATCGCGAGCGCCGATGTCTCCGTACGTGCTCGCCTGACCGAGATTGCGGGCGATGATGTGGAGTTCATCGCAGAGCTGATCGGCGCGTTCTTGACCGGCGGTGAGGACACGTTGCGCGAGCTGCAGGCGGCCGTGGCGAATGGCGATTCCGCTGCGATCGGTCGTGCTGCACACAAGCTCAAAGGCGCGAGCGCAAATCTGCATGTCGACGGACTCGCCGCCATGGCGCTCGAAATCGAGACGCGCGCGAAGGCGGGTCAGTCGGGTGACTGGCGCGCCGATGTCGAACGCATCACGACGGAGTTCGAACGCGTGAGCGAAGCGCTGCGCGGCGAGATGGCGCTCATGCAGATCGAGCAGCGGGCGGCGGGTTAGGTTTTCTAAAGAGTAACCACATAGAACACAAAGGACACAGAAAAGAACGGAGTCATATAGGCCGCGCGTGCGCCACGATCAATAGATCTTTTTTCTGTTTTGTGTTCTTTGTGTTCTTTGTGGTTACTCTTTCCTTGGGCCATCACTTTCTCCTAGGCCATTACTCCTCTGGCACGAACTCCTTCGGCTTCTCCGAGCCGCCGCCGAAGAAGAACTTCTCCATCTCGGCCACTAAGAACTTTCGTGCTTTCGGATCGACGGGCGTCAGTCGGTACTCGTTAATGAGCATCGTTTGATGCCTGAGCCAACGTTGCCAACCCTCCTTGGAAACGTTCTCGTAGATGCGCTGGCCGAGCTCGCCCGGGTACGGCGCGTAATCGAGGCCTTCGGCTTCGGTGCCGAGCACGACGCAATTCACGGTTCGTGACATGAGCAAATCCTCATCAGCGAATTAAGCAACATCTCTTCGAGTTCTGTCAGCTGAGCGCCAGCGCCGCGGCGCTCGCGAGCTGCATGAGATCGAGCACTGGCTTCGCGAGCCCGATTTTGGCCGGCGCAGCGGGGTCATACCAAAGCCCTCGGGCTTCACCGACCGTCAGCACAGGCTCGACCGGCGTCACGAGCACTGGATGCAGCGTGAGGTCGAAATGAGTAAACGCGTGCGAATAGGCAGGCATCGATCTCGGGTGGACGTTGGACACGCCGATGCGTGCGACATAGCTGCAGGCTTGATCGAAGCTATCGAACTGCGGGAACGTCCACAACCCACCCCAGATCCCTCGTGCAGGCCGCTTCTCGAGCCACACAGCTCCATCGCCGCGCGCAAGAATGAGCGCATGCGCGCTGCGTGCGGGGCGTAGCTTCTTCGGCCGAGGCGTCGGCAACGAGGCTTGACGTCCTTCCTGAAAAGCAACACAGCCCGAGCGCAAGGGACACGCGATGCACAACGGACGTGAACGCACACAGATGATTGCGCCCAGATCCATGATCGCTTGCGTGTAGTGCGCGACTCGCTCGCTCGGCGTGCACGAATCCGCAAGCACCCAAAGCTGCTCCTCGATTTTCTTGTCGCCGGGATAGCCGCTCACGCCGAAATAGCGGGCGAGCACGCGCTTGACGTTACCGTCGAGAATCGGATGGCGGGCCGCTTGTGAAAGCGCGAGGATCGCACCGGCGGTCGAGCGTCCGATACCAGGTAATGCTTGCACCTGATCTAAGGTGCGCGGAAAGTGGCCGTTGTGGTCGCTGACGATGATGCACGCCGTGCGATGCAGATTGCGCGCCCGGGCGTAGTAGCCGAGCCCGGTCCAGAGGTGCAGCACCTCATCGATTGAAGCCGCGGCGAGCGCGTGAACGTCGGGGAAGCGGGCCATGAATCGCTCATAGAACGGGATGACCGTCGTGACCTGGGTCTGCTGCAGCATGATCTCCGACACCCACACTCGGTATGGCGTCGGGTCGCGCTGCCACGGGAGGTCTTTGCGTCCCGCGGAGTCGAACCAAGTCAGTAAGGGCTGGGCGATTGGGGATTCAGGTAACATCCCGCAAGTCTAATCGGTAGAGCGCTCCCGCTGGAAAGGCGCGTTGTGCCGATAACGCCCGCTGGAGAGCTGCCGCTAGAAAGGCGCCCGGCGCCGAGGAAGCTATCGCGAGTCAGGAACCTGGGGTAGGAATTGCAGTTTGCTGTCTTTTCTGTCCAGCGGGAGCTTTCCCGGCGCGATGCGCCCTTCTAGCGATAACTGTCTAGCGGGAGCTTTCTAAGTTGCGTCAGCCGCCGACTTCATGTTGGGCGCGGGCCTCGACGTTCTCGAACAACTCGACCGTCGCTTCTTCCAACGTCGAAAGCATCCACCGGCGTCCACCGAGTGCAGGCACCCAGAATCCAGGCACGATGCTGGTTCGGTAGATGATCCGTGTTCGTGTGTCGTCGACAGCTTCGATGATCGTGTGCGTCTCGCCGAACCGCACGTCGCTCTTGCTCGGATCGGTCGTGGCAATGAGCGTGAGCGGTTGCTCGATGACTTCCTCGACTCGCTTCACCGTACGACAAAAAGGGCCGAAGCATGCGCGTAACTTCGTCTCCAACACCGCAGTCGTCGGTGTGGGGCGCTCCACGACGCGCGCCTGCAGGATTCGCTCATCGAGGTCCGGATAACCTTCATAGTTGCGCAGCACCGCTTCGACTGCGCTCGCCGGCGCATCCAGCACGGCAATCACTTCGCAGCGAAATTGCTTCTCCGCATAGGTGCTCTCCACCCGCTCCGTCTCGAACGCACACGCAGCGCCGCCGAAGACGGGCAAGGGCAGCAGCAAGATGAGCGTGGCGAGAACGGAGGGGCGCATTGGCAAAGTGACGGAGTGACGGAGTGACGAGGTGACGGGGTGACGAAGCGACGGAGTCAGAAGTTCTCGGCCTGTAACCCTACGGCAGTGAGCAACTCCCGCAAGTAGGTACCCGCCACAGGACCGACGGTTCCCCGCCCTGACTTCGTCACTCCGTCACTTCGTCACCCCGTCACTCGAATCCCCAGCCGTCAACGGCCGAAGATGTCCTTGAGCTTATCCCCCAACTTATCCTTCACCTTCTCTTCCAACTTCTCGCGCTCTTCTTCGACGCGTTCTTTGACTCTACCTTTCAGATAGCCCTCGATGTCAGGGCGCACTTTGGGATCGGTGAGCGAGCCTGTGATCTTCACGGGGATTTCCGCATCGACGAGCTCTTCCATCTGCGCGGCGTCGGCACCCTCGCGTGGAATCTTCAAAACGGCCGCGAGGAGACGATAGTCCAGTGTCTCGTTGGGAATATCGACCGTGCCTTGACCGGTCACCTTGAGGTACTGCATCGCGACATTGAGGTCATTGTTCGTGAGCACGCCCTTGCTCATCGTGCCCGTGCCGGTCAGCGCGGTGAAAGGCGTGCGCGCCGGACCGCTGCGCTCGGGAACGGGCTGCTGACGCAGCACTGCGCGAGCGCGTCGAATCTCATACCACAAATCGGCCCCCTCCAAAGCGCCGTCGGCGACCTTGAAATCCAAGGCGCCATCGAGCGTCTTCATGATGTCGTCCGTCGTGCGGCCCGCGCCAGTGAGCTTCGCATTCAAGCTGCCCTTTCCGGAGACTCGATCGGTTTCGAAGAAGTCTTTGAACAAGGGCGCGAAGTCGACCCCACTTACGTGCTCATCGAGCGACACGCGCGCAACTTGTCCCGTCGCATCGATCGAGATGTCGCCTCGATACTGGCCGCCATACATCGAGGCCTCCGAAGGATGAAAGCGCACTTTGCCGTCGCGCGCGTTCACGCCGAGGCGCAATTTCGAGAACGTCATGCCTGCGAAGATCGCCTCCCCGATCGAAAGTTGACCGCGAGCGTTCAAAGAACGCAATGCATCGACCGGGATTTCCGTCGGAGGCTCCTCGCCCTTCTCCGCGGGTGCATCCGAAGGCGGGGGCAAGTAGCGATCGGCATTGATGCGATCCACGTTGAGATCGAAGCGCAAAGCCTTCGAATCGAAATCCGCTACGCCGAACATACCCTTTGCAGTCGTGTCATCCAGCTGCATCACGATGTCGCCGAGCTCCGCAGAGGTCTTCGTGAGCGCCACGTTGCTCGAGAAGCTCAAGCGTGCGAGCACCTTCGGATCTTCCGTCGTCGGAACCTCGACGCCCAACTTAGGGAGCCATTCTCGCAACGACACCGGATCGAGCTTCAAAGGCCCGCGCAGGCGCGGCGCGTCGAGGATCTCTTCGCCTGTCAACGCGCCAGTCAAGTGAGCACCCGCGAGATTCAGATCGAGCGCGCTCAGCTCGAGCGTTTGACTCGCGAGATTCGCATTGAAATCCTTGGCGGCGAGTTCGATCGGCACGCCAGCTTCGGGGAAGCCTTCCCCCTTCCACGTCGTCGTGACGTTCAAGCCTGTCAGACGATAGATTTCCTGCGCGACGTTCGCCTCCAACGTCGCTGCGCGAATCCCGACGGGTACGCCCTCGGCGGGGTAGCCCTGGCCTGTGACCGTCACATCGATCTCGGGCTCATCCAGCCGATGTGAATTGCGCTCCAGATCGGCGGTGACATTCGCCGCCACGCGCACTTTCGCCGCTAGCGCCGGCTCCTGATCGAAGACGAAATCAGTTTCGAAATCGAACGGCTCACCCGATGCAAGTCGGCCCGTCGTCAGATTGAAATCGCGAATCGTGTGGCGCGATTTTTCTTGGCGATTCTCCATCACGACTGCCGCATCTCGAATGTCGAGCCCCGCGATGGTTGGCAGCTCCGCAGGTTGGTCGCTTTGCTCCTGCGTGGTTTGCGCCTCTTGCTCGCCGAGGTCGGCCCAATTGGTGCGGCCCTCCTCATCCGTGATCAGGCGCACCCGCGCGCCCACGAGTCGCACCTCACCCACTTCGATCTTGCCGCGTAAGAGCGGCAGCAGACGCGCTGCGACCCGCGCTTCTTGAATCGAGACGAAGGGCTCATCGCCGAATCCAGGAGCATCGCCGAGACTCGCCGGCCCGACTTCCAACGCAATCCAGGGAAAGACCGAGAGCTTCAAATCGCCCGTCAGCGTCAGGTCGCGGCCTGTCTCGCGCTCGACGAGCTGCTCGATGTCATCGCGGAAATCATTCGGATCCACGAAGATCAAGACCAACACCAGCGCCACGACGATCAGGGCCACCAGAGCACCGACCACATATCCAGCAATTTTCAACGCGCGCATCCAGGTTTCCTCGTAGGCAGCGGGTCGGGGGCTCTCGCGACCGTGACCCTGATCACACGCGGCAGTCTAGCAGGCCCGAGGAACGTCCTTCCCGATAGGCAATCGGTCAGACGATCCCTGAATCTCTTGCACTGCCGCTCCCCTTCCTTGTACGCCTGCCGATGCAATGTTGATCTGCGACAAACGGGCGCGCAGCCAGGCGGCGGGACGGATTGTGACGGCATCCTTCATTCTCACTCACGTGTTGAGCATCGCGCTCGGGGCGACGATCGCTTGGTCGTGGACGAGCCTGCGACGTGAGCGGCCCAACCCCAGTGCGTCCTCGGGTGCGCTCGGCAGTGCCGATGCAGCTTCTCAAAGTGCCCATCCGACCCACGAGCTCGAAGAACTTCAAAGGCGAGCGGAGGAAGAGCGCGCGCTTCGCGATCGTCTGAACCTGGCGACGAAGACCGCCAATATCGGTGTGTGGGATATCGATCTTCAGACTGGACAAACGCGAACCGACCCGATCACCCGCAACCTGTTCGGCGTCGACGGCGAAGTCACCAAGCCGCTGCGTCTCGTGCATGCCGACGACTACAGACGCGTGAAGAGTATCGTGCAGGAAGCTCTGCAAGGCACCCACGAGGACATCGTTTCCATTCGCTGCCGGATCGTGCTTCCAAGCGGTGTCGTGCGTCACATCCAAACGCACATGCGCCTATTCCGCGGCGAGTGCGACCGCGCCGAACGTCTGCTCGGGGTGAGCTGGGACATCACCGCGGAAGTCGAGCACGCGGAACAACTCGAGCAGCAAGCAAGTCACGTACGCACGCTGCTCGATCGCCTCTCCGTAGCGACGCAAGCCGCTGGCGTCTCGCCATGGGAGTTCGATCTCACCTCCAATCGCTTCTTGTGGATCGAGAATCGTAGCAAGGCGTTTCCTGGAGATGACGTACCCGCCGAGCAGTTCGGCGAGGTATTGCAGCGGGCGATGGATCCGGAGGACTACGCCAAGATGCAGGAGGAGCTCGGCGCGGCCGTTCGCAGCGGCGCACGCACCTTCTCGCATCGCTTCCGTTTGACTCGTGCGGACCACACGGTCCGTCACATGCAGAGCTACGCCGAGATCGTGCGCGACGAGCAGGGCAAGCCGCGCCGCCTGCTCGGTGCTACGACGGATGTCACCAACGAGGTGCAGACCAATGAGATGCTGGTACGGCAGGCCGAGCAGGAGCGTGCGCTGCTGGATCGATTGAGCATCGCGACGAAGGCCGCTGGCATCAGCAGCTGGGAGATCGATCTCAATCGTGCTGCCTTCTTGTGGATCGAGAATCCGCAGCTCGGATTCCAACACTACGCCGAGCAAGGCGAGTTCGCGCTCAGCGAGTTCGCCAAGCTCATTCATCCGGAGGATCGCAATCTCTTCACCGAGGAAATGCATACGGCGTTCAAAGAGAAGCGCGATCATCTCTCGTACCGCTATCGACTCTACGCGCCGACTGGCCAACTCGTGCATCTTCAAGTCCATGCCCGACTGCTGCCCGGCGAAGATGGCCGCATGGCGCGTGTGCTGGGTGTGACTTGGGACGTGACCCGTGAAATCGAAGCAGCGAAGCGCTTCGAACGTGCGGTGAACGGCACGCAAGACGGCTTGTGGGAAATCGATGCGGATGGCGCAGCGTGGTGCTCGCCGCGGGTGGCAGAGCTGCTGGGCTATTCGGCGCAAGATCTCCCGAGCGATACGAACTTCCTGCGCGACTTCCTCCACCCAGAGGATAAGAGTGTCATCGCGACGGCCTTCGAATCGCATCTCACGCATGGAACGCCTTATGACGTAGAAGTGCGCTTGCGCATGCACAGCGGCGACTATCGCTGGTTTCGAGCTCGCGCCAGCGCGGAACGCGACGAAAGCGGCCGATCGCGCCGCTTGTCCGGCTCGATCCAAGATGTCACGGAGGCGCGCGCAGCGCGCGAAGCGCTGATGCGCGCGACGCAGGCGGCAGAGGCCGCTAATCGCGCGAAGAGCGAGTTCCTTGCGAACGTCAGCCACGAGATTCGCACGCCGATGAACGGCATCATCGGCATGACCGGCTTGTTGCTCGATACGACGCTCGATCGAACGCAACGCGACTACGCCGAAACGATCCGCACGAGCGCCGATTCGCTGCTCGCCGTCATCAACGACATCCTCGACTTCTCGAAGATCGAAGCGGGCAAGCTCGACATCGAATCCGTCGATCTCGAATTGCGCGCCGCCGTGGAGGAAGTGGGCGGCCTAATGGCACTGCAGGCTTCGGCGAAGCATCTGGAGCTGATCGTGCACGTCCATCCGGATGTGCCCGAGCGCGTGCTGAGCGATCCGCAACGACTGCGTCAATGCTTGCTGAACCTCGTAGGCAACGCGATCAAGTTCACGCGCGCCGGCGAGATCGTGATCGAGGTGAGTACCTGCGCTCGCGAGGACGGCCGTGCGCTGACGCGGTTCGAAGTGCGCGACACCGGGATCGGCATCGCACCTGCGACTCTTTCGACTCTGTTCAAGCCGTTCGTACAAGCCGACTCCTCGACCACGCGTCACTTCGGCGGCACTGGTCTCGGGCTTTCGATCGTACGCAGGCTCGTCGAGATGATGGGCGGCGAAGTCGGCGCGCGCAGCGAGGTCGGCAAAGGATCCTGCTTCTGGTTCACACTGCCCCTCGATGCGACGAGTGCACCATCGGCTGCGCTAGAGCCCGATCTTGCACGCGTCGGTCGGCGTCTGCTCGTCGTCGATGACAACGAAACGAATCGCCGCGTCATTGCCGGACAACTGATGCACGCCGGCTACGAAGTGTCGTTGGCGAGCAATGGTCTCGAGGCCCTCGCGCTCATGCGCCAAGCGCTCGTCGATGAGCATCCCTTCGAGGCGCTGCTCATCGATCACCGCATGGCCGACATGGACGGTGCGATGCTGGGCGAGCGCATCAACGCGGACCCGCAGACGTCCAAGTCGAGACTCGTCATGCTCACCTCCGTCGACGAGCATGGGGATGCACGCCGCTTCGCGGCGCTCGGCTTCGCCGCCTATCTCACGAAACCGCTGCGCTCGCGCGAGCTACTCGAGTGCTTGGATCGCGTTCTTTCTTGCGAGGCGAAGGAGTGGCATTTGCAAAGCCAACCGATCGTAACGCGCGGCACCTTGGGAGTGATCGATGCGGCCGCTCGCTTCAAAGGTCGCGTGCTGCTCGTCGAGGATAACGCAGTCAATCAGAAGGTAGCGGTACGCCTATTGGAGCGCATGGGGTGCAGCGTGCGCATCGCCGACAACGGTGCGGAAGCAGTGAAGGCGTACTCCGAGAATCCGTTCGATCTGGTGCTCATGGACTTGCAGATGCCCGTGATGGATGGGCTCACGGCGACGCGTCACATTCGCGATCTTGAAGGCACCGGCAAGCAGACGCCGATCGTCGCGCTCACGGCCAATGCGATGACCGGACAACTCGAACGCTGCATGGAAGTCGGCATGAACGCCTTCTTGACCAAACCGATCGAGCTCACGAGGCTGCGCGAAACGCTCGAACGTTACGGTCTCGGTGCGGCGCGGGCGAACGATGCGCAGTCGAATCGCACCGATGAGAACAGCGTGCCGATCGATCTCGGCCGCTTGAACGAGTTGACGGCAGGTGATGCCGAGTTCGCGCATGAGCTGGCATCCACTTTCATGGCGAGCGGCCAACAGGTGCTCGGTGAAATCGATGCGGCCATCGCCACCTTCGATCGTTCCACCCTGAGTCGAGCGGCGCACAAGCTGAAGGGTGCCAGCGCGAACATCCACGCGAATGCACTGTGCTCCCTGGCGCTTGCGCTGGAGAGCCAGGCGGCCCAGCTGGACCAGCCACGTCTGAAAGAGTTGATCGAGGATCTGCGGCTCGAGTTCGTGCGGGCGTCGGACTTCTTGAACGAGCATGCCCCCGCGCCTGCAGCGAAGGCAGGCTAGCGGTACTTGAAATTTTTGCGTGCCGTGCACTTTGCGCGGCTCCGCGCAGCGGTTACGATCTGACGAGCATGACTGAGCTTGCAACACCTCTCGATTGGCGCATCTTGCTTGTAGATGACGAGCCGACTCAGCGGCTCATCATGGCTCGTCTGTTGAAGCGAGCCGGGTACGAAGTCGACACCGCGAGCAATGGGAAAGAGGCGCTCGACAAGATCGAGGCCGGCGACTTTCAGTTGATGATCACCGACTGGGAGATGCCCGAGATGGACGGCATCGCACTGTGCAGCGCTCTGCGCTCATCGCAGACGAAGGGATACATCTACACCATTCTGCTCACGGCCCGAGATGCCATCGAACATGTCGTCACGGGACTTCAATCCGGAGCGGACGATTACCTCACGAAACCGGTCGTCGAACCCGAGCTCATCGCTCGTCTGAGCACCGGCAAGCGCATCGTCACCTTGGAACGCTCGTTGCGACAAGCGAATGAGGAGAACCGACGCTTGTCGATTACGGACCCGCTCACTGGCGCACACAATCGCCGCTACTTGATGGAGCAGCTGCCTCGGGAGATCGAACGGGGCGCACGTTACGGTCGCCAGCTCTCAGTGATCATGTGCGACGTCGATCATTTCAAGAAGATCAACGATACCCACGGGCACCTCGTGGGAGACGAAGTATTGAAGTGGTTCGTCAAACGATTGAACGCCGGCGTGCGTGCATGCGACTGGGTTGCACGCTACGGCGGCGAAGAATTCGTCATCGTGCTGCCCGAGACGACCGTCGCGAATGCCGCCACCGCCGCCGAGCATCTACGCGAACAGATCAGCAAGACGCCCTTCCAGGCCGGCGATCTCAGCTTCCAAGTCACAGCGAGCCTCGGTGTCTCCGGTTGGCCTGGCGTGGTGCCGATCGGTTCGAACTTCGATGCGCTCGTTGCCAAGTGCGACGCTGGCATCTACGCGAGCAAAGCAGCGGGCCGCAACCGCGTGACCGTCGAAGAGATGGAGTAGCCGGCGGAGGATAGAGAGGCCTGACTCCGTCGGCGGGTGGGCCTCACGGCGAGTAGGCTTGCCGTTGTCAGCGAGTAGGCCTATTCGGCGAGTCAGAATAAAGAATGATGCCGCGCGTTCCAACACCTGAATCAGCAACTCATCGAAGAGAGACGCAGAAAGGGTTCTGTTTCTGACCCGCCGTTAGGCCTACTCGACGCAGAGCGTCTTACTCGCCGTGAGGCCCACCCGCCGACAATGTCAGGCCCTCTTATTTCTTACAAACCTCGATCCCGCCATTCAGCGTCTTCAGCCGTACGCGGGCGGAGCCTTTGCCTTCCTTGAAGCGCAACGCTGAACCAGGCGCGTATTCGCTCGTGCGCTGAGGCTTGGGACCGAAGCAATTTCGAATCGAGCCGTTGAAGGTTTCGATGTCGAATTCCGCATCGAGCGAGCCGCGTAGCTGCAGGTCGATCGCTCCGTTGATCGACTCGGCATCGAAGCGCGCATCGGGCCGCAGTGTCCCTTCGAAACGGATTTGGCCGTTCGTCGTCTTGACTCGAGCTCGCTCGACCTCGCCGCCGAGCACCTGCATCTCTCCGTTCACCGTGCTCAAGTCGAGCTCGCCGCCAAGATTCTTCATGACGATTCTTCCGCTCACCGAAGTTGCGCGCGCCGAAGTCTCGCCATTGCCCGTCGCAATGATCTCGCCGCTGACCGTCTTCGCTTGGAAGTCCTCCCGAAAGACTTGCGTCTCGATGCTGCCGCTCACCGATTGCAGCCGCTGCTCCCCACGCACACCTTCGAGCGTTTGCGATGCGCTCACGGTCTTGATCGAAAGCGTGCTCTCGCGCGGCACGTGCACGAGCAGATCACCCGACCCGCCATCGCTGTTATGCGGCAATCTGACGCGGATGATCGTGCGCCCGCCGCTCTGCTCGAACACTACTTCTTCGACGTCGGGATCCACGTCGGCCCGCAGTTGAACTTGCGCACGCTCCCAGCCGATGACGTGCACTTCGCCCGACACGTTTACGATTTCCACCTCGCCATCGGGTGAGGCGTCGATGGTGCGCTCGATCGTCTCACTCGCTGCGGTATGCGCAATCAGCAACGCAACGAACCCATAAACAATCGATCTCATAGCTCCACCCTCGTAGCTGGCGCCGGCGTCATCTGCGTGACATCGGCCAACAACTGCAATTCACTCTGGTACGTCGACATCAACAATTCCTGCAGCAGCGGATCGGTCGGATGCTCCGCGAGCGTATCGGCGATCTCGCGCGCCGCGGTGCGAATATCCGTGAGATTGCGCTCGACCTTCTCGCGAGCAGCGGGCGGCAAGAGATTGAGGCGCTGTTCGAACGCCGCATCGAGCTGCGCCCGTGCTTTCGAATAGTCCTCGCCGAGCTGGTAGCTGCCGAAGCTTGCTGGCATGGCGATCACCTCGGGACGAAGCGGTTCGGTCTGCACCGTCGTAGGTGATGTGGTCGACGTGTCGCGCATGAGCACGAATGTCGTGAGCGACGAGGCGACAACGAGAAGCACACCCGCTGCGAGCTGATACCAGCGGGGCGCAAAGCCCCGACGCGGCAGATCCTGTTGGCGAGGCTCCGCTTCCAACTGCGCGCGGATCGCCGGCCAAAGATCGCGCTGCGGCTGCACCGATCGCGGCAGCGTTGCCAACGTCTCATCCAAGGGATCACGCTTTTCGTGACTCATGATTCCACCTCGGGCAATCCCAGGCGCTCTCGCAACAACCGTCGCCCGCGGTGCACCTGTGCTTTGCACGTGCCGACGGCAATGCCCAACATGTCTGCAACTTCTTCATGGCTATAGCCATATAGCGCCTGCAATACCATCGCGTGACGCGCGCCTTCCGGTAACGTCTGCAGCGCTCGTTCCACATCCATGACGTCGGCGGCATCGAACGGCGCATCCTGTTGCGCTTCATTGTCGAGCTCGGCGACGCGCTCTTCGTCGGACTCGCTGCGCGTCCCATGATTGCGTGCTTGCGTGAGCACTTCGTTCACAGCAATGCGATGCAGCCACGTCCCGAAGGAGCTGCGTCCTTCGAAGCTCGTGAGATTCCGCCACGCACGTACGAACGTCTGCTGCACACAATCCTCCGCGACATCTGGACGACGAGTCATCCGCAAGCACAACCCATAGACCCGAGCGCTATGCGCGCGATACAAGCTCTCGAACGCCCGCATGTCTCCGCGCCGCGCAGCCGCGACGAGCAACCCGTCCGATGCGGGCTCCCGCTCAGTCCGTGCGACCGATCCACTGATTTCCATGCTGGCTGCGAGCAAAACTGCCTCGGTTCAATTGCGCTTCAATGGTTCGATGCGCGAACTCGAAGGGAAGTTTAAATGGGCGTGTTAGGGCGCGCATCGAGGCAGGGAGCCGTGCGTGCGACGGCAAGGAGGCCTACCGGCAAGGAAGCCGTGCTTGCGACGGCAAGGAGGCCTGGCGGCAAGGTCAGAGGACAGAGGGAGCGTGCGTTCGACGGTGGAAGCTAGCCGGAGGATCTAGAACCAGCCGTCCTGATCAGGGAGACAGCGCGGGTCGTTCGAGAAAGGCGGGGACCGTGACCGTTCTGACCTTGCCGAAAGGCTCCCTTGCCGTCGCACGCACGGCTTCCCTGCCGCAGGCTCACCGCGTGGTGAGCCGGAGGCTACCCTGCCGTAGGCCGCGAAGCAGCTGAAGGCTTTCCGCGAAGCGCATCAGCCTTGCTGCTTCGTATTCCACTCCCTCACGGCTCCTTCCAGAGCTTCGCCGGGCATGGGGCGGCCGATGAAATAGCCTTGCGCGCGGTCGCAGCCGACTCCATCGAGGAAGTCCAGGACTTCTTGGGTTTCCACGCCTTCGGCGCAGGCGGTCAGGCGGAGCTTATGGGCTAGCAGCACCATGGTTTCGACCATCGTACGCGCGTCTTCATGGGCGAAGATGTCGCGGACGAACGAGGTGTCGATCTTCAGCTCGCTGAAGGGCATCAGATAGAGCTGCTTTAGTGACGAGTAGCCCGTACCGAAATCATCGATCGACAAACCGAAGTTCTTCACGCGCATGCGCGTGAGCACATCCATCGTCGTACCCGGATCGAACATCGCCGCGCTCTCGGTCACTTCGAAGATGATACGGCGCGCATCGGCACCCACTTGCGCGGCCATGCGCGCGACTTGATCGGGGAAGGCGAGATCGTTCAAGAGCTGCGGCGACAAGTTGATCGCGACGGACAATTGCAGTCCAGCCGCATCCCATGCGCGGCACTGGCGCAAAGCCGTTTCGATCACTTGCTCGGTGAGCCGCCGGATGAGTCCATGCTTTTCGGCGACGCCGATGAAACGCAGCGGTGAGATCGGACCGAACGAATTGTGGTTCCAGCGCGCCAACGCCTCGACGCCCTCGACGATCCATTTGCCGGGTGCGACGCGTGTGGCTTTCGGCTGATAGAACACTTGGATCTCACGGCGCTCGAGCGCCGCCGTGAGCGACTCGGGCGTGAGGGGCGCATCGGTGCGCAGGCACTGCCGTAGTGTCGCCTCGAGATCTGCAAGCAAGATGGGCTTCTGTAGAGCACCCAACATGTTGAGGCCCTGCGAGCGGCCAAGTTGCTGCGCCGTCGCGAGCACACGCTGATCCATGCCGCTCGCGACGAGCACCTGCGCCTTGCTGCCGCGCTCGCCAAGATAACGAAGCAGCTCGATGCCGTCCGCACCCGGCATCTGCAAATCCAGTACGACGACGGAGGGCTGAAATTCCTGAACGGCACGACGAAACGCCTCGGGCTCCGTGACTGCAATCGACTCGAACCCCATGCCGCGCGCAGCTTCGGAGATGAACTCGCACAAGTCGGGCTGATCGTCGATGACGAGCAGCTTGTTTTCGATCTCAGGCAACGCGCGCCTCCCGATCCAGCACGTACCGTATGCGCATCGCCAGATCTTCATTGCGATACGGTTTGTTGATGACCTCGCTCGACGACAGGCCCGCTGTGCTCGCAAGCACGGTGGTTTCGGCATAGCCGGTCGTGAACAGCACTTCGATTCCGGGGCGCATTTCGCGCGCGCGCTTCGCGAGCGCGGGGCCGAGCATGCCGCCGGGCATCATGACGTCGGTGAAGAGCAGGTCGATCTTCTCGGGCCCGCTCAAGATTCGAATCGCCGCCGCGGCATTCGCTGCCTGCAGCGCGCGATAACCCAGTTGTGAAAGTGCGGTCACGACCGTCTCACGCAAATCTGCATCGTCCTCCACGACGAGAATCGTCTCGGAGCCGCCAGGTGCGACTTTGGATACGATCGTGTCTTCGCGCTCGACCTGCATTTCCCGCGACCGCGGCAGCAGAATCTGTACGGTCGTGCCGCGCCCGACTTTGCTCTCGATGGTTGCGATTCCGCCGGACTGCTCGGCAAAGCCATTCACCATCGCCAGGCCCAACCCACTTCCTTTGCCGGATTCCTTCGTCGTGAAGAACGGCTCGAAGACGCGCCTCAGGACGTCGGGCTCGATGCCGCAACCGGTGTCAGTCACGCTGATCGAAACGTAGTCGCCGGGCTCGACTTGCGGATGCGTGGAGCAGAACGCGCTGTCGAGCACGACGTTCTGCGTGCGTACGGTGAGCCGGCCGCCTTGAGGCATCGCATCGCGAGCATTGATTGCAAGGTTCAAGATCGCGTTCTCGAACTGACCCGCATCGACGCGCGTGTGCCATAGGTCGTGGGATTGAACCATGCGCACCTCGATCGAATCGCCGAGGCTTCGTTGCATGAGATCCGTGAGACCAGTGAGCTGGCGGTTCAGATCCACGACCGTCGGGTCGAGAATCTGTCGACGCGCGAAGGCGAGCAGCCGCTTCGTCAGATCAGCACCTCGTGCCGCCGCTCGCATTGCAGTGTGGACCTTGCGCGCAAGCCCCGGATTATCTGCGATGCTGCGCTCGATGAGCTGCAGGTTGCCGATCACGACGCCGAGCAGATTGTTGAAATCGTGCGCCACACCGCCCGTGAGCTGCCCGATGGCTTCCATCTTCTGCGCTTGCAGGAGCCGCGATTCGAGCCGCTTGAGCTCGGTGAGATCGTAGAGAATGGAGAAGAATCCCATCACTTCGCGATTGGGTCCGATCTGCGGCACGAGATGGTTTTGCCACTCCCGCAATCGACCATTGCGTACGCCTGATTGCGTTGCGAGCACCGTCTCGCCGCGCAGCGCGGCGGCGATCTGCGGGCCCATGGTGATGAGCGCATCGGCCGGCAACACATCGCGCAGGTGCTTACCCACGATCTGATCGCGCGAGAGATCGAACCATTCCTCGAGCGCGCGGTTCGCGTACGTGATCTGCATCTTCATGTCGACGAACGTCACCGGCGTCGGCACAGCATTGAGCGTGAGCTCGTAGAAATCCCGCGTCTCGCGCAACTGCCGCTCGGCCATGACGAGGTCGGTGATGTCTTGCATCGTTCCATGCAAACGCACCGTGCGACCTTCGCGCCGTTCGGCTTGAAGAATGATGCGCACGTGCAGTTGTCGGCCGCGCGCGTTCGTGAGACGTGCCTGCAGATCCGTCGAAGCGCCGGAATCCATCGCCTTCTGCACGGCTGCTCGCATCTTCACTTGATCATCGGGATGCAGCATCGCGGTGAGATCACGGTCGCCGAGCGGCGTGTTGGGCGGTATCTCGTGCATCGCATAGAGCGCATCCGTCCAATGCACTTTCTTGGAATCGATCTCGTATTCCCACCCGCCGATCTTCGCGGTCGCTTGCATGTCCTTGAGCAGGTTGTCGAGTCGCACGCGATCGGAGATATCGCGGAAGACGAGCACCGTCCCGATGGTCACGCCTTGTTCGGTGACGGGCACGATCTTGTACTGCACAGGGCGATACTGACCATCCTTGCGACGCAGGAGCGCGCCGACGCCCCGCATGATGTCGGTCGTGTATCGCACTCGGCGGACGGCATCGCCTTCGAGCTGGTCGTTGATCAGGACTCTGTAGTCGAGGCCGATCAGCTCGTCTGCTTCATACCCCAGGAGCTTGCCTGCGGCGGGATTCGCATAGCGGACGTTACCGACGTGATCGAGCTCGAGAACGCCCTCTCCCGAACCCTCCACGACAGCATGATTGCGGCGATTTTCCGCCACCAGCGATTGCTGGGCGCGCCGATTCCGCTCATCGGATCGGCGCACCAGATAAAAGGCCACCGCGCCCGCGAGCAATGCGCCCACGAGCAACCCCACAAGGAGCGGTAGACCCAGCAATCCTTGCGTCCCATTCATGCGTCCGTTCCTATACGAACTTTAAGGTTTTTGACTCGGATCGCGTCCAGCGTACCAGTTCACCGCGTATTGCATGAGCTGTGCAGAGGTGCGCAACGAAAGCTTGCGCTTGATGCGTTGACGATGCGATTCGACGGTCTTCACGCTCAAGTTGAGCGCTTCGGCCGTCTGACGCGTCGACAACCCTTTGCCGATCATGTGCAGAACCTGCAGCTCGCGATTCGTGAGACTGTCGACCGGATTCGAAGAGATGTACGCACCACCCGAGGCGAACTTCTCGATCATGCTGTTGCCGACAGCTTCACTCACGTAAATACCGCCTTCGAGCACGCGGCGCAAGGCGACGAGGAATTGATCCGACGCGGCCTGCTTCATGATGTAGCCATTCGCACCCGCCGACAGCATGCGCTCGGCATAGATGGCCTCATCGTGCATAGACAAAACGAGCAGCGGCAGCGAGGGGTAGTGCGCGCGAGCATCCTTGACGAGCTCGAGGCCATCGCCCTGCTTCAAAGAGACATCGACGATCACGGCGTCCGGCTCGAGCTCGCGAATCAAGGATTTCGCCTCGCGCGCCGTCTCGGCTTCGCCGCACACTTCCAGATCCGACTCCGCTTCGATCAAACGACGCAAGCCCTGTCGCACGATCGGATGATCGTCGACGATCAGAACGCGGCGCTTGCGATCCTTCGGCACACCGGTCGGCGGCTTGTGCATCGTCTTGAACAAAGAAGTCCCAACGGTCATTTGCATCACTCCTTCAAAGAATCGCTCTTCAATCTATTGGTCGTAAACTCATTTCCGACCGAATCGCTGCTGGATCTATTCCGACCTCGCAGCTTCAACTCGCGCTGCTACGCTTCGTCTTCGGACGCGGCTTGCGCTCGCGGGGCGGCCCCTCGACGCTCGGCTCGATCGGGCACTCGCAGACGATGCGAGTGCCGCTCGGCGTGGAGCGCTCGAAGCGGACCTCTCCTCCCAACATACGGGCGCGGTAGCGCATGATCTTCAGTCCCATACCTGGCGCTTCATCGGCTTGTGGCGGCATCCCGGTGCCGTCGTCGGTGACCGTCAGGCGAACCTTAGCGCGGGCGCTGTGCAAGTGCAGTCGTATAGACCGCGCTTTGCCGTGACGAACGGCGTTACGAACCGCCTCTTGCGCGATCCGATATAGATGATTGGCCAGTTCTGCCGTGAGCGGCCGGGTAGCACCCATTCGGTGCGTACACAGGATTTGCACGCCATAGATTTCAGCGGCATGCATCGCCAGTCCTTCCAGCGCATCTTGTAGGCCCCCGCGTTCCAGGTTTACCGGCGACAATCCTCGCGCAAGCGCACGCGTGCTCTCGATCGCATTGCTGACGAGACGCGTGATGCCTTCGATCTCAGGAAGAATGGGCTCGTACTCGCTGCTCACCCGGCCTGCGAGCCCGCGCAACATGAGGGCGATCCCAGTGAGCTCCTGGCCCAGGCCATCGTGAAGATCGTTGCCAATGCGATATTGCTCGCGATTCACCGCTTCCAAGATCGCACGTTCAAGCTGCTTACGTTCGCTCACGTCCTGCAGCACCACCAAGCTGTGATTGCGTCCGATGACCTCGAATCTCGAGAGCACGCCTGCGGCTGCAAAATGACTACCGTCTGCACGGCGACCATCGAACTCGACCGGCTGCGAGCGAAGAGTGTCCCCCGCCGTTCGTTGCCAACGTTCGGGTTGCTCGAACGGCCAGCCTGCGAGCGTCGACATCTCACGTGCGATCAGCTCGCCGCGCTTGTAACCGAACATGCGATCAAACGCGGGGTTCGTGATCTCGATCATGCCGCGCTCATTGATCACGGCGACGCCTTCGAGCATGGACTCGATCATCCGTGCCTGCGTTGCGATTGCTCGTTCCGCGCGCACCTGTTCAGTGATCTCCGTCGCGACGAGCGTCAGCCAACTTGTTGCTTCATCCGGTTTGAATGGGCTTACGCGAATGTCGAAGTGGCGTTGCTGCCCATCGAGCCCCTCGATCTCCGCGGAGAAGCCGTCGATCTGAGCGCTCGCGAGCACACGATGCAGAGTCGCGCGTGCAACCGCATGTAGATGCGGCGGAAAGACCTCCACGATCGGACGGCCTTCGAGCTGCTCTGGGGTGCGTTGTCCGACGCTGCGATTCGCGACGAGAATGTTCAAGCCGCGATCCAGCACGAAGACGTACTCCGGCAGCGCCGCGAGCAGCCCGCGAATTGCCCGACCCTTGAGCTCGGGACATAGCGGTTCGCGCGGCGCTGGGGAGGGAGCGTCGTTCGACGTATCGATCGTTTTAGTGGCGGCGTTCAAGCAGGCACTTCTACTCATCAGATAGCGTGCTCCATCGGCAGAGCACGCCGAAGCGGCGCCCAACATTGCGGCGTCGCGGTTGTGCGCGAAATGGTCTGTGAGGGGCCGTGTAGGGGATATCAGCCGATCCCCTAATGTCAGGGGTGGTCAGCGCGCGTTTGGTAAAGATTGCTCCCTGGGTGCTGCCGCCGGCTGGTGGCATCAGACATAACACCGCCGCATCGCCACCCGCCAACTGGCCACTGGCTAACTGGCAGCTGTCCAGAATGCTATGGAGTGTGCACGTTAGCGAAGGCGTGGCGCATCGGACTTACATGCAGGCATCCTGGGGACGAGAGGAGTCGCTCAGCACGCATGCGCGCCGCGGTCTTTATTTCTGACCAGTTGGTTAGTGGCCAGTTAGCCAGGCTGACGGAGTCAGCCCTCGGCGCGATCCGACACCCACTGTGTCGCGTAGCGAATGAGCTCGCTCGTGGAGCGCAGATTGAGCTTCTCCCGCATATGCCTGCGATGGGCATCGACGGTCTTCATGGATAGATCGAGGCGCTGCGAGATCTCGCGCGTGCTGATACCTTCACCGATGAGCTTGAACACTTCGAGCTCGCGATCGGTTAGAGCCGAGACAGGATCTTCATCTTGGCCAGGGGCCCGGCCGCGAGCGACTTGACTGAGCAGACGCTCGCCCATCGCGGCACTGACGTGGCGCTGACCGCGCGCAACCTTGCGCAGAGCGCCGAGGAAATCGGTGCCCGCGACGTTCTTCATGACATAGCCGCTGACACCGAGTCTCAAGAGCCGCTCGGCATAGAGCGCCTCATCTTGCATCGAGAGCACGAGAACTCGAACATCCGGATGCTCCGAGCGAATCCAGCGCACGAGCTCGATACCATCGTCCGCACCGAGCGCGAGATCGACCACCGCGACGTCGGGCTCTGAGCCGTCGATCGCCGCTTGCGCGTCTTGCACCGATGACGCTTCTCCGGAAAGTACGAAGTCTCCTTGCCCCGCGAGTAGTTGTTTCAAACCTTCACGTACGAAGGGATGGTCATCTACGATCACGATCCGTGTCTGTTCTGCCATAGCGTCATCGCCCTTATCAAAAAGCCGCGGTCGAGCCCGACCGTAGGTTGTATCTTGCATTTTGCGTTCGCACAAGCGCTGGGCAATCCCCATTTTCCACACTCGCCTATGAAGTGATAGCGTGTGGCCTCGAGGAAGCTCGTGCGCAGGCCATTTTCGCTGCGATCTGCGGGTTCGAGCTTCGGCCGTGGATGGTGCTGCCCTTCATATGGATGACGCAAACAGGGTCCTCTTCTGGTAATACTTTCGCTATGACTCAGGATTCCAGCGCTCCTCTTCATTTCATATTGCTCGAGGACGATCCCAACGATGCGGAGCTGATCCAGCTCGAGCTCGCGCGCAACGGCCACGTCGTTCAGTGGCGGCACGTCGCATCCGAGAAAGCCTTCCGCGACGCGCTCGCGCAGGACCCAGTCGACTTGGTGCTCGCGGATTACACGCTGCCTGGCTTCGATGGGCGAGCAGCGCTCAAGATCTCGCAGAAGCTCCGCCCGGGCGTGCCCTTCATCTTTGTATCCGGTTCGCTGGGCGAGGAACGCGCGATCGAGGCGCTGAAGAGCGGCGCCACCGACTACGTGTTGAAGGATCGGCTACAACGTCTTTCGACGGTCGTTAAGCGCGCGCTGTTGGAATCGCGCGAGCGGCACGAGCGTAAGCAGGCTGAAGCGCAGCTCGAGGCACAGCGCTTGCTCATCAGCACCGTAATGGACAGCCTGCCGGAAGTGATCTACACGGTGGACACGCAGAATCGGATGACGGTCGTCAATCGCATGATGCTCGAAGTGACGGGCATGAAGCGTGAAGATCTGATCGGCAAACGGGTGTCCGAGGTGTGGGGCGATGAGACCACGCTCGATATCGAAGCGCAGGCGGCCACGCTCATGCGCACCGGCCGCTCCGTCTCTGGCCAGGAGCGACATTGGGTCGTCGCCGACGGCTCGATCCGCTGGTTCAATCTCACACACGCGCCTCTGCGCGATCACGGCAAGATCACGGGGCTCGTGTGCGCTGTTCAAGAAGTGACCGATCGCAAGGCGCTCGAACAAGAGATCTTGGAGATTTCGAATCGCGAGCAGCGCCGGCTCGGCAGCGATCTGCACGATGGGCTCGGGCAGGAGCTGACAGGGCTGTCGTTATTGCTGAAAGGCCTCGAGGTTCAGCTATCGCGCGAAGCGCCTCAATACTCCTCGCAAGTGACGAAGATCAGCGATCTGCTCGCGCGCGCCATTCAAAGCACTCGATCGCTCGCGCGCGGCTTGGCGCCGGTCAATCTGGAGCGCGGTGGATTACCTGAAGCGCTCAAGCATCTCGCGGCGCGCTGCACGGACATGTACAACCTGCAGTGCACCTTCGCGATGTCCGGTCAGAAGCTGCCGGATCTGGAGGAAGGCGCCGCGACGCACGTCTATCGAGTGGCTCAGGAGGCAACGACGAACGCCGCACGCTATGCGCGTGCGAAGTCGATCGCGGTCGAGCTGCGAACGGTGGGCCGTAAGCTCCAACTGTCGATCGCAGACGATGGCATCGGGCTCTCCGCCGGTCTTGCACAACGCACACCGGGCTTGGGGCTCAAAATCATGGAATACCGCGCGCGCATGCTGGGCGGCAACGTGGCCTTTGAAGAGCCGGGCAAAGGCACGAGGATCGTGCTCACCGCTCCGCTCCACATGCTCAAACAATCGAAAGAGAAACGGATGGCGGTTGGCGGTTGAAGCCTCGCTCCGCGCTTAGTCCTCGGGCGGAAACAACCCGAGGAAATGATCCAAGATGCACGCGTGATCTTCGAAGAGCTGCTCTTCGATCCGCGGCAATCGTGCGATCGGTGTCCAGCGAGCTTCGGCGGCATCGTCGGTACCGCGGACTTCAGGCAGGTGCTCCGTACCCAAGTCGAAGTGGAACGCCATCGTGATGATGCGTCCTCGCGGGCTGCGCGCTGGATGATCGAATACTGCCTGCGACTTGCACGCTGCGGTCATGCGTGAGCGTAACGGTCGATACTCCGTCTCTTCGGCGAGCTCACGCAAGGCAGCGGAGAAGAACTGCTCGCGCGGTTCGAGAGATCCGCCGGGTAATGCCCACAATCCGTGGCCGATCGTCCCTCCTCGTTTGATCAGCAACACGTGATCGTTGCTCGTCACGACACTGTCGGCCGTGAGGTAGAACGGTGCAGTGTACTTGCGACGATACGCCTCCACCGCTTTATGCTCGGCCGCGCACTGCCGGTAAGCAGGCAAGTGCGCCCACGCCTCCAAGTACCCACGCACGCCGGGCGACACGTAGTTTCCGATGACGGTGAGGGCGGCTGACATGTCCGTCGCCTCGAAGTAGATCCGACGCAAGTCGGACGCGCTGATCTGCGTTTCCACTTCGACTTCGATCAATCCCCAACCCGGGAACTCATCCAAGTAGAACGAGGTGTGATCCTTCTTGAAGCCGACGATCGTGACTTTGCCGGTGCCAGCGACCTTGTGGATCCCTTTGCGAACGGCCTGATTCCAGCGCTCGTGATCGAAGTAGTCACGGAGCGGAAGGAACACGATGCGCTCGCGCTCTGCTGCGCTCAGCACCGTTTCGAACTGCTGTTGTCGTTCCTGCCATGTGAAAGGATTGTGAGCGTCCCGCGCCCGCCACGCCGATCCGATCACGACGACGACTCGCGGCGCCGTCGCCAACGCGGTGCGCAGCAAGGTGAGGTGTCCGTTCTGCAGGATTTGCCAGCGGCCGATGATGACTGCGACGTCGATGGGCATCGATGTGTCCTACTGCTCGTTATAGATAGCGCGCTGCGATCGGCATCTGCCGGCCGTTTCCAAACGCGCGCGCCCGCACCCGCACGATGGGGGGCGCTTGCCGGCGCTTGTACTCGCTGCGCGCGATCATCTTCTTTACGCGTGTGATCAACGTGCGGCCCGCTTCGGTTCGTTCCAGCTCGCCGAAGGCGCGCTCCGCCTGCGCCCGCTCGTGAGCGCCCAGCCGAGTGCCTTCGATCAGGACTTTTAGGATCTCATCCAGCACTTCGTACGGCGGCAGGCTATCGGTGTCCTTCTGGCCCGGCGCGAGCTCCGCGGATGGAGGCTTGTCGATGATCGATATCGGAATGATCTCGCGACCTGCGCTTTCGTTGAGGTGACGGCAGAGCGCGAACACTTCGGTCTTGTACAAGTCTCCGATGACACCGAGGCCGCCGTTCGTATCGCCGTAGAGCGTGCAGTATCCGACCGAGATCTCGCTCTTGTTACCGGTCGTAAGCAGGAGATGGCCAAAGCGGTTCGAGTACTCCATGAGAATCGTGCCGCGAATACGCGCTTGCAGATTCTCGAGCGTGAGTCCCGCGACCTCGTGGCCGATCGAGGCCTCGAACTGCGCCTTGTACTCCTCGACGATCTCGCGAATGGGATGCGTGTAGAGCTCGATCGTTAAGTTCTCGCACAAGCGAACCGAATCGCTCACGCTGCCGGCGCTCGAATATTCCGACGGCATCGTAATCGCAACGACGTTCTCGGACCCGAGCGCCTCGACCGCAAGCGCAAGCGTCAGTGCGGAATCGATGCCGCCCGAAGAGCCTACGACGGCCTGCGTGAAACCGCAGCGCCGCGCGTAGTCGCGCAAACCAAGCACGATCTGCTTGCGGTAGAACTCGCAGGTCGGCAGTCCCGCTTTCGAAACGGGCGTCAGCTCTGCGCCGAGCGTATCGCAGAAGGCTTGGCGATTGCGAAAGCCGAGCGTGATCAGATCCGGCTCGAACCGTTTCGCCTCGAAGACGACGCCTCGATGCGGCTCGAGTGCAAACGACGCGCCGTCATATACGAGCTGGTCATGCCCCCCGACTTGATTGACGTAAACGATCGGAAGATCGTGTCGAGCAGCGGCTTTTGCGAAGACCTCGTGGCGAATTTCCCGCCGTCCGACGTTGGACGGGCTTGCATTGATCGACACGACGAGATCAGGGGCCGCATCGGCTAAGCGGATGAACGGATTCACGAGATAGTCGCGTCCTTCATCGTTCCAGCCGTCCTCGCAGATCAGAAAACCAATTCGAACCGAATCGATGTCCAACACCCGCGCTACATCCGGACCAGGCTCGAAGTGCCGATGCTCATCGAAGATGTTATAGGTCGGCAGCAGTTGCTTGTGATAGGTGAGCACGACCTCGCCATCCTTGATCACGAGCAGACTATTGTGAAACCGTTTGCCCACGCCCACGTTCTTGGTCGGCGTTCCCACGGCCCAGTACAAATTCGCGCGACGCTTCGTCTCTTCCCGCAAGCGAGCGATTCCGCGCTCGATACGCGCGACGAACTCCTCGTCGTCGAGCAGATCGGCGGGGTAGTACGCCGTCAACGAAAGCTCCGGGAACACGACGAGGCTCGCGCCTTCCGCATGGGCACGATCGGCGGCGGCACACATCAAGGCGATGTTCCCATCGATATCCCCAATCGTCGGGTTGATCTGCGCGATGGACAGCTTGAACATGCGTGACTCCTTCAGGCCGCTTGCTTGAACACTTGGCGCAGATAGGCCAGGAATGTCTCATCGGTGCAGAGCGTCTTTCCGGGCGAGTCCGACAGTTTCGCGACGGGTTGACCGTTGCACTCCATGAGCTTCATGACGATGTTCAACGCGGGTACACCGAGGTCGTTCGTGAGATTGGTGCCGATGCCGAACCCGCATTGGACGCGATCGGCGAAATGGGCGTAGAGCTCGAGCGCGGCCGGGACATCGAGCCCATCTGAGAAGACGAGCCGCTTTGTACGTGGGTCGATGCGTAGCTGCTGATAGTGCGCGAGCGCCTTCTCGCCCCATTCCACCGGATCGCCTGAATCGTGGCGCAATCCATCGAAGAGCTTCGCGAAGTACAAGTCGAAGTCCCCCAGAAACGCATCCATTCCAACAACATCGGTCAGCGCGATACCTAGATCGCCTCGATACTCCTGCACCCAATGCTCGAGGGCAGCTCGCTGAAAGTTCTTGAGCTGGACGCCGACCGCCTGAAAGGTCTGGAGATACTCGTGCGCCATCGTGCCGATGGCAGCGAGCCCATAACGCTTCGCCAGATGAACATTGGACGTTCCCTTGAAGAGCTCCGGAATCTCGCGCGCGAGCGTGCCGACCACTTCATCGTGCCAAGTTCGCGAGAAGCGGCGCCGAGTGCCGAAATCGAAGAACTCGAACGGATGTGCGCTCCTCGACTGCGCCGATGCCATCGTGCTCCTGAGAAGGTCGATCTTATTTCGCAGGCGCCGGCGCCCCTCGCTCAGGAGCTCTTCGTTTGCAAAGCGCCTGAAGTAGAGCTCGTTCACGATCGCGAGCACGAAAATCTCGAAGGCCATCACGTGCAGCTGTGGACCATGCGCCACGATCTCGAGACTATCCCCTGAGGTGGTGACGCGGATGTAGCGACGCTGCAGCCGGAAGATGCGCAGGAAATCGATGAAGTCGCTCTTGAAGAAGCGCCTGCCCGCGAGATAGGCGAGCTCATCCTCTGCGAACGAGAGTGTGCATAGATGATCGATCTGTGCTTCCACTTCGTCTTTGAGCTCGCTCAAGGGATATTGCGGGCGATTGCGGCAGACGAACCGATACTCCGCTTGATTGGCAGGGAAGAAATGCAAGAACGGCTGCAGCATCGTCCACTTGTACAGATCCGTATCGAGCAGCGATTCGACGATCGGTTTGAACATGAGTGTATGCTTATTGTGTTTCTTCAGGAGAGAGCCTTCAGTGCCTCGTCGCTCGTCGTGACTTGCGCGCCGAGATCGCGGGCGCGCGCGAAGAACGCTTCCGCTTTCGCTTCGAATCCGGTCACGGGGCTCATGCAATCGCGGAGAATCACCACTTCGCGTCGCTGCTCTAGGGACATCTCTGCGAAGAGATGCTCCATTGTGGCGGCGACACAGTGGCTGGCCGCCTCGCCAGCCACGAGCAAGGTCGCACCGTTCGGTCGCGCTCGAGCGATCAGCCGGTGATTGGGATGCGTGAGCACATCATCGGCTAGCGGGACCTCAGCCTGAACCGCGCTGTACTGCTCAGTCATTGGATTCTGACCTTTGAGCACTCGAAAGGCAGGGCGCAGCTGCTGCGCTTCCCAGCTCGCGATTTCCTCGGCGACCGCCGTGTGGATGTTGTGGCCCCAGGTGCCGATCACACAATGTACCGGCCACACCATGAGCTGATATCGGCCGGCGTGCTCGAGGGCATGGAGGTACTCGATCACCTGTGGCTCGGCGTCCGGCTTGCGCGGGCGAAACGTACCAGCTCGTACATCGGCTTCCGTGACGACGGTGAATGCGGGGACGGGTGAACCCTCCCTCGTCATCCAAAAGGGGGTTCGCTCGATGCCGATCGACGCGTGGGAATCGAGCGTCACGATGAGATCGCTCACGCGAGCACTTGCAGCCTTCATGAACTTCGCGAGTCGATGCATGTCGGCATTCGCGCCCGGCACAGGCAGCGCCGCACCGTCGAGATCGCAGAAATCGTTCTGAGGGTCGATGATGAGGAGCTTGATGTTCATAGCGCCTTCTCCGGTTATGCTGTTAGTGCGATTTCGCACTAACTATAGACCTGGCGTTTGGAAACGCAATATGTGCTCATTTACAGTACCATCCGTGCCAATTTCCGGTGTGTCATAGACGTAAGTGCAGGATTGCACCAAGGGAACATGCAGCACGACTTTCCACAGCCCATCGTGACGGTCGACGTGGTGATCCTCACCTTGAAAGAAGAAGCGCTGCACGTGGCGCTCGCTCTGCGCGAGCAACCGCCGCATGCAGGGGAGTGGACACTCCCGGGAGGATGGGTTCATACGCAGGAGGATGAGGACGCTCAGGCCGCGGCGGTGCGCATTCTGCAGGCGAAAGCCGGGCTCACGAGCCCGTATCTCGAGCAACTGCAAACATTCGCGAGCCGGCATCGAGATGGCCGAGGTTGGTCGGTTTCGATCGCTCACTACGCGCTCGTCCCCTTCGCTCACATCAACGAGACTCACGCCAGCAGCGTGCAATGGCGCGCTGTCGATTCAGTTAGGTCATTGCCGTTCGACCACCTGGAGATCCTCCGCACGGCGCTCGAGCGTGTGCGTTCGAAGACATCCTATTCGTCGCTGCCGGTGCATCTGATGCCACCCAACTTCACGCTGAGCGAGCTGCAGCGTGTCTACGAGCAAGTCCTTGGAACGCAATTGGACAAGCGCACGTTCCGCAGGCGCATGGAAGAGATGGATCTGGTCGAGCCCGCGCCTGGAGGACGGTCGGCAGGCGGGGCCCATCGACCTGCGCAACTCTATCGAGTGAAAAAGCGTTACGGCCGCGAGCTTGCCGTCGCGCAGCGAGTGCTTAGATGAGAAGTGGTAAGTTATTTAGTGGCTAGGGGTTAGCAAGCCGGTTGCGAAACTAGCCACTAACCACCAACCACTTCTCAACCTACTTCCTGACCACCGGGACCCACGTGTGGTCTGAGCCATTCCACACGTGGATGAAGTTCTCCATCTCAGAAGCGGGCATCGCCGAGGCGATGAAGTCTCCTTGCAAGGCATCGCAGCCGATTTGATCGAGGAACTCGAACTGTGCGGGTGTCTCGACTCCTTCAGCACACGCAGTCAATGACAAGTTGTGCGCGAGCTCGACGATCGCGCGCACGACGGTCGATGCCGCCTTGCTGGTGGCGATATCTGCAATGAGGCTGCCGTCGATCTTCACCTCGTTGAACGGCATCTTGTAGAGCTGCGTAAGCGAGGACATGCCCGTACCGAAATCATCGAGCGACAAGCCGACGCCTTTCACACGCAAACGCGTGAAGATGTCCATCACGAGATCGGGATCATCGAGAGAGGCCGCCTCGGTCACCTCGAGCGTGAGCTGCTCAGGGGTCGTCTCGAACTCGCGGAAGATTCGATTCAACCGATCAGGGAACTCGAGATCTTGCACCATGCGTGGGGAGAGGTTCACCGCGACGGAAAGATCGAGGCCGCGCTGGCGCCAGTGACCGATCTGACGAATCGCATCGGTCATGACGAAGTCGGTGATCCCCATGATGAGACCGGAGTGCTCGGCGAGCGCCAGGAACTCACCTGGGAACAAGAGTCCCAGCGTCGGGTGACGCCATCGCACGAGCGCCTCGGCGCTACGGACTTGCCAATCGTTCGCACAGCGCACGACCTTGGGTTGATAATGAACGACGAGCTCGTGCTCTTCGATGGCACGCTGCAAATCGTCTGCGCCGATGCGCGCTCCTGGATCAAGATGTTTCATGAGCAGGCTCTCGATATCTTCCAGCATCGCCGGTTTCTGCAGCGTGCCCAACATGCGTAAACCCAGCGAGTCGCCGAGCTGACGCGCGCTTGCGAGCACCCGCTGATCCATGCCGCTCGCGAGGAGGATGCCGGCGTTCAAGCCCTGGCGCGCCAGATAACGTAAGGCTTCGATTCCATCCATGCCGGGCATTTGCAAATCGAGCAGGATGAGCGAGGGATGCCGGGCGGCCAGCTGCTCGCGAAATCGAGCGGCCGTGTCTGCCGTGATGACATCGCAGCCAACGCCTTGTCCGATCTGCTCGATCAGCTCGAGGAAATCGACTTCGTCATCGACGACGAGCAGTAGGTTGCGTTCAGGCCGGGACACGATGAGGCTCCTCCTTTCCATCCAGCAATGCGCGCACGCGACGCGCCAGATCTTCAACTTTATATGGTTTTTGCAGCAACTCGATGCTGCCGTCCAGAACTCCGCGATGCATGATGCCGCTCTCGCTGAATCCGGATGTCATGAGTACCCGCAAGCCCGGACGCCGTTCCTGCAGCTTGTGTACAAGCTGCGAACCCAACATACCTCCGGGCAGCATCACATCCGAGAACACGAGAGCGATCTCTGGATGCTGCATGAATTGCTCAAGGGCCTGGTGGCCATTCGCCGCCTCGATCACTCGATAACCGAGCGCTCCCAAGATATCGACTGCGGTCCGCCGAACTTCGACATTGTCTTCGACAACGAGAATGAGCTCGCTGCCTTGAGGCATCTCGCCAGGCCCGGGGGGCTCGATCGAGGCACGCGCGAGCGCTGCATGCACCCGCGGGAAATATAAGCGAACGGTCGTGCCTTGATTCGGTTGGCTCGTGATCGTGACATGTCCATCTGACTGCTTCACGAAGCCGTACACCATCGATAGACCTAAACCGCTTCCCTTGCCGACATCTTTGGTCGTGAAGAATGGTTCAAACACGCGCTTTGCAACTTGCGCGGACATGCCAATGCCTGTGTCTCTCACTTCGAGGACAGCATAGTCGCCCGGCTCCACGGATTCTTCACCGGATTCGCGCACGGGACCAACGGTGACATTACGCGTGCGAATCTCGATTGAGCCGCCGTCGGGCATCGCATCGCGCGCGTTGATCACGAGATTCAGTACGCTGTTCTCGAGCTGGCCCGGATCCAGTCGCGTCGCCCACAACTCAGGGTCGAGCCGCTGCTCGAGCTCGATCTCGCCAGTCAACGTCCGGCGGAGCAGCTCATACATGCCGCCGATCGTTCCGTTCAGGTCGACGACTTTCGGCTCGAGCACCTGCTGGCGCGCAAACGCCAGCAATCGCTGCGTCAGCGCCGCACCGCGCATCGCCGCGCTCAACGCCGTTTCGGTCTGGCGCAGCAAGCGCGGGGTTTCGCGCAGCGAGCGCGCGAGCAACTGCATGTTGCCCACGATCACGGACAATAGATTGTTGAAGTCGTGCGCGATTCCGCCGGTCAAGCGCCCGACCGCTTCCATCTTCTGACTTTGACGCAGCTCCGCCTCGAGCTGGCGCTTGTCGGTCATGTCGCGGGCTGCAACGATGCAGCCCTGCAGCTCACCGTGCTCGTCATAGTGAGGAACGAACGAAGCGTCCATATCGAGCACACGCCCCGAGTGCGCACGAAACCGGCCCTGCCCTTCGGAGAGCTTGCCTTGCAATGCTTCGCGAACGTACGGTCCGATCGTGCCGTACCGTCGATCGCCGATCACGTCGTTGATCACGCGCCCACGGCTGCTCGCGAGCGGCACGGCGAAGAATTCTTGGAAGCTGCGGTTCGCATACACGACGCGCTCGTCGCGATCGACGTAGGCAATGAAGAGCGGCAGAGAGTCGAGGATCGTGCCGTAGAAGTTCTGGCTGCGATTCAACGCTTCCTCGGCGTCGATCTGCGCACTGATATCGCTGATCGAGCCTGAGAGTCGAAACGGCCGGCCGGCAGCATCGCGCGCTGCCTCACCGCGAAGTCGACACCAGATCGTCGCGCCTGTGCGCGTATTCACTCGGCAGCGCAGGTCGAGCTTGGTTGTGTTTTCCAGATGCGCGCGGATCTTCCCGACGACGAGCGCGCGATCGTCAGGGTGCAACGCGTTCTGAAACGATGCGAAGGTATCGGGGAAGTCCGCTTCAGCGTGGCCGACGATCTCGCGAAATCGTGCGGCATACCAGATGTGACCGGTGAGGAGATCCCAATCGTAAAGTCCGTCGGAGGTGCCGCGCACTGCGCGCTCCCAGCGCTCCTGCACAGCGGTGACATCCTGCACTGCCTTGCGCCGGTTCGAGATATCGCTCAGCACGCCGATCATGCGCAGCGGCCGACCATCGTGATCCCGACGCACGACCTTCGCATACGCCTCGAACCATTTACGAACGCCACGAGCGGTCGCGAGCGGGTACTCGCACGAGAACGACGAGCTTCGACCATGATAGTGATCTTCGAACTGCTGCAACACTTCTGGCCGATCGGCAGGCAGCAGCAGGCGCGCGTGCAGCTCTTGATGCGCGAGCAGCTCTTTCGGATCGACATCGAGCGTGTCGCGCCAGTGCTCGTTGTAGTAGATCTCATCGCGCGGGATGTTCCAGTCCCACATCGATAAAGCGTTCGCCGCGATCGCAACTTCGAGCCGTCCTTCGCTCGCACGCAACGATTCGCGCGCGCGCTTGTAATCGGAGATGTCTTCGATCGCGACGATGAAGGTGTTCTGCCCTTTCGCGCCCTTTGCCGTGATGCGCGCCCAGAGCGGCGTTCGATCTTTTCGATAGACCAGCCACTCGAGCGTTGGGATCGCGGAGCCGGAGAACGCCGCACGCACTTGTTGCTGGACAATCTGATCGCTCTCAGGCCCGGCAAGCAGAATCCAAAGCGGCTTGGAGCGCAGCTCCTCGAGCTCATAACCAGTCAACTGGACGAGCTCCGCGTTCGCGTGCAACAACCGCGGTGTCAACGCCCGCGCATCGAACAAAGCAGCTCCGTGCGGGAAGCCGTCGAGTACGACGCCCGCTTCGGGGAATGCTTCGGTATTCGGCCGCGCGCCCATGTCCTGCGACTCGTTGTTTAGCTGAATGACATATTGCGGGCGATACGAGCCCAGGCGCGAGCTTGCAGAAGAAGCCGCGCAGAAACTGTGTCCCGAGCCGCGGGCGGAAAGATTTAGGGAAAAGTCTGAGCGCCGCGGGTGCGGCGAGCCTTCGGCTCCGCCTCGGCAGGGAAGCCTCACGGCAGGGAAGCCGTACTACCGACGGCAAGGGAGCCTCCGACCGAACGGTCTGCGGCAGGGTCAGACATCAAGAGCTGCGAAATCTTTCTTACCCTGCCGATAGGCTTCCTTGCCGTCGGTAGTACGGCTTCCTTGCCGACAGGCCTCCTTGCCGTCGAAGTGCAACTCCCCGCGCGAGCGCTAGCGCGCGAGCCACCCGCCATCCACCGGCAGGATCGTGCCATGGACGTAATCGGAGGCTTCAGAGGCCAGGAAGATGGCGGCGCCGGCGAGGTCCGAGGGCTTGCCCCAACGCCCTGCGGGAATGCGCGCAAGGATGTCGCGGTTGCGAGTTTCGTCGGCGCGTAGTGCCGTCGTATTGTTCGTCTCGAAATAGCCTGGTGCGATCGCGTTCACATTGATCCCGCGTGCCGCCCACTCGTTCGCGAGCAAGCGCGTGATCCCCGCAAGCCCGCTCTTGCTTGCGGTGTACGAGGCCACGCGGATACCGCCTTGGAAAGACAACATCGAAGCGATGTTGATGATCTTCCCCTTACGGCCTGCTCGCAGCATTTCCTGAGCACAGGCTTGAGCAAGGAAGAATGGAGTTTTTAAATTGACGTTGAGCGCAGAATCCCACTGCTCTTCCGTGAACGTCAGAGCATCGTTGCGATTGATGATGCCCGCGTTGTTGACGAGGATATCAACGTGACCTGCGTGATCGAGCGCGCGGGCAACGAGCGGTGCACATTCACTGCTGTGTTGGAGGTCGGCCGAAAGCGCGTAGAACTTTCGGCCGAGCTCGCGCACTTGCCGCTCGGTATCGGCCAAGCTCGATCGGCTGATCGCCACGATATTGGCGCCCGCGCTTGCGAGCGCAACTGTGATGCCTTGACCGAGGCCCGTGTTCGCCCCGGTCACGAGCGCGACTTTGCCTGCCAGCGAGAACAGATTCTGATCGCTCATGCATCTCACTTCAGTTGGCAAATATCGAGCACGTTCATGTCGGTGTAATCGAGGTTCTCGCCGCCCATCGCCCAGATGAAGCTGTAGTTGCGAGTGCCCGCACCCATGTGGATCGACCATGGCGGCGACATCACGGCTTCTTCGTTGCGTAGTACGAGACTGCGCGTGTCGTCCGGCTCGCCCATGAAGTGCATCACGCGCTGATCGTCCGCGAGGTCGAAATAGAAGTACACCTCGGAGCGACGATCGTGGAGATGCGGCGGCATCGTATTCCACACGCTGCCTGGCTTCAGCGTCGTCAGCCCCATGAGGAGCTGCGCAGACTTGCACGTTGCCGGCACGATGTATTGGTAGATCGTGCGTTCGTTCGACGTCTCCGATGCGCCGCGTTCGAGCGGCACTGCTTTCGCGATGGAGATGTGCACCGGCTCGAAGCGCGCATGCGCCGGCGTAGACACGAGATAGAACTTCGCCCCTTCCCCACCGGCCGCCTCGAACGACACGTCCTTCGAGCCCATCGGCACGTACAACCCGTCCTTCGGGGCCAAGTCGAATGCCTGACCGTCGACGCGCACGCGTCCAGGCGTCCCGCCAATGTTGATGACACCGAGCTCGCGTCGCTCCAGGAAGGGTTTTCCCGCGGAGGACGCGGGCTCGGTTTGATTCGGCAGTTTGACGGCCTGGCTCTTGGCAAATGCGCCGCCGATGACGAAGCGCTCGTAATGAGCGTAGTTGAGTGCGAGCGCATCTGGCGCGAAGAGTCCTTCGACGAGATAGCGATCGCGAAGCTGCTGATTGCTCGCACCCGCCATCATGTCCGGATGCGTGGCGTGATACGTTTTCTTGAACACCGTAAGCCCCCTCCACAATCTGGTGTGACCTGCGACCCGAGAGCCACAGCAAGACCCTCATGGTAACCGGTGTCATGGCCCGCGCCAAGCCCGCAGGGTGTGACGTGCGATCAGGAATTCGGCCGTCCCGAGGATTCGCGCACGACGAGATGAGGGAATACGGTCGAGGCCGTGGAGGGGGGACCGGGAAGCCTTGCGACTTTTGCCATCAATTTCTCGGCTGCCAGCTTTCCCATATCCCGGATCGGCTGACGCATGGTCGTCAAAGACGGGCACAAGCGAGATGCGAGCGGGCTGTCGTCGAAGCCGATCACCGTGAGGTCGTCTGGAATCTTCAAACCCCGCAAGTAGGCGGTTCGATAGACGCCGGCAGCAGTCTCGTCGTTGCCCGCGAAGATGGCCGTTGGGCGTGGCGAGCGAGACAGCAGCAACTCTGCGCATGCGGCACCAGACTCGAACGTATATTGGCCCTCGACGAGATATTGGGGCGAAAGCGTCAGACCACGTTCGGCAAGCGCGTTCGAGAAACCAACGAGACGTTCGTGCGCGGAGCGGTGCGTCGCGACGGGTCCTACGATCATCGCGATACGCGTGTGGCCAAGCTTCGCAAGGTGCTCGGCGACCTCTGCAGCTGATTCGCGATCCATCGACAAGACCACGTTCTCCAACTCATCCAGCGCTGCGGACAACACGCGAACATAAGGGCATTCAAGCGATTTGAGCAGCGCGGCCAACGCGGCGTTCTCCGACACCGGCGGCAGCAGAATCACGCCATCGAGCTTCTGCCGCGTAATGAGCTGCTTGATGTCGTTCAAGAATTCCGGGCTCGTGCGATCGCAAGGGTGCACCACGAGCTCGTAACCGACTTTGCGCAAGGCGCCGAGCGCGCCTTCTTGGATATTGATGACGTAAGGGGCGTTTGGGTTGTCGTAGATCAACCCCATCAAGAAAGAACGCCGAAACGCCAGGCCTCGAGCCTGGGGGTCGGGAGAGAATCCGAGCTCCTTGATGATCGCGGCGATGCGGGTACGCGTTTCCTCGCGAACGAACGGCGATTCGTTGATGACCCGCGAGACCGTCTTCTTCGAGACGTTCGCGAGCCGCGCGACATCGTTGATCGTGGGCCTGCGCTCGAGCGCGCCGGAGCGAGTGATCGAGGCCGGCGCCCGGTGTTGTCTCGCGCTCGGTGCCGCACGACGCGTCGTTTTCGCAGCCTGTTTCTTGGGCATGCTGTCCTGCGAGTCAGGGCGCATCCCGCGCCAACAAAGTGATGTTGTTCTCGAGATCTACTGATAGGTCTGGCGATCTCGTCTTGAGCATACAACGGCTCGCGCACCGCTTGAATGCGCTTGTGAGGGCGCAAATCCGATGCCGCTGACAGCCGTCACGGCTTATCATGATACGTCCTCATGAATTCTAGGGCGCTCCGCCCTCTACGCCCACACGATTCTTCGATGTCAGCCACGCTCATTGCTCCCCCTACCGCCCTGCGAATCGCACCCGACGACGACGTCGCGGTCGCGCTCGAGAACTTGAGGCAGGGCGAGGTGATCGAGATTGCCGGGGCCACGATTACGCTCCTGGAACCCATTGCGCGCGGCCATAAGATCGCGATCCGCGAGATCCGCAGCGGCAGCCCAGTGCGCAAGTACGGCTGGCCGATCGGATGTGCGACCGCGGACATTCGAGTCGGTGCGCACGTGCATACCCACAATGTCCGAACGCTGCTCGCGGGACTCGATACGTATCGCTATCAGCCGCTCGCCTCGCAAGCTGCGACGGCGGCGTTGGATCGTGCCACCTTCATGGGCTATCGCCGTGCGAACGGCCGAGTCGGTACTCGCAATGAGATTTGGATTCTGTGCACGGTCGGCTGCGTCGGCAGAACTGCCGAACGGATCGCCCGGCTCGCTCACGCGCGCTTCGCCGATCGCGTCGATGGCGTTTATGCCTTTCCACATCAGTTCGGATGCTCGCAGCTCGGTGGCGATCTCGATCGCACGCGTCGACTCATCGCCGCGCTCGCTCAACATCCGAACGCAGGGGGCGTGTTGATCCTCGGATTGGGCTGCGAGTCGAACCAACTCGAGCCCTTGCTCGGAGACTTGTCGGCGGCCGATCGTTCGCGCGTGCGCGCCTTCGCCGCGCAAGCCGAAAGCGATGAGACTGAAGCGGGATTGCGGGCGGTAGAGGAGCTCGTTCAGCTCGCCGAGCGCGATCGCCGCGAGCCGTGCGGTATCGAGTCTTTGTGCATCGGAGTGAAGTGCGGCGGCTCGGATGGATTCAGCGGTATCAGCGCGAATCCTCTCGTCGGCCGCATTACGGATTGGGTCACCGCAAACGGCGGAACCTCGATTCTCACCGAGATTCCGGAGATCTTCGGCGCCGAACGGTTGCTGATGCAGCGCGCGGCGAGCGAGCCAGTGTTTGACGGCATCGTGCGATTGGTCAACGACTTCAAAGAGTACTTCCTGCGCAACGGGGAGCCGCTGCACGAAAATCCATCGCCTGGAAACATCGCGGGTGGCATCACCACGCTCGAGGAAAAATCGTTAGGTGCCGTGCAGAAAGGGGGCCGCGCCGTCGTGACGCAGGTCCTGCGTTACGGCGAGCGCGTCCAGCATCCGGGGCTCGCCTTGCTCGAAGCGCCCGGTAACGACGGCGTCTCTTCTACCGCGCTCGTCGCGGCTGGTGCCACGCTCGTGCTCTTCACGACAGGGCGCGGCACGCCGCTTGGATTCCCGGCGCCGACGCTGAAGATCAGCTCGAACAGCACGCTCGCTCAAAACAAACCGCATTGGATCGACTTCGATGCCGGGCAGGTGCTGAGCGGCAAGGACGCCGAGGTGCTGACGCGGGAGCTCATCGAGCTGATCGTGAGCACTGCCTCCGGGGCTCGCGCGAAGAACGAACTCAACGAAGAGCGCGAGATCGCGATTTGGAAGAATGGTGTGACGCTATAGTAGGTTGACGGTTCACGGTTGACAGTTGACGGCCAGAGCGCTTGCCTGTTCGACTATCGACAAGTTCATTGCCCGACCGTCAACCGTCAACTGCCAACCCAAGACAACTTACATGCACGAGCTCAACAACAGCACCTTGTCATCATTGGATGCGCGTGGAATCCAAGTCCCTCAATACGACCGTTCGCAGGTTCAGGTCGGCGTCGTTCATTTCGGCCCCGGTGCGTTTCATCGCGCGCACCAGGCGTTCTACTTGGACGAGGCGCTGCGCTCCGATCCGCGTTGGGGGATCTGCGAAGTCGCGTTACAAAGCACCAGCGTTCGCGACGCGCTCGCACCGCAAGACGGGCTCTACACGACTGCAGTGCTCGACAAAGAGCCGGGCTACAGAGTCGTCGGTGCTATCAAAGACTTGCTGGTCGCGCGCGAGTCTGCGAGCGCGGTGCTCGCAAGGCTCGTTGATCCTGCGACCAAGCTCGTCACCGCGACGATCACGGAGAAGGGTTATTGCCTGCGACCGGACGGCGGGCTCGATACGACTCACGCAGAGATTCAGCACGATCTCAAGAATCCTGACGCTCCCCGCACATTGGTGGGATATCTCGCCAATGCCCTCAAGCAACGTCGGCATGCGGGCGTCGCGCCACCGAACATCGTGAGCTGCGACAATCTCGCGGACAACGGTAAACGTTTGCGTCGCGCCGTCGTCGAGTTTGCGGCGCATTCGGATGCCGAGCTTGCGAAATGGATCGAGACCGAAGTGCCGTTCCCATCGACGATGGTCGATAGCATCACGCCGGCGACGGACGATGCGCTCAAAGCGCGCGTTGCCGAAGCGCTCGGTGTCGTCGATCGCTGGCCGATTCAGCGCGAAGCCTTCGTTCAATGGGTGATCGAAGATGCGATGCGCGGCCCTGCCCCCGATTGGGCCGCTGTCGGTGTTACGGTGACCAATAACGTCGCTGGTTTCGAGCGCGCGAAGTTGCGACTGCTGAACGGCGCGCATTCGACGCTCGCGTACGTCGGATCGCTCGCTGGCTTCGAAACGGTGTATGAAGCCATTAGCAATTCCGAGCTGGATCGTTTCGTGCAGGCACTCATGCGCGAAGATTTCCGCGCAAGCTTGGAGGCGACCCAAGGCCTCGACCTCGACCGCTACATCGATGCGGTCCTGGGCCGCTTTCGCAATCCCGCGATTCGCCACTTGCTCGCTCAGATTGCCTGGGATGGCTCGCAGAAACTTCCGTTCCGCATCTTGAACACCATGGTTGAAGCGCTCGCCGCTGGCCGGCCGATCGATCGTATGTGCGTACCGATCGCAGCGTGGTTTCATTTCGTGCGCCGCAAGGCGAACAAAGATGAGGCGATCACCGATCCGATGGCGGACATGCTCAGCGAAGTGGGTCGCCGGTGCACCGGCGATGCGAAACACGACGTGCAGGCATTCCAAGCGCTCCCGCGCTTCTGGCCCGCTCAGCTTCAGAACAACGAGCAAGTGCGCAGCGCGCTCGTGCGCGCGTACGAGCGCTTGGCGGCAGTGCAACGCCCCAGCGATCTGAAGGCGGCGCTTGAAGGCTAGCAGAAGGAGGGCTCACCCAAGCCGACCCGCCAGAGCAAGATCTCTCGCCAAGCCCGCAAAGCTCGCCAAGGTCGGAATTGGGTTTGTCTGGACTTCTGGTGCCTGTCGCGCCTAGCCCGTGCTTAGTTGAAAGCTGATTAAAAGAGTTACTCTCGCAGAGGCGCAGACGCAGAGACGCAGAGATAAGAACGGAGATCTTATCTACTTACTCGTTTTTAACTCCGCGTCTCCGCGACTCCGCGAGAGATAATTTCCTTCGTCTTATCTTGGCGGGCTTCGCGGGCTTGGCGAGAGATCTCTTCTTCTATCCCGCCTTGAGCAACCCCGGTAACCACAACGACAGTTGTGGCACGTAGACGACGATCAGCAGCACGATCAGGGCCGCGAAGTAGAACGGCCAGATCGTTTTCAACGCCTGCGTCACGCTGATCTTGCCGATCGCGGTGCCGACGAACAGCACCGATCCGACGGGCGGCGTGATGAGTCCGATGCCAGCGTTCAAGATCAGAATCACACCGAAGTGCACCGGATCCACTCCGAACGCTTTCGCCACGGGCAAGAAGATCGGCGTGCAAATGATGATCAGCGGCGCCAAGTCCATGAATGTGCCGAGAATCAGCAGCACCACGATCAGTAGCGCAAGAATGACGTACTTGCTATCCGCAACTGCGGTGAGTGCGTCGACCGCGGCCGAAGGCACTTGCATATACGCGAGCAGCCATCCGAACGATGCGGCCGCGCCGATCACGAACAGGATGAGACCCGTCGTGCGAACCGCGCCCATGCACGTTTCTATGAAATGCTCTCGGGTAAGCCGTCGATAGACGAGGCTCGTTACGAGCAGCGCATAGAACACTGCGATTGCTGCGCTCTCCACTGCCGTGAAGATACCCGCGCGAATGCCCACGAAGATGAGCGCTACGAGCAACAAGCCGGGTAGCGATGCAACGAAACGTTCGAGCACAGCGCGCAGGCCTGGAAACGCCTCCGTCGCATAGCCCCGTCGCCGCGCGATGAACCAGCCGGTGAACATCACGGCGACCGTCATCAAGAGCGCAGGTAGGATGCCGGCCGCAAACAGATCTGCGATCGAAATCGAACCGCCGGCCGAAGCCGAGTAAAGAATCAAGTTGTGCGACGGAGGAACGAGTAAGGCGACGAGTGCTGCGGTGATCGAGACGTTCACGGCAAAGTCGCGATCGAAGCCGCGCTTCACCATCTGAGGAATCATCGTGCCGCCGATCGCTGAAACGTCCGCGATTGCAGAACCTGACACGCCACCGAAGAACAACGACGCGAGTACGTTGACCTGACCCAAGCCGCCACGCAGATGCCCGACGACGGAGGATGCAAACGAGATGAGTCGCTCAGAGATCCCGCCTCGCATCATCAACTCGCCCGCGAAGATGAAGAGCGGGATCGCGATTAGAGACGCGGCATTCGCGCCCGCTGCAGTCTGTTGCACGACGACGATCGCAGGCAGGTCCAAGTAGAGCACTGTCGCGAGCGAGGCAGCGATCAAGGCAAAGCCGACGGGGACGCCCAGCACGAGGAGGATCCCGAGAACACCGAAGAGGATGGCGATGGACATTTTCTTGGGTTGACTGGCTAACTGGCCACTGGCAACTGGTCAGAGGAGTGGGCGTGGTTGGCTATGCCTGATTGTTATCTCGATATCTATGGACGAAGTGCTCCATCGAGAAGAGCGCGATGAGGGCGCCGCCTACACAGAGCGGTAGATAGACGATGCCCTGCGGCAGCGGGGCGCCCGCGATCGAGTAGTCCCATGACTCGAGCATCATCTGCGCGCCCCACAGCGCCAGCATGACGCCGATCGCCGCAGAGACGAGGCGGGCCATTGCAAGTAGAACATTGCGAACACCCGAGCTCGCGGTCTCAACTAGAATGTAGAAGCCAAAGTGCCGGCTCGCGCGTACGCCGGTCGCAGCCCCCAACATCATCGTGGTGCTCATGCAGAGAAGCGCGAGCGGCTCGGTCCAACTCGGGGAGTCATTGAGCACGTAGCGTGCGAACACTTGCCAGCCTTGAACGATCGCCATACCGACGAGCGCCACGCATGCAACCACGATCGCCGCTCGATCGATGATGTCAAAGGAACGTTTGAGCATCTAAGGAAAGACCTCCAGCCGCATCGTTCGATCGCTATGCGAGCGCTTGGATCTGCTCGTACACGGCTCGCAACGAATCGCGCTTCAGATAACGATCGAGCATTGGCTGCGCGGCGCGGCGAAACGCAGCGGCATCGATCTCACTGACTTGGATGCCTGCTTCGATTACGTGCTTGCGCGAATCCTCTTCCATGCGATCCCACAGCGAGCGCATGTAAGGAACGGAGTCGCGTGCAACTTGCAGCAGGAGCGCTTGATCATCTGGCCGCAACGCGTCGAACGTTCGTTGCGACAACATCAATGCTTCGGGCGAATGCGAATGCTCCGTGCCCGACCAGTAGCGCGCGACCTCGAACTGTCGGCTCGTGTGCAATGTGCGCCAGTTATTTTCCGCCCCGTCGATCAGATGCGTCTGCATCGCCGAATAGACTTCGCCGTACGGGAGTGGCGTCGGGTTTGCGCCCAACGCGCGCGCGAGCTCGATGAAGATGTCCGACGGCGGCACGCGCATCTTGAGTCCATTGAGATCGGAAGGCTGATGCACCGGCCGCTGCACGTTGTAGAAGGAGCGTGTGCCCGCATCGTAGATCGCAAGGCCGATCAGCCCTCGATCTCGGAAGCTCTCCAGGACCGCTCGGCCCGGCGCGCCGTCCGCTGCTCGACGCATGTGCGCGACAGACTCGAATACGTACGGAAGTGAAAAGATCTGAGTGAGCGGGAAGGGATTGTTGAGCGGCGCGAAATTCACCCGCGTGAAATCTATCGCGCCATAGCGTGCGAGATCGACCGTATCGGATTCGCGTCCGAGCTGGCCTGCGTGATAGACGCGGATTCGCAGTCGCCCCTGCGTCTGACGCTCCAAACGCTCGCCGATCCAACGGACCGCTTCTACGGTGGGATAACCGGCGACGTGAACGTCGGCCGCGGTCATCGAACGCTCCCGCGCACGCGCGAACGGCGCGTTCAACGCACCGAGCGCACCCAGGCTCGCGAGAAAAGCGCGGCGGTTCGATCGCATCTCAGCGTGCCGTCGAGTGCGGTTGCGCCTTCGTCGCAAGGCATTGTACCGCGCCGAACTGCTCGAAGACGTGGCGCGAGGTTTGCCCGATGCGAATGTCGTGGACGCCCGTGATCATCCCGGTCGAGATCACATCGCCGGCCCGCAAGCGTCGCCCGCGCTCGGCGCATTTCGTCAGCGTGAATGCGAGCGCACCGAGCGCGCCCTGCTTGATGAACGCGACGCCATCACCGACGCGCTCTCCGTCGATGAATGTCTGTGCGTGGATCTCCTCCATCGAGCGCCAGTTCTCGATGGCGGGGCCGACGATCACCCCCCAGTTGTTGCCGAAGTCGGATATGACCGCGCCGGGCCCGAGATCGTTGAGCGTAGCCAACGGGCTGCTCGCGACTTCCACACCAATGTGTAGCGAGCCGACGAATTCCGCTGCTTCGTCGATCGTCCATTCGCTCCTTTGCGGCGGATCGGACGCGATGACGATGACGAGCTCAGCCTCGACCGCTGCGAAACCACCCTCGAAGACTGGGCACTGCCCAGCTGCGCCAGCTGTCACATAGTGGATGTTGTTCGCAAAGACAGGCCCGATGAGGCGCTCTTCGGGATACTGCGCTTTGAACGCAGCAGGCACGCGCGCGACCTTCCAACCCGCGATGCGTTCAGGCCAGCGCTCGATCGCGAGCTCCTGACATCGATACGCATCAGCAAGGGTTGCAGGCACCGCGCCCGGGTACTCAGACAGCGCGCGACCATGCAATCTTGCATCGACAAAGCGATCGACAATGCCTGAGACATTCGCTGCGGGCGTCGCGCTCGCATCGTTCGATGTCATCCTCTCGTCCCCCGGATTTTCCCGTGCAAAATCTTGCATCCGCCGGCTTGCGGCATGCGAAAGGCTTTTTATAGGAAACCGGTGTCATTTACAATGCCGAGGCTGAAGGAAGTGACGAGGTGACGGAGCGACATAGTGAGGACGCGAGTGCCCGGCAGGCACCGCTGCCGGTCGCAACCACTCCCACAAACCTCAGAGCTTAGGAAGATCCCGAACGATGACCACACGACGAGACGCGTTGAAGGCCTTATTGATCGGTGGCGCGACGGCGGGGGTACCGGCCGCAAGCGGCGCAGAACGTCCGAGCAAAGAAGAGATCGGAAGGAGTTCCGACCTACGAGCAGCACAGGCTCGCTGCAAGATCGACTGGTCGCAATTGCGCTGGGCACGCGGCATCGAAGGACAGCGCAAAGCGGATCTCGGCGACGGTACGTTCTTGAATCCGATCATGTCTGGTGATCGTCCCGATCCGACGATCCTCAAGGATGGCGCCGATTACTACATGACGTTCTCATCCTTTGACGCGTATCCCGGCATCGTGCTCTGGCACTCGCGCGATCTCGTCAATTGGGGGCCACTCACGGCTACGCTCAAGACACCAATCGGCTCCGTGTGGGCGTGCGATCTCGTGAAGCATGAGGGTCGCTATTACATCTACATTCCCGCGCGCAAGCCTGGTTATCGCTCCACGTATGTCATCTACGCGGATGACATTCGTGGGCCATGGAGCGAGCCCATCGACTTGAAGCTGCCCGATCACATCGATCCGGGTCACATCGTCGGCGAAGATGGCGAGCGCTATTTATTTCTGAGCGGTGGCGATCGCGTTCGGCTCACGAAGGACGGGCTTGCGACCGCAGGTCCCGTCGAGCACGTCTACGACCCGTGGCGATATCCCCTCGAGTGGGATGTGGAATCGTTTTCGCCGGAAGGACCGAAGCTGCTTCGCCACGGCGAGTACTTCTACATGATCACTGCTGTGGGCGGCACCGCCGGGCCGCCGACTGGGCACATGGTGATTGCGGCACGCTCGAAGTCGATTCACGGCCCATGGGAGAACGCGCCAGGCAATCCGCTCGTGCGCGCGCAAAGCGCGGACGAGAAATGGTGGTCACGTGGTCACGCAACGCTCGTCGAAGATCCAGGCGGCGATTGGTGGATGGTGTACCACGGTTACGAGAACGGCTTTTGGACGCTCGGGCGTCAGACGTTGCTCGATCCGATCGAATGGACAGCCGATGGTTGGTTCCGGGCGACAGGTGGCGATCTGTCGAAGCCAATCGCGAAGCCTCGCGGCGGCACGGCCGTCGCGCACGGACTCGCGCTGTCCGATGATTTCACCGCCAACAAGTTCGGCATTCAATGGGGCTTTTACGATCCCGCACCGAACGAGATGGAACGCGTGCGTTACGAAGACGCCACGCTCATCGTGCGCGCCAAAGGAGCTGAGCCGCGCGATTCATCTCCGCTCACGTTCATCGTCGGCGATCAGGCGTATCGCGTTGAAGTGGATATCGAGGTGGACGAGCGTGCGCGCGCCGGCTTGCTGATGTTCTACAACCGGCGGCTTTATTGCGGGCTCGGCTTCGACAAGGATCGTTTCGTCATGCATCGCTATGGACTCGAGCGCAACGCGCGCAGACAGATGTCGGGCCGTCGCTTACACCTGCGCATCACGAACGATCGCCACATCGTGACGATCCATTACAGCGCCGATGCAAAGCAGTGGCACAAATTCGATGTGCAAATGGAAGTCTCGGGATATCACCACAACGTCGCAGGCGATTTCTTGAGCTTGCGACCGGCGATCTACGTTGTTGGAGAAGGTGAAGCGCGAGTGAGGAGCGTGAGATACGAGGCTCTCGCCTAGGGCTGACCGGCCAACTGGCCACTGGCAACTGGCCAGAATCTCTAAGCGCGGACATGTGAGCAAGAGTAGTCGCTTGTCAGCAGTGCCATCAGCGCTCTGGCCAACTGCCAGTTCGCCAGTGGCCAGTTGGCCGCGAATCGCGAGCGATTCGCTAGTAAGTGCCGCGCTGGATGTACGGGACCTTCTCGAACAACCGCCGCTCTGCTCCGCGCGGGTCGTTTTCGAGCTTCGACTCAGCATCGAACACCATGGTTGCGCGTTCTGGCAGCGTGTACGGGCGCCACTCCGGCAGCGCGTTGTGGTTCGGATTCCCGGTGTGCGCGAATGCAATCAAGGCTGCGCTCATCGCATCGGCTGTGCGTTGTGCTTCGGGTGTCGTGCCAGTGCGCGAGCCGGGTTGTGCGATGTTGTTGAAGATGAGCGGGATATCCATCGAATGCATCGCGCCGTAGCGACCGTTCTCGAGTGGAGATCGATAGTTCAGCTGATAGGCGTACGTACGTGTGCCTTGCTGTGCGCGCAACTCGAGCTCGATGACGGCGCCGCGCCAGGAGCGGCCCGCGGTCGTTGCGGCGAAGAAGACTTCGGTCGCTGTGTATGACGGGTACCAGCGCCGATACTCGGCGATGACATGTTCCGGCTCGATATCGACATGCAGCGCAGGCAGTAAGCGCTCCGGCAGCTCGTCCCACGTGAGATCGTGAATGCCCGGATCGTTGCCGTGAAACGCACGCGTCTCATCGCGCGCGTTGCCGATGATCATCGGGATGTGTGCCGACTGCGGCGGCGCATCGGGATAGAACGGATGCCGTAGCAGTGCGTCTTCATCCAGCACCGGACCGAAATAGACATTGCGCCCGACCAATGTCGGATCATTCGCGCGTGTCGCATCCACTAGCGCGGCAGTGTCCACCTTGAGCAGCGCCGCGATGCCGCTCGGTGCGATCTTCAATGAATCGAGGCAAGCGCGCGCACGCAGCGTCGCGCTCCTCGGTCCAGAGGCGGTGACCTGCTGACCGCTCATCGTCACTGCGCGATGGAAGAGTCCCTTCGCGGCAGGCATCGCCATCAGCGTCGCGATCTTCGCTCCACCGCCGGATTGACCGAACACGGTGACGCACGCGGGATCGCCACCAAACTCTTCTGCGTGATCACGCACCCACTCGAGTGCGAGCACGAGGTCGAGAATCCCAACGTTGCCCGAAGTCGCATAGTCGCGGCCGGCAAGCCGATCGAGATACAGGTGACCGAAGATGTTCAGTCGATGATTGACCGTGACGACGACTACGTCGCCTTGCGTGCACAGGCGCGTGCCGTCGTAGAGCGGGCTCGAGCCGGAGCCGCTGCTGAATTCGCCACCGTGGAAGTAGACCAGCACGGGTCGCTTCGCGCCGTCACGCAGCGCGGGCGTCCATACGTTGAGGCGTAGACAGTCTTCGCTCGTCGACTCGCGCGAGTTGGATTGCGGACACGATGGTCCATACTCGAGCGCGTCGCGAATGCGTTTCCATCGCTCCGGCGGCAGCGCAGGTTGGAAGCGGCGCGTACGCGTGTCGGCACCGTAAGGCACACCCTTGAACACGAACACGCCGCTCTGACGCGCGCCTGCGATCTTGCCGCCGAGTACCTTCGCCACCACGCTTTTTGGCGAGGTCGCATGCGCATGCAATGCAGGCAGCGCCAGCAATCCGGTGCCCACGAGCGCGCCTTGCATGAAGCGGCGCCGCTCTATCGAAGGAAGATCGTCGTGCATCACGCTTTGCTGCCGCCTAGCCATCCCTCGCTCGTCATCCAGTGGCGCGCGCTATCGATCCAGCGATCGGAGCTCGTCGGATTATTCAGTCCATATCCGTGGCCGCCGCGCGCATAGATAAAGAGCTGCGCGGAGATCTGCTTCGCACGCAGCGCTTCGAAGTAGCGGATGCTGTTCCCAACAGGAACGCCTGCGTCATCCGCGGCGTGAACCAGGAAGGCAGGTGGCGTCGAGTCCGTGATCGCTTCGTTTGTCGAATACCGCTCGATGAGCTCTGCAGAAGGCGAACTGCCGAGTAACTGCGAGCGGGACACCTGATGCGTGAGCTCATCGCGCATCGTGATCACAGGATAGATGAGAATCGAGAACGCAGGCCGCGAAGTGGCCGGACTATGCGAGGACAGAACCGGTCTCGCGAACAACGTCGATGTGCTTGCCGCGAGATGCCCGCCGGCGGAGAAGCCCACGATGCCGATGCGCTTACGATCGAGGTTCCATTCACTCGAACGTTGATGCACGACATGCAGCGCCTGCTGCGCATCCTGCAGCGGCCCCAGGTAAGTGTGCGTCATGTGACGGGGATTCGGCGTGCGGTACTTGAGCACGAAGGCCGCGACACCGAATTGATTGAACGCATGCGCGACGCTGTAGCCTTCCTTGTCGATCGAGACGCCGCGGTAGCTTCCCCCCGGGCAGATCACGACCGCAGGCGTCGGTGCGCTCGTACGCGCGGGCAAGAAGACCGTCAAAGTAGGACGAGAGATCTCTTGTCGATAGACCCAAGCCTCCTTCGGGTCTCGGGTTGATTCTTCATCCGGCGCCTCGATCGCTCCGGGTATCGGCCCTGGATAAAGAGGTAGCGTTTCCTTTGCCAGAGGAAGCGCCTGGCCTGGGGCGGCCACAGCTTCGATCGAGCTCGCAGCGGCCCCGGCAAGGACCGCTGCGACCATTTCGCGTCGTGTGATGTTCGTCATGAGCCAATCGATCAATAGGAGTACTGCAGACCGAGATAGTACTGCCTCCCCGTCCCAAAGTAGTTATCGAGCCGCTGCGCATTCGAGTCCATGAGATCGGTGCGGAACTCCTCGGTGAGGTTGAGCGCCTCCAGCGACATCTTGAAGCTGTCGTTGAACTCATAGCTCGCGGACATATCGACATATGTCGCCTCCTTGGTGAAGTCCCTGTCGTTGCCTCGCGTACGTCCCGAAATGGCGTTGCGGTTGTATTCGCCACGATGAGAGACGGACACGCGAGCATCGAAGCGGCCGGTGTCGTAGTAGAGCGTGAAGTTATACGCCTCGCGCGACTGGCCATTCAGATCGGTGATCACGTCGATGCCCGTGGCAGGGTGCGGGCCGAAGTTCACTTCCGAGCTGACGTGGGTGTAGTTCGCGATGATTCCGAAGTTGTCGAGCCATTCCGGGCCTGGCAGGAACGTGAGGGGCTGCTGGTACTGGATCTCGTAACCTTCCAGGTCGCCGCCCTCCCCGTTGACCGTCTGACGCACGTCGAAAATATCCGTAGGCTCGGCGGGAACTTGATCGAGCAGCGAATCAGGCAGGCCGAGTGAAGACCATGGCCGCTGAGTGACGCTGTTGACCGTAAAGGACTCGATATCTTTCTTGAACAGCGCGAGCGAGATCAGCGCTTCTTCCGCGAAGTACCACTCGAACGACAGGTCGTACGAGTCCGCGCGGAATGGATCGAGCTCTGGATTGCCGAACGTCACCACAGGCGGTGATGCGAAGCCGTTGATCGTGCCGCCCGGCGTGAGGTTGCCGAGGTTTGGACGCGACATGACTTCGGACCATGACGCACGCACGAGGAAGTCGGTGAACGGCTCGATCACCAAGTTCACTGCGGGCAATGTATCGCTGTATTCTCGCTCGACGGTGACGTTCACGTTGCTGCCGCCGACAGCTTGCACTCCGGTCGACTCCAATGCTGTTTCCACATAGCGAACGCCCACATCGCCGCGGAACGGCAGGCCGAACAGCTCCGTCTCGAAGTTCAACTGAATGTGTGCACCCGTGTCTTCTTCGGTGACGCTACGAACGTCCTGGATGCGCGTCACGAGCGGGAAGCAGTTCGAGTCGGTATAGAACCCTAGCGCCGCAGCGGTCGCGGCGATGTCCGCAACGAAGAAGCTCGTCGGACTGCCGGCAGGCACATCGACGTTGTCGCCAAAGCTGCTTAAGTGACCGAGCGAGCCATCCATCGGCAATCGGCCGAGCGAGCAGTTCGCGCGATTGATCGGGAGCGTCGAGTCGCGTCGCGCTTCGGTCACATCGAACGTGTACTCCTTCCAAGAAATGCCGGTGCTGAGCGAAAGCGAATCCGTCATCTCGAACGTGAGATCCGCTCGCGCCGTGTCGAACGTATTCTCTTGCGTGCTCGGTCGGTCTCGCACTTCCGAGACGACCCAGTTCGCCGGATCGGCCACATCGAACCCATACGAGAAGTACGGCTGAGTGCGTCCGCCTCTGAAGTCATAGACGTAATTGTCGACGTCGAACGCCTCGAGCACGATCGTCGTCTGCAGAGGGATGTCGAGCTCGGACTTCGACGTACCGACGAGCGCATCGAGATGCACGCGATCGCCGAACTCTTGAGAAAGATTGAGCGAGTACTGCGTGAATTCCGTGGTCCATTCGTCGAAGCGATTCTCGGAACGCACGTCGACGTTGTCGAACAGACCGTACACCATCGTGTTGTTCGCATCGATCGCCCAGTCGCGCACGATGGTCGCACCCCGACCTGATGCGTTGTCGCGCGCGAACGAGATGGACTCCAGGAAAGGCTCGGTACGCGTTGCGTCGAGCTTGGAATAGAGCACATCCAGGCTGAGCAGCGTGCTGTCGGTCGCTTGCCACTGCAACGCACCGGTCAACCCAATTCGCTCCTGCTCATGCTCGAAATTCACGTAGCGGGGAATTCGCGGGTGAACGGCACTGTTCACCTCAGGCGGAAGCGATGCGCTGTTGGCCCAACGATCGACGGCGGAATTGGCATTCGCCTCCCAGCCGCCGCCCTGCACACCCTCCTCTTGCGTGTGACGTTTCGAATAAGCGGCCGAGAACAAGGCACCGAACGTCTGCGAATCGTTCGTAGTGCTGATGAGCGCGACCGCGCGCGGATCGAGCTCGCCCGAGTACTCGTTGTAGCCTTGTTGATATGAGGTCACGAACGTGAGGTCGGTCCCATAGTCGAACGGTCGGGCCGTCTGCAGCTCGATCGTCGCACCGAGCGAGCCTTCGTCGAGCCGCGCCGACGATGTCTTATGAACCGTGATGCGATTGAACAGCTCGGACGCAAACACGTTGAAGTCGAATGCGCGGCCACGGTTCGTTCCGACGGCATCGGTCGCGCTGGTCGTCGTGAGTCCTTCCATGCCGTTGATGCGGACGCGCGAGAACTCGGGACTCAAGCCACGAATGCTGATCTGCTGACCTTCGCCACCCACACGATCGATCGTCACGCCGGGAATTCGCTGGATCGATTCGGCGAGGTTCAGGTCTGGGAAATCTGCTATGTCCTCAGCCAGGATCGTGTCGACTGCAGCCGTGTTCGCTCGCTTGATGTTGAGCGACTGCTCGAGGCTTTCGCGAAAGCCGGTGACGATGATCTCTTCGACGCCTCCTTCAGTCGTCTGCGGCGCCTGAGCGTTGACGGTGAACGAAGTTCCGAGCGCCGCGCCAGCAAGGCTGGCGCGGATCGCGAAACGGAGGAGCGGAATGAGCGGTCGGTGGACTGCGCGGTTTGCGTTCGACATCGGATACCCCCGGTAGATGTCAATGAAGTGACGAAAAGCTCTAGTTCGGTCCCGCCAGCAATGGCACGAGTATCGGCGTCGTCCAAGCCGGCAACAGCTCGTGATTGAGCGTAGGTGTCCATCCTGCATCGAACCCAAGATCGGGATCGTTCACGGCGTTCCACTCGCTGATGAGGTCCACGGGATTGCGCACGCGCGGACCGATCACGAGCGTGCCGGATACGGACAGCGCCGTTCCGTTGAAGCGATCGATGATCTGACTCACGTCGAACGTGCGATCGGCGATGAACACGTTCTCCTCTGCGTAGATCGCTGATTCGATGCCGACGCCCCAGCTATAGCCATAGTTCGGCGTGCTGCGCACATCGTAGAGGTTGTTGTACAGATGGACTTGGCCGAAGCGTACGCGTGGGGCGCGTTGGCCAATGCCATCGAAGAGGTTGTGGTGCAGCGTCACCCGCAGCTTGCCTCGATCGGCTGCCGCGCTATCGGACGAACCGATCAGCATCGTCTTGTCATGGTTGCGGAACTTGTTCCACGAGACGGTGACGAGATCGGACGCATTCGTGATGTCGAGCAAGCCGTCGTGCACTTGGTAGAGCACGCCGAAGTGCATCGGCAGCGACGAATCCGCGGTATCGCGATCTTCGAACGTGTTGTGATCGATCCAGACGTTCTCGGTCTCCCGCAGCGAGATCGAATCGTACTCTGCGTTCCAGGAGCCTTGAGCGCCGTCTGTCGGATCCCATTCGGGGAAGCAATCGAACGTATCTCGGAACGTCAGATTGCGAATGATGATGTTGGTGCGCTTGGTCGTGGCGCTACCACGCAGGTCGAGCCACGCACCTTTGATGACGGCGTTCTTACCGAGTCCCACGAGCGTCGTATTCGACCCCACGCGGATGCGAACGCGGCGTTCTTGTGTGGTATTCGAAGCGGCACGCGCATCTTCCAGCTCACCGCTCGGCTCCTCTTCTCGGCCCCACACGGCCGGATCGTACGCTGCAAGGAAGGCCTCGAGCGTGTAGCCGTTCGTATAGTAGTCCTCGCACGTGAGCGGATTGTTGTCGTCATCCACGTTCGCATCGATTGTGCCCTTGACGTAGATGATCTTCGGTTCGTTGGAAGGATTCGACGGTGAGGTCGAGGACGGTACACCGTTGTTCAGCGCGGCGATGAGCTCGCGTCGGTTGGTGACCACATACACTTGCTCAGGCACTGCGGCCGAGCCACCTGTCACGCCGGATCCGCTCGCAGCCCATCCGTTCTGCGGATGCAGAGTCTCGCGCCCGAGGTCGCGGTCTCGACCTGCGTGAGCGTGCGTGGCAGCAGCAATAGCGATCAGCGCGCATGCAAAGCGCGTCGTGTTCGAACGATTCATCTTTAAGTCCCCCTAGCGAGATCGATCGTTATGCGGTCTGTAGCGAATGAATAGGTCGGTCGTTGCGTCTCCTTTGAGAAAAGAGGCGGGGGGGGGGGTGGGCCCCCGCCCCGGGGGGG
>JAEZFW010000034.1 GCA_023417315.1 Pseudomonadota bacterium
CATCGCGTTACACTGCGAATGTTTAGCAGGAGCTCGCAATGAGTGATGGGATCACGCGGCGTGACTTTCTCAATGGGGTCGCCCTGTCCGTCGGCAGCAGCCTCGTTTCACATGCTTGGGCGCAAGCTCCCGCGAGCTATCCGCCTGCACTTTCTGGAATGCGCGGGAGCACCGACGCATCGTATGCAGTCGCGCATGCGATTCGCGACGGACGCACCTTCTCGCTCGATGACGTTGCCGCCGAGGGCGAGGTCGACCTGGTCGTGGTCGGCGCCGGCATCAGTGGGCTTGCGGCTGCACGTTTGTTTCAACGGCATCATCCAGCTGCACGTATCCTGATTCTCGACAATCACGATGACTTCGGCGGCCACGCGCGTCGCTGCGAGCTACACGTGGACGGCTCATTGCTCGTAAGCTATGGCGGCAGTGAGACCATCCAATCGCCCGGCTCGATCTGGAGCGAGACAGCGCTCGCACTCCTCGCAGATCTAGACATCGATCTCAAACGGTTCGAGAGTGCGTTCGACCGAACGCTGTATCCGAACTTAGGGCTTTCACGCGGGCTTCTCTTTACGCGTGAGGGCTTCGGCGTGGATAAGCTCGTGACCGGCGATCCGACGCCGATGATCGCGGATGACATTCCACCGAATCGTCTCAACGCGCGCTCGCATCGTGCGTTCATCCAAGATTTCCCGCTCGATGCCGCCTCGAGGGAAAAGCTGCTCCAGCTCTATACCCAGCGTCGAGATTTCTGGCCGAAGCGCTCCATCGAAGAGAAGATCGAGATTCTTTCGACGATGACCTATCGATCCTTTCTACTCAACCAATGGGGACTCAGTGAGCAGGCAACGCGCGTCTTTGCTATGCGACCTCAGGATTTCTTCGCGGTCGGCATCGATCTGCTGCCCGCATTCGAAGCCGCGAGCACGGGATATCCAGGCTTCCAGGGGTTGGGGCTGCCAACTCACCCTGCAGACGCTGCAAAGCTCGAAGATCCCTACATTCATCATTTTCCGGATGGCAACGCATCGATCGCGCGATTGCTCGTGCGCAAGCTGATCCCCAGCGTGGCTCCGGGCAAGACGATGGAGGACATCGTGTTGGCTCCCTTCGACTACACCAAACTGGATCATCCGAGTCACCCGACGCGGTTGCGGCTGAACAGTACGGTCGTGGCATTGCGGAATCTCTCGGGCGGTCGTGTAGACGTCGGCTACGTTCAGCACGGTGTGCTCAAGCGGGTGCTGGCCAAGCGCGCGATCCACGCCGGCTACAACATGATGCTCCCGTATCTCATGCGCGAGTTGCCTGAAGAGCAAAGATCGGCGCTCGCAATCGGCGTGAAAGCCCCGCTCGTGTACGCGAAGCTGGCGGTACGAAACTGGCAAGCGTGGATCGATGCAGGTGTACACGAGGTCACGAACACGAGTGGCTTCTACGCGCGATTGAAGCTCGACTATCCGGTGAGTATGGGGGGCTATCGCTTTGCGCGAACGCCGCGCGAGCCAATCGTACTTCACCTGGTGAACGTGCCCTTGCCAGAGGAGGCGGAGAATCAACGGGACGCGTGGCGCGCGGGGCGCGATGCGCTCTATCAGCGGCCCTTTGCCGATTTCGAACGACACGCGTTCGACGAGCTCCGGCGAATACTGGGCCGCGCCTTCGATGCAACACGAGATGTGGCGGCGATCACGCTTCACCGATGGGCTCACGGCTATGCGTATGGATTCAACAGCGTATTCGATGCCGAGCCCGACCTGGAGCTGCAAGATATCGCGCGTCGACCCATCGGTCGCATCGCGATTGCGAACTCGGATTCGGCAGGGAGTGCCTATGCGCACGCAGCCATTGACGAAGCAGCGCGCGCAGTCGAGGAGATTCGACGCATCGACTGAATCGCACAGACTTGTAGAAGTTCTACTCCCACACAGCGATCAATCGTTGGAACTCGGAGCGCTTCTCTTGCGTCGCTTAGACATGTCGATTGACGTGCTGTTGCACTCAGGAGGCTCTATGCCGAAAATGCCTATCGCTCTTACCTCTATGGCAGTGCTGTTCGTGCTCGGCGGCTGCGATGTCGAGCAGACACAGGAAGCGCGAGCACCCGATGTGGATATCGAAGGCGGACAAGCACCCAAGTACGATGTGGATGCGCCCGAAGTGACGGTGCGCTCCGAACAGCGCGAGATCACGGTTCCGGATGTCGATGTCAATACTGAGCGACGCACGATTACCGTCCCAACCTTCGACGTGAAGAAGGAGAAGAGAACGGTGACGGTCCCGGATGTTGATATCAAACGCGCCGACGACAGCGATGAGGTGCGCGATCAGGGCTGAAGTCTCATCTGATGAACGAACGAGCCCGGGATGCTCAAAGTGTTCCGGGCTCGTTTACGTTCGCGTCAAGTACATTGAGGGCGCTCCATCCCAGCGAGTATCCTGTGTACATGGCAAGGGCATCGACCAATCCACTCGTATATAGGCCCGCGTGACCTCCTCACACCGAAAAGGAAAGAGGCGCACGCTATGGCCCGCATCGGTACTGCCTTCCGCTTTATTTTTTACAGCAGCGGACGCTGAACCTTTCATCGGACAGTTCGAGCTGAAGACACTCGAGAGCGAGCCGGGGTCCTACGAGTTCCAGAGCCAGAATGCGTGGGCGTGGAATCAACCCCGTCGCGAGATCGAATCGGAGGATGGCGAGATCCTCATGGACGAGAACTCGCTCTTCCGTGAGCGCTATGCCCTCGAGCTCGAGATCGGTCTTACACACGCGCTCAAGATGCGTGTCGGAGTGGAGCTCGAGAATGAACGCCTCGACGATGCACAGACCATCGCAGAAGCAGACGACTTCGAGGGCTTGCAGCTCGAGGAGATCGGTGCCGAGATCGTCGCAGTCGTCATTCCGCGCGAGGGCGATGGAGCCGGCCTAGGCTTCGTTGCAGAGATCGAAGGTCCAACGGATTTCGATGGGCCCAACAACCTCATCGTCGGCCCGATCGTTGAGTACCAGACAGGTGAATGGTTCTTTGCCGCTGTGCCGATGGCGGTGCGGGCGTTCGGCGGCGACGAAGAAGACGGCGAAGGCCGCGATGACAAATGGGACTTCGCTTATGCAGCCCAATTCATGCATCGATTCTCAGATCGTTGGGCACTGGCGCTCGAGGGGTATGGCACCGTCGAACGTCTAGGCAACAGCGGCCGTAGATCCGAAGCCGCCCTTCGCTTCGGTGATTCCGATCAGCATCGCTTGGGTCCCGTCGTTTACTTCGCGCAGGCATTGACCAGCGGTCGCACGAGCTCCGGTGCAGGAGCGGATGATGACGATGGCGCGAATCTGACGATCGGGCTCGGTCTGCTCGAAGGCCTCAACTCGCAAACGCCCGATCACACGCTCAAACTGAGCATCGAAGTAGATTTCTAGGCCCGCTGCTCTACGGGTTCGGACGCTGCTCGAACATGGGAATCACATTCGCGCGTACTTTCGTGTCCCGAGCATCGCGCGTTGCGAGGCGGTAGCGAAGATCGCCCAATTCGAGCACATCTCCATCGTGCATGAGATGTTTGCGCACCTGCTTACCATTGACGTAGCAGCCGTTCGTGCTACCCGCATCTTCGATGATGACGCCAGTCGGACCGACCAGTAGCCGCGCGTGATGGCGACTGACGAGCTTCGAGGGAATGCATACGTCGCTCTCGGTGGTGCGTCCTACGGTCAGCATCTTGCCGCTCAACACGATCGTCTCGCCCGTATGATCCACGGGCTCGAGCACGCGCTCGATCCCATCGGTTTCCTCTTCGACCTCATCGCGCCCGACCCGGTTGATATCGCGTCGAATGGCCGCGAGCGCTTCCGTGTGCACGGTCAACTCCGTACGCAGCTCTCCAATCCGATGATCGCGGCGGAACACTTCTTCGCTCAACGCTTTCACTCGCCGACGAGCTTTCTCCAGCTGATTCGATAGGGCGGCTCGCTGATCATCGGCAGTCTGTATCTGAGCATGCAGTTGCTCGGACAGCTCATCGCGAGTCGCAATCGTTTGCTCGAGGCCACGGACTATCTTCACCTGTTCGCGTAATTTCGTACGCACCGTCTCCAGCTCCATTGCCTGCTCCCGTGCGATGCGAGCGTTCTCCTCAGCGGCCGCGTTCGCTACCCGCAACTGCTCCGCGAGTTGCGCTGCTTCGAGCCTGTACTGCTCGAGATTGACTGCATTCAATTGGAGCTCGTCCTTGAGCGGCAACAACGCTTCGCGCTCGGATGTGAGCTCCCGAATCGTTTCCTGCGCGCGCGCGTGATCTGCCAGGATCTGATCTCGAACGCGCGCCACTTCGGAGTTCGCGTGCTCCGCTGCTTTGAGCCGAGCGGCGAGCTCCGCCTGCATGGTCGCGAGCGCATCTCGCTCGTGGTTCAGCCGTTGAATCTGTGCGCGCGATTGCTCCAGCTCGCTGCCCAACGTGACACCCGTTTGTCGAGCTTGGTCGAGCTCTCGGCTGAGCTCGCGGACATGCTCTTCTTGCAAGACTCGCGCAGACGCAGCTTCGGACCGCTCGAGATCGCGTTGCGCAATCGCTTCCTCCGCCAGTTCCACTGATTCACGCAATTTCGCGATGGTGAGGCTCGCCTCGGCGAGCTGCGCATTCTTCTCGCTGATGATGCGTTCACGGTCTGTGGCCAGAGCGAGCTGCTCATCGAGGGTTCGCTTCGTGTCGATGAGCCCGTCGGAGGTTCGCGCATGCGCCGCGCGCTCATTGCGGAGCTGCTCCTCCAGCGCATCGCGAATACAGATCAGATCGTCGACCATGTCGTTGCGAGTGGCGAGCATCGCGCTCACCTTGTCATAGTCGGTGAGCTTGGCCGCAAGCTGGCGTGCAACCTTGGCAGCAAGGGTCTTTTCTTCACTGAGCAGATGCTCGAGATGGGTGATGGCGTGAGCGCGCTCCTGCGCAAGGGTGCGCAAGGAACCCACCTCGCCCTGGAGCTTCCGGTTGGCCTCGTCCAAAACGCCGTGCTCGCGCGCTGCCGAGGATAAACGGGCCTGCAGCTCGGTGCGCTCGGAGTGCGCAGTTGCGCGCTCGTTCGTCTGAGTGTCGAGAAGCTGCTCGATCGTCTTCTTGGCTTGCTGCAGCTCATCGCGCAGCTTACGCTCGAGACGCTCGGCCATTTCCTGCGCGAGCTCGCGATGCTCGCGTTGCCGCGCATTCTCCGCCTCCAGCGTTTGTACGCGGGCCACGAGGCGATCTCGATCTGCAGCCGTTGCCTCGTTGCGCTTCTGTAAAGCGTCGTTGGCTTCGTGCGCCGTGATCACATCTGCTTCAAGGTCAGCGATGCGCTTGAGAATTGCATCGACGTTGACGGTCAGCGCGCCTTCGCTCGACTTGCTGCCCTCGCCCGACGCCTCCGCCGCACTCTCCGCCTCGGTAAGCTCCCCTATCTCGTGGAGTGCCGTAACACTCCAGATGTCAGTGCGAGCCAACCCCTGCTGCGTGTTCGCAAGACTCGCCTCGTACGCGGCAACGTCGAGCCGAGGAAGCTCGTCGGTGCGATCCAGTTCATCGGCCATCGGTTCGCGCACAGGATCTGCCACGGTGCGGCCAAGCGTCTCGGGATTGATGGACATGAAGGATTCTCGGCGGGCCAGCGGATGCGCTTACTCTTGCATGCGCTGTGCCGGCTGAGAAGCGTCCGTTGTGCCGACAAATCACCCCAACGGTGTGCGTCTTGAGGGTGTTTCTAGTGCCTGTGTCACGGATTCGGTCTCAGTTCATCGTTCGAGGCGCACGTATGCGCGCTTCCGTACGTTGGTCGACCCAGCGCGCGTGTCGGAAAATTTGCCAGTGGCTCACAAGGTGTTCGGTGGTGCGGACGCGGCGGGCTGCAATCGAGAGGGGAAGTGCTCGCCTCGCAGGCCCACTCGGCCGATCAACGGCAGCTTCAAACTCAGGCGCCGAGGATCGAGACCGAACGTGAGACCCAAGAAGCTGAGCTCCAGTCCTTCGCGCCATCCGATAGCGAAACCGAGCAGCCCGAGCACGTTCAATTGGATACCCGTGCCGCTCGGTGTACGTCCAATCGGCAGCAATCCGAGGTAGTCCTTCCCGATTGCGGTCGTCGGCAGATCTGTACGCAACTCAGGCGCGTGCCGTAGCAACCACGCCACGAAGGTGTTCGAGTTCGGCCCCGGCCAGACACGGTACCGCCCAAAGTATGGATAGCTCTTAGCCGCGCGCTCGATGCGATCGATGACCTCATCGACTCCTTCGCCGCGCAAATCGCTCAACAACTCCGGTCGCGCCCCAAACCAGTATCCATCGGGGTGGCGATGGCTGGCGACGACAACGTTGCCGCTGCCGATGCGATAGCCGATCACCTCGTGCACAGTGAACTGTCGCGCGCGCGTGCGTTTGACGGCCATCCAGGTGTGCACACCGATGTAGCCCCTCCATCCGACGGTGCGCGCTGCGTACACCTGCACCACTGCTTCTTCGGTCGTTCGTGGATCCGGAGCAAGGCCCGCAGGCTCTCGACTCGCGGTCCACCATTGCGCACTGCTGACGGAGCGGGACCACGTCAGATAAACGACTGCAAGCAGAAAGTAACCAAGTAGACCGACTGCAATCACGAAGCACCCGCTGAGCTCTGCGAAGCCCGCGTGCATGTGGGCGCCCACGCAAATCGCAACCGCAGGTGCGTAAAGTCGCGCGGAACACGCCAAGCGGGTCCGCGTTGCAGAGGGTGTGATCTCCGGGACATCGAGAGGCGCATATGAACACGAGTCGCATCACACTCGCTGTACTTCTCACGTTGGGGCTAGGCGCCTGCACCGAGCAGCGGCGGCAAAACACGGCGGAAACCTCGGAAGAGGCGCAACGCGACCTCGCCGAAGCACAGGCGGAAGCACAGGAAGAGATCGCCCAGGTGCGCGGTGAGGCGGAAGATGCAGTCCTTGCAGCCCGTGAGAAAGCTGTTCAGATCCAGCGCGAAGCTCAGCAAGAGACATCACAGGCTGAACAGGCTGCCCGAGAAGCCGAGACTGAAGCTGCTCAGGCCAGATCGAGGATTGGTGAGACTGCCGAAGAAGGACGACAGCGCGTAGCCGAAGCGGAACGGCGTGCGCAGCAGGCGCCCTCGGAGGCACAACGGAAAGTGGCTCTAGCGGAGGCCGAGGCGCGTCACCGCGTCGCGCTGGAACGATGCGATACGCTGCCGCAAGCGCAGCAGCAAAGCTGTGAGGCTCAGGCGAGCGCTGCGTTGGAGCAGGCTCGCAATCAAGCGAGTCCGCAAGGTAAGCAGACGCAAGGATCGCAGCAGCAAACGCAGCCGAGGACAGGCGGGGGCTAACCTCTAGACTTGGACGGATGCGCCCGTGCTGGACGAGTGGGCTCGCGAGCGAGCGCTTCGAGCTCGCTTGCGAGTCGAACGAACCGGCGCTGAAGGTGTGCCCGTTGCTTGGCGGTGAGACGCTGATCGAGCGTAACGAACAGCTCGAGCGTGCGCTCGCGATTATGCGCAAGCTTTAACCGATACTCTTCCGTCCAGAACTCCTCCGGAGAGATGAGGAGCGAGGTGAGCTCGCGCTGAGCGCGTACCTCATCCTCTCGTTGCTCTCGCCCATTCGCGCGCAACTTGCGCAGCGCTTCGCGCCACTCTCGCTGACTCGCAATCCACTCTGAATACGCCGGCTGCAACTCTAGCGCAGCTCGGCGAATGACTTCCCTTTGACTCGGCTCCACCTCCCCCGTCCATCGGGCGACCTGCTTCTCAATCTGCTTGGCACGCCGCTCATGCCATTTGCCGCGTGCAAGGAGCTCCTCTTCTTCGCCCAACCGCTCGAGAGCTCGTTCATCCAGATTGCCGAATAGCTCCTCGGCTTGCTCATCTGAAAGCGCGAGCAGAAGTCGAGCCGCTTCCGGGGCAGTCCGCGCGGCTACCTCCCGAGTGAAACTTCGGAATGTCTGCTCAGCATCTTCAAACATGGCTCGAGTCGCCCCTCGCTCGGCAGCGTCAGAAAGCGTACGTAGAAATTGAGCGTACTTCGCGAGCTCGGATGCACGATGCCACTCGAGAGTCTGTCCGAGCCTTGACCGCAGCTCCGCGCGCTGACTCTTAGTGAGCGAGACCAATCCTTCTATATGCCAGGCGATGACGGTGTCGATGCGGTTGTACACGAAGGCGGAGCTACAGCCGCTCGCGAGAACGATCGAGATGAGGATTGCAGCGCGGAGTCTCACTCGCGGTGAATGCACATCGGCACCAAAAGGATCCTAAAGCCTTGAACGAGGCAATTTGAGGACACTTTACGCTTCAAGTTGTGGTGTCTGTATCCGGCGTCGATTGGTGACACTCTTCGCTGCGTTGATCGAACCTGACATTTCGCGTCACCTTCGCAGGTGGTACTCACGACCTATAAGTCATTGAATCCGTATCAATTGCTGGCCTGGCATAACCGTTGCAACATCAAGACCAGTCAGTCACGCAGGTTCCCAGGTCATGACTACACATTGCGAAGTCGTCGGGTGGTTGCTCGATATCGATCAAGCACGAGTGTTGGTTCGCGAGAAGAACGGCCGCATCTCTGCTCAGGTCACTCATGCGTCGGGCACCTTCGCAGACTGCGCGATTCAAACGGGCGCCTTCCGTAGAGGGAATCCCATCTTGGATCCCGTCACGATGGAAACCGTTGGATACGAAATCGAGAGCCTCCCCACAGCCCTCGCCGGCATCGATTGACGACGCTGCGCCTCGCTAGTTTCGATTTCCTGAACACGCGAGCAAGTCACGCTGACGCACGTTCAAGCGCTCACCGCGCCTTCGAATCTCGCTCGATCCGTTGCTCTGACAACGCCGTCAGAATTCTTCTCGCACTTGTGACGATGCGGATCGGTTAATCCGATCGATCCAGCTCGCTCGTGGAACTCCCGCTCTCGCCTGCCCTTTACGTTGAAGTCCACGGTTGCTAGCAGCCGAAGGCAAAGCGTCATTCGATCCTGAAAGCGAGGAGTATCACCGTGAACATTCGTACATTCGCCCGCGTATTCGGAATCATCTTCCTGATAGTCGGTATCGGCGGGTTCATTCCGGGTCTCACACAGCCTCACGATCATCCCGACCTCGCGGTTGAAGCTGGGTCAGGCATGGAGCTCGGACTGTTTCCAGTCAACGTCCTGCATAACCTCGTGCACATCGTGTTTGGTGTGTGGGGTCTGATCGCCGCCCGGAGTTTCTCCGCCGCTCGTGCATACGCCCGCGCGGTGGCCATTATCTATGCGGTTCTCGCAGTCCTGGGCATTATCCCCGCGACGAACACGGTCTTCGGACTCGTGCCCATCTATGGTCATGACATCTGGCTACATGCTCTGCTCGCCGCAGTAGCTGCCTACTTCGGCTTCGTCCGTCACGAGACGGACACTCATTCCTCCGATCACGTAGTAGGGGCCAATCCGGGACGTTAGCTGCTCAAGCCAGTCCTGCAATGCATTCTAAGGACCCATCGACGGATCGATGGGTCCTTTCATTGTTCTGGCTGCTCCTGCGTGCGGAGCCCAAGGCGCAAGAGAGCGGTTCCAATACATAGTGCAAACGTCAGTCGCGACCGCGTGGCGAGTCCTGTCGCGAAAGGCTTCTGCCCTGCGCCGGCAGAGAGCACCACGCGCTTTCGCGCCATCAGAAGTCCATTTGCTGGCATAGCGCCTCAGGCGCAGAATCGACGCCCACCTCGCGCGCAATGAGATGCATATGGACCGCCGTACGTTCAACCTGTCCTCTCTTGCCACGGTCGGCACGGCACTCGCGTCGAATACAGCATTTGCTGCGACGACACCGCCAGCCAAAGTGGGTCTCATCGGCTGCGGCTGGTTCGGTGGCGTGGTGCTCGAAAACATGTCGGCGAACGCGAGTGTCGAGTTCATCTCATTATGCGATCCGAACTCCCAAGCATTGAAGAGCACGTCTCAGGTGCTGGCGAAATACCAGAAGAAGAATCCCAGAACCTATGCAGACTATCGCGAGATGCTTTCGAGCGATGCACACGATATCGTTGTGATCTCCACTCCGGATCATTGGCACGCGTTACCCGCGATTGCTGCGATGAAGGCTGGAGCGGACTTGTTCCTCGAGAAGCCGATCAGCGTCGATGTCATCGAAGGTGAGGCTATGGTTGCGGCAGCTCGCAAGTACAAGCGGGTCGTGCAAGTGAATACGCAGCGTCGGAGCACGGCTTGCCTTGCAGAGGCGAAGGAGAAATATCTGCGCGGCGGTCGGCTGGGAAAGATCGGGGTGGTCGAGTCCTACGCCTATTTTCCCGGACCTTCGACCGACAAGATGACGGAGGCGAATCCGCCAACACATCTTGATTATGAGCTATGGACTGGCCCTGCTCCACGACGACCGTTCAGGCCAGCATTGGAATCGCGCGCATGGCGGGCCTTCATGGAGTATGGCAACGGACAGATCGGCGATGTCGGCGTGCACATGCTCGATTGCGTACGCTGGATGCTGGATCTGGGTTGGCCTACGAAGATCATCTCGAGCGGCGGTATCTATGTTCGCAAGAACGATGCTTCGAATATCTCCGATACACAACGCAGCCAGTTCATCTATCCCGATCTGGAGCTCGCTTGGGAACATCGAACCTGGGGTGCACCCCCCATCGTTCCGAGGCACTGGACAGACTTGTGGGGCGCACGGTTCATCGGCGAGAAAGGCACGCTCACAATCACTACACTCGGGTACGAATTCACGCCTGCGGATGGCGGCCGGCGAGAGGGTTTTCATCTGCTCTCGGAAACGGCCAACCAGGACAATCTGGACGAATCATCATTCCCGAACGTCTCCGCAGAAATTCAGCGCCAGCACGTGCTCGACTTCATGAACGCGCGTGCCAATCGTAGGCGACCGATCGCGGACGTCGAGGAAGGTCACATCTCGAGCGCGTGCTGCATCCTCGCCAATATCGCTCAGCAGTTAGGCCGGCCCGTGAGCTACGATCCCGCAACTCGCACCGTGCGCGGTGATCCAGAAGCGACCCGCCTACTTGCCCGCTCCTATCGCGCCCCATGGATGCACCCGGATCCAGCGAGCGTATGACCCGCCCGATTGCATCGCTAGACTACGTCCCTCCACTCCGGCGGAGCTTCACAGATGGCGGACTTCACGATCTATCACAATCCTCGTTGCACTAAGAGTCGGGAGACTCTGCGCTTGCTGCAGGACAATGGCATCGAACCGCGGGTAGTCGAGTACCTCAAGACACCGCCGAATGCTGCGCAACTCAAGACCCTCATCAGTCAGCTTGGCATCAAACCTGAGCAGCTGGTGCGTAAGGGCGAAGAAGTATTCAAGACGAAGTACGCTGGTCAATCGCTCAGCGACACACAATGGATTGACGCGATGGTCCAGAATCCGGTTCTGATCGAGCGGCCGATCGTGGTGAGCGGCAAGCGAGCGGTGCTCGGCAGGCCACCGGAGAACGTGCGACAGCTGATCGATTGACGGGCGTAGTACAGCTGTAGTGCCCTAGCAACAAGGCAGCTTCCTGCAATAGCAAGTCAGGAACGCTCACCGTCTTGACGCCCCATGAGCGACGCGAGACCTTGCACTCACGTGACGTTGAGCGGGATTGCCGTGATCCTCACCCACATGCCTGACTTGCCGCCGCGACCCGAAACGCCGCGCAACGCAGCATTCCGTCGCGAGTTCTACCGACGTTGGGGCAAGGAGAACTGGATCGTTGCAGGTAAGAGCCGGCGCGCCGAGTACTCGCCCCACCGCCAGACGCTCTCGATCAAGAGCGTTTATCAGGGCTGCGAACACTATTACCTAGACAACCGTCGACTCAGCGTCACGGATGAGACCTACCTCATCTTGAATGAGGATCGAGAGTACTCGAGCCTTCTCGAAGCGCCTCAAGGAGCGATGAGCTTTTGCATTTTCTTCCGGCCAGGCATGGCCGGAGAGGTGGCTTCAGCCTCGCTGATGACGACCGCGCAGGCGCTGGATGCGGCTTCCGAGTTGACCGCGCGACCGATGGAGTTCTCCGAACATCTGCGTCGGCATGACGAGTCGATCTCTCCTGTGCTGCGCTACATCCAGCATCACGTCCAGCTCGGTGTGGCGGATGCTGGATGGTATGAGGAGCAATTCGAATACCTGCTTGGGCGGATGCTGCGCAATGAGCGCCGGCTGCAACTGTTGCCCGAACGCGTGTCCTGTATGAGTAAGTCAAAGCGTCGCGAGTTGATGCGGCGCTTGCAGTGGTCCACGGACTTCATGCACTCGAATCTTCATCGTGAATTAACGCTGACGGACCTCGCTCGAGCGGCGCGACTTTCCAACTTTCACTACCTGCGCTTGTTCAGGCAAGTGTTCCAGATGACCCCAATGAGCTACCTGCGCAAGCAGCGGACCGATCGTGCGCTTGCTCTGCTGAGCGCAACTTCAATGGACATCCAGGACATTGCGGAACAGGTCGGCTTCAGTCGTTTAGCGTTGTGGCGCAATGTGAAACGCTCGATCGGAGAAGGTCCCCTACGGTTACGCCAACGAAAGGCTGAAGAGATAGCCGCGCAGCAGATCGTAGACCGAGATACGGCGCGGTCCGAGTGACCACTTGGCAACGCGCGAAACACGCAATGCTTTCGCCACGACTATTCTGAATGCTGACTTCCAGAGGGTGTTTTCGTGCGTGCCCCAGCCTCACTCGTCATCGTTCTGGCCATGAGCATAGGAGTGGTCGGCTCATCCGGCGCAGACGCCGGCGCGTGCGCAGCGGACGCATTCACGCAATTCGACTTCTGGGTCGGCGAGTGGAAGGTCGTGGATCGCGAAGCCCGCATGGCCGGGCGCAATGTGATCGCTTTGGAGCAACAAGGATGTGTGCTCGTGGAGCGCTGGACCTCCGCCAAGGGCGGAACCGGCATGAGCATGAATCACTACGACCCGCTTTCCCGCAAATGGAAGCAACACTGGGTGGGGCTTGGACTGATCCTCGAGATGAGCGGAGGATTGCGGGACGGGGCTATGGTCCTCGAAGGTCCGCTGCAATACGTGGCACAGAAGAAGGTTTCGTTGCTACGCGGCACCTGGAGCGCCCTACCTGACGGACGCGTACGACAGCACTTCGTCGAATCCGAGGACGATGGCAAGAGTTGGACCGAATGGTTCGACGGCTACTACACGCGAGAAGAAAACACGCGCTGAGCTAGCGATAGGTTAGCTCAGAGAACGTGTCGGTTTACGCAGCTCACGCGACTGCGGAATGAGCTCGCGCATGCGCCGCGTGAAACTTCGCAAACAGACTTCTTCCGAGCTCAGCGGCCCTACGGTATAGCTGCTCGATTGCATGCCAGTTTGCACGCGTTCGATCAGCGCCTTGTCCTCCAAGTTCACGCGTCGATTGATCCGCCAGTTCAGGTAACGCGCCGCACGCATTTCACGGCGTTCGTCTGGATGCACGTACGCGATCTCGCGAATCATCGTTTCGGTCGGCGAGATAGGCAGGAACTGCATGAAATCGATCTGGTCGGGATAGATGTCGAACGCGACGTTCGGCCACAGCTTGAAGTAAGTCCATAAACGTTGTCGTTGGTCGGGCAGCCATTCCACCTTCGGTAAGAGCTGCTGATACATGCGCTCGGAGAAACGTTTGGAAGGCGTTTCCCGCAACCATCCCGACATCTTGTCGATCCATGCTTGGGCTTCGATCCGATAGCTCTTGCCGAACAGGCGAGTCAGTCCAGCATGCGCGACGTTGATGTGCAGTCCGTCTGAATAATTGTCCGCGACGTTCTTCCAGTTGACCGCGCGAGGACGCAAGGTCACACGGCCTTGTGGCACCAGCGCCTCCATTCGATAGAGCGCAAGCTCGTTGAGGTACGGCGCTGCCATTTCGCGCACGCTTGGACCGTCAGGCAACAATCGCACGAAGATGAACCCGAAGAGCTCCTCCTGCTCGAGGAGCACCAGGCCATGTTTGCTGAGATCGAGATTGGGAAAAGTCTCTCGATGCGGGACCCCGAGCAACTTCCCATCCAGTCCGTACGTCCACGCATGATAAGGACAGGTGATGCGTCCCGGACACCTCCCCTTCGGACCGTCGAGCAGTCTCGCCGCTCTGTGGCGACAGACGTTGTGGAAGCTACGAATCTGTCCGTCTGCACCACGCAAGGTCACGAGGGACTCACCGAGCAATTCCAGCGTGTGATAGTCGCCGGGATTCGGTATGTCACTTACGTGACATACGAGCTGCCAGCTTCGGCGGAAGATAAATTGTTTTTCGAGCTCGAAGAAGTCAGGATCTGAATACGTCCAAGCAGGTAAGCTGAACGCCTCTTCGTACACAGTGGACGGAACATCGGACCCGACGGTTTCGATGGAAGAGATCATCGGTCATCGTGAGAGGGAGCGAGCGAGTTCATCGATCCTACAGGGGCGCAACTTGAGGGGTCAAACAGCAAGCCATGAACCGCGACCGTAAGATCGGCCTGCCCCTCGCAACGATTCTGGTCGCGAACAACATGATCGGGTCCGGAATCTTCCTGCTCCCAGCCACACTTGCGAGCGTCGGATCGGTCACGATCATTGGCTGGATCGTCGCGACGCTGGCGGCGACACTCATCGCGACAGTGCTGGCAAAACTCGGGCAAGTCTCGCCCCAACCCGGCGGTCCGGCTGGATATGCGACCGTCGCGCTCGGACCCTATCTTGGTTTCCAGGCGAACTTCATTTACTGGATCTGTTGCTGGATTGGGAACATCGCCATCGCAGTCGCTGCAATCGGGTATCTGGCGAGCTTCTTTCCTCGCCTGCGCGAACCGATGCTCACGAGTGTCGCGGTCGTGAGCCTGATCTGGCTCGTCACATTCGTGAATGTGTATGGCCCGCGATTCGCTTGCCAGTTCAAGATGGTCACCTTGATCGCTGGGCTCGTGCCGATTCTTTTGGTGGGAACGGTCGGATGGATCTATTTCCAACCCGATGTGTTCGCAGCGTCATGGAACGTGCAGGCCCGATCCGTATGGGATGTTGTGCCTGAATCGCTCGTGCTCGTGTTCTGGGCGTTCGTGGGTCTCGAGAGCGCGTCGGTAGCAACATCAGTCGTCGAAAGACCTGAGCGCAATGTGCCGCTGGCGACGGTGATGGGTGTGTTGCTCTCGGGTTGCGTGTACCTGGCTGCGTTTGCCGCAATCATGGGGTTGGTCCCGGCGCGCGCGCTGTTGACGTCGAGTGCACCGTTTGCAGATGCGGCAGGCGTGTTCATGGGACCCATGGCAGGTGCATTCGTCGCCTTGATGGCGCTGATCAAGGCGACCGGCACGCTCTGTGGCTGGGTGTTGCTGACGGCACAGACAGGTCAATCGAGCGCGCAGCGTGGTTTGTTCCCGCCGTTATTTCGTCGGACGAATCGATATGGGATTCCCGTTCTCAACCTGATCGTCGTTGCCGTGATCATGTCGGTTGTCGTCTTAGCCACGATGTCGCCGACGATTGGTGAGCAGTTCGCCAAACTGATCGAAACCTCGGTGATTCTGTGTCTGCTCGTGTATCTCTACGCCTTCACCGCGCTATGGCACTTCCGAAGATCGGTGACACATGTGGGCCGCTACTTCGCGGCTGCAATCGTTGCGGCATTGGTGTGCTTGTTCGTCATCGTTCGTGCAGGTCCGCTGCAGCTCGCAATCTGCGCTGCGATTCTGCTCTCAACCTACCCCTTGTATGCGCTGATGAAATGGAGCGGACGACCGCCGATCGCATCGCCGTTACCGCCAAGCCTGGACTACCGAGCTACTCCGCCAAGTTGAAGTGCAAGCGAGGTCCGAGCTCTTCGCCCTCTTCTGAGGCATAGACAGAGCCGGCCAAAGCCCCGAGCGGCCGAATGAGCAATCCTTTAGTTGCACCGCTCAAAAGCCGCTGCATGACCGGGCGCGGCAGCGTGAAATAGGCTTTGCCCCCGCGAGTCGTCGCGAGCTCGAGATCAATGATCATTTGAGTATTGAACACGTCTTCGTAGCTCGCGCCGCGTGTGAGCGTGTCGTAGGTGACGGACTCCTGTTTCCAATCCGGATCGCCCCCCAGGATTTCGATCACTCGCACCTTGACGAACTCTTCGCCCAGATCCTTGCCGAGCCCTGCCGCGTACTGGCCGCCGCTCGCGAGAGTATGTGTGGTCAGCTCTAACACCCCGGCGCCCGCGGCTTTCGCATCTCGAAAGGCGGTGAGGTCCCATCGCAGCACGATCCACTCCGTGGCAGCGGTGGTGAGGACCCGAGTTCGGTTCCCCTGCTCTTCCGTGTTCCAGTCGTTGAAATTCACAGTCGGGAACTGGGTGCTCACCACACTATCGTGTCGGACGGGTATGTGCCGCGTGAACGTTGATAGTGCCGGCACTGGCGGGTGGTAAACCAATGGCTCGCCCACATCGGGGGCTGCTCCGTCCTTGCGAACGACGTCCACGCGGTAGTAGTCGAGGTCAACGAAATATTCGCCTGGCCCCCAATCTGTTACACAGAACTGCACGTACACGGTGTCGCCGGGCACGACGTCGAAGTCATGCGTCGTCATGCTAATCGTGTGCCAATCGGAGGTATTCGAAAGCTCGTACTCGCGCAGATGCTCGTGGAAGTTGGTGGTGCGCTGAGTGTTGATCATGAAATTGACGCGCCGCGGCGCGTGACTCCCTCGCACACGGGCCTCAACCCGCAACTCATAGCGCGGGTCGGCCAGCTTCTTAACGTCGATTTCTTTCGAGATGTCGCGCTTGATGAACGTCCACCAGACCCCGTGCTGGTCGCTCGTGGCGTCGACCTTGTAGCGCAGAACGCCGTCTCGCTGCTCGAGCTCTATCGAGGGTGTCCCGTCGCCGGTGCCGGGCGACCAACCTTCGATTATTGATCCGTCGAAAGGATCCGCGAACTGTGGATAGCACATCGAGGGCGCTAGTAGAGAGGAGAAGAGTAGCAGTGAGATTCGGGACATAAAAATGGAGCGCAGCCCACCCGTCCCTGTGTTGGCTGGAGTGGCCCAAGAAATAAGCTGGTTAAGCTCGAGAGCCGATCTCGTGAGGTTCGCCGCGGCTGTAAGCTGGCGCGCAGCGCCAGCTCATCAGCTCAAAGCGGTCGATCCAGCGAAGCAGCGCGCGGCGCAACCGATTCGATTTGCATCGCGAGAGCTTCAATTTGCGTATCAATCTTAGTTTCGGTCGGCTGCGGCTTCGCGGTGATCGCTACGGCGGAAGTTGCGCCGACGAGCATCAGGATGCTGAAGATGGCTGCTAGTTTTAATTTCATGGCGACGCTCCAAATTAGGCAAGCTGAGCAAGCGGTCTGGACGGCGACTGGCCGACAGCCAATTGAATCAGAGGACGGGATGGCGACTGGCCTACCGCAAGTTGGATCAGAGGTCTGGACGGTGACTGGCCGACGGCGAGTTGGATGGCGGCCTCGCTCGTGTGACTGGGCTCCAACCTCTCCACACGCGTTCCAGACCCTCCGGCGCAGATAGAACCGACCACCAGCAGAGAAGCGATTGTGCTACGCATTGTTCCTCCCAAGATTTTTCGGACTTGCGCATTTAGAGTCCGCAAGCCGTTTAAACATATGTCGCCGGGTTCTTTGCATAAGCGACAACTGAGTGTGACCCTCGTCACACAAAAAAGGAAGACATGGCTCTTCGGAGCCTCCTAGGGGGAACCCTGAATTTCGATTCGGAAAGGGTTACTGCTCAGGCATAGGACCCATTGGTCCGTTCCGTGACCGAAGTTGCAGGCTAGTTCGCGGTCTGAGGCGCCGAACGCAGGTACAAACTTGCAGCTATCTGCAGCGTTAGGTTCTATTCTTCAGCTGTTGTCAGTAACGGATCCGCGTCCAGCTAGCCGAGCCATGACGGCACTTCAGGAACAACTCAATACACAGCAATGGCATAAGCTTCACGGCCTCTTTCATCGCGCGTGCGTGCTAGCTCCTTCTGAGCAGCAGGCTTTTGTGAGGGAACAAACCGCGAATGAGCCCGCACTGGGACAGCAACTGCTTGCAATGCTCCGAAGTCAGGTCTCGGAACGCACTTCTTCACTTTCCCGAGCTATCGGCTGCGCACTTGTTGATGTGATCGAAGACCAGAGGCGAGCATTGCTTGGCAAGGTCTTAGGGAGTTACCGGTTGACATCGGTATTGGGCCAGGGCGGCACTGGTACGGTCTACCTGGCCGAGCGAGCTGACAAACAATATTCCGCTCAGGTCGCGCTCAAAGTGGTGGATTCGTCGCCGTCGCATATCGGGCTCAGTGCGCGGTTTCGCGCTGAGCGACAGATACTTGCAAATCTAAATCATCCGAACATTGCTCGACTACTAGATGCAGGAGAAACCGAGTCCGGGCAGCCCTATTTGGTGATGGAGTATGTACGCGGAGAACCGCTCGATCAGTACTGTGACAGCAGAAACCTCGATCTTCACGCTCGACTTCAGCTGTTCGCAAAAATCTGCGCAGCTGTGCAGTACGCTCACCAGAACCTAATCGTCCATCGTGATCTGAAGCCAGCAAACATACTCGTCACCGAGGAAGGAATTCCAAAGCTCCTAGATTTCGGTATCGCGAAGCTATTGCGATCAGACGAAGAGCATAACGCGCAAGCCCTTACGCGAGCCGCCGATCGACTCCTCACACCAGAATACGCAAGCCCCGAACAGATTCTTGGAAGCAATGTGACTACCGCTAGCGACGTATACTCGCTGGGGGTGGTGCTTTACGAACTTGTCTCCGGCTTGCGTCCTTACAATGTGCCCGCATCACACAGCCAGTTGGAGCTTGAGCGCTCCATTTGCCTCAGTGATCCCGATCGACCCAGCGCAGGGTTGTCACGGGCCAGCGAATCCAACCGCCTGCCGCTCGAACAAATCGCGCAGACACGCTCCTCGTCGATCGAACGATTGCGGCGTCAACTATGCGGAGACATCGACTCCATTGTGATGCGTACGATCCGCAAGGAGCCTCAACATCGCTATAGCTCGGTAGAGCACCTGATCGAAGACATTCGTCGCTACCTCAACAATGAACCGGTCCACGCTCGCCAAGGTAACTGGTTGTACTATGGGCGTCGATTTGCTCAGCGACATACAGCCGGTGTGCTAGGAGGCGCGGGCTTCGTTGTCTTCGTCCTGGGAATTGCCATCGTCATGTCGATTCAACGACAGCAGATTGCGCTCGCATTGGAACAAGCGACGCGAGATGGGCAGCGCGCTGAAACTGTATCGGAATTCATGTTAAATGTTTTCAGCGCCGCTGATCCCTACATGCATTTCGGGAAGGAGCCAACAGCGCGCGCTCTACTAGAGCAGGCTGCGGGACGAATACAATCTGATCTCAGCCAACAACCCGACGTCCGAGCACGCCTTCTTGAGGCCATCGGTATTTCGTACACGCGGATGGGTCATCCGGATCGCGCCATAACTTTCCTCCAGGAGGCTGTGCAGATACACCGAGACATGGGCGCGGCCGATTCGAAATTGGGTCCCGTCCTTGCAGCTCTCGCCGTGGCTCAGCGCGAGTCAGCGAAGTACGAAGAGTCCGACCGAACTCTGACTGAGGCGCTAGCAGTGGCGCGGCGCGCTTCCGACGCGCCATCGGAACAGTACGCCACTCTCCTAATCGATCTGTCCAGACTCGAGATGCTACGTGGCAACGTAAGCGAAGCGCAGAAGCACATAACTTCCGCGCACGCTGTTATGAAGGACGTCCGAGGGCCGGATGACCCGAAGCTCGGAGCAATCCTCATCGATCTTTCGAACGTGCTCGTGTGGGCCAATGATCTTTCCGACGCGGAGCGTCACGCCAGGGAAGCAATTCGCATCTACGCACGACTACCGGAAACCCATCCGGATCGGATCTACGCGGAATCCAACCTAGCCCGGATATTGACCTACCTTCATCGATTGGATGAAGCCGCTCCTCTTCTGGAGCGCGTGCTCGCTGCTCAGCGATTCGTCTATGGCAACAACAACAACGACGTCGCCGACACACTAGGTCATCTGGCTCAATTGCGAATAGCTCAAGGTCAGTTTGAACCAGCTGAGCGACTCATCCGCGACGCTCTCGATATCCACGAAGCGGCGGGCAGTTCCGTCACTTTGAAGTTCGGTTTCCTGCGCACAATGCTTGCAACCGTGCTGCTTAAGAGGCGCAACCATCTTGAGGCGGAGATCCTATTGCGAGAAACCCTAGATCTATTCGCCACGTCTCTCCCCCCTGATCATCAGTATGTCGCGTCCGCAGAGTACTACCTAGGCGAAGCATTGCTCGGTCAATACAAGCTCCGGGATGCTGAGGCTGTCCTTATCTCATCCATGAATCGCTGGAAGCGAACCGACGCGCCGGCATGGCGAGTTTCGCGCTCGAAGAACGCCCTTGGCGAGGTTCTGTTCAAACAGAAACGATTCACTGAAGCAGAAGAGTATCTAACATCGACTTTCATACAACTCGCCCTGGACTCTGGTGCTGATCGCGAAACGAAGCAGAAGGCGCGTGACCGAATCGAGGAGTTCTATCGATCACGCGGCCAGCGAGAGAAACTCGCCGCATTGGTGCGTGACGTAAACTCCAACGTCGCACGTAGCGAGTAGCCATCCCGCACGAGCTCGGCACCTGCTCCTACCTAACCAACCTAACCAACTACTCAGGTATACCCGCAGCTAGGGCACATCACTTCACCCCCTCACCCCGACTGCTTGGACCATAAAACCTGCTGAAAACCCGCTCCATTGCCTGATTGTCTAGCTGCTTCCCGCCCTGTGTACTGTGCGCATTCGAAACATGAGCAGTTGATGCTGCTCGTGTTCGATTCCAAGGGCAAACCCGCCGCGAGGTGGGGACGCAAAGCCTCCGGTCTTCAGCCTTTGACTGAAGATAGCGGGGTTGCCGAATGGGGTCGCTGATTACGTAAAGCTGCGACTGCATTCGTCCGATGTCTCTTCCGCTGCACGAGCGGAAGTCGGCGGCTCGCGTCATTTGCCTCGTGTTCAACGACGTCCACTGCTTTCGCTCACAGCGAGGCAGCACGAGGGAGATGCAGATGACCGGTGCCGCGCTCAATTCGCGATCCGCTTTTCGTAGTTTGGTTCTTTCGCTGTGCGTGAGCGCAGCGCTCGCGGGTTGCGGCGGCGGTAGTAGCAGCGAAACTGCGGCTGCCGGTGGACAACAAGGCACGTCACCGGTGCCGACGACGCCGACTCCTTCTCCGGCCCCTGCGCCTGCACCCTCGCCCGCGCCGAGCGAGCCAACGCCCACTCCGGCGCCAGCGCCAAGCCCAACTCCCGAGCCGGCACCCACGAATCCGACACCTGCGCCGTCCCCCGCGCCAGCGCCGATCAATGCACCCCCCACGATTAGCGGCGCAGCGGCGAGCTCGGTCACGGTGAATTCGCTCTATACATTTACGCCGGCCGCGAGCGATGCGAACGGCGATACGCTTGCATTCCAGATTCAGAATCGGCCGAGCTGGGCAACCTTCAGCACGGTGACAGGACGTCTGTCTGGCACACCGACCTCAGAACAGGTGGGCACCTACTCCAACATCGTCATTCGCGTGAGCGATGGCACCGCGAGCGTTGCGTTGCCTGCTTTCTCGATCACGGTGACAGCGCCACAAGCCGCGGGTACTGCAGCATTGTCCTGGACCCCGCCGACTCAGAATCAGGACGGTAGTACCCTCGTCGATCTCGCCGGATACACAATTGTCTACGGACCGTCGAGCACGATGCTGCATCAATCGATCCGAGTCGAGAACGCGGGCATCGACCGTTATGTCGTCGACAATTTGCCCGCCGGCACTTACTACTTCGGAGTGAAAGCGTTCAACAACGCTGGCGCTGAGAGCGCGGTCTCCAATGTCGTGACAAAAGTAGTGCAGTAAACCGGTCAACCGCTGCTCTTACAGCGCTAGTACAGCCACACGCGCCGCTGAGCAACCTCCTCCCGGTAGTTCTCAGCGGCACCTTTTCCATATTCCACGCGTTAGGGGAGACCTGAGCGAGGTGGAGATTGGAATGGTCGAGTGGATAACCGAGTTGCTCGAACGACTCGGATATATCGGCATTGCACTCTTGATGCTGGCGGAGAACTTGTTTCCGCCGATCCCTTCCGAGCTCATCATGCCTTTCGCGGGTTTCGCCGCCGCGCGCGGCGACCTGAACCTGATCGGTGTGCTTGTCGCGGGCACGATTGGCAGTCTGGTCGGCGCGCTGCCGTGGTACTGGGCTGGGCGCGCGCTCGGCTGCCATCGCCTAGCATCGTGGGCTGATAAGCATGGGCGTTGGTTCACGATGTCCGGGCACGAAGTCAAAAAAGCGGTCACGTGGTTCGAGCGTCATTGCGGCAAGGCCGTGTTCTTCGGACGCGTCGTGCCCGCCGTTCGGACACTGATCTCAGTTCCAGCAGGGATCGCCGAGATGAGCATCGTTCGCTTCCTGATCTACTCCACATTGGGCACGCTCATCTGGAATATTGTGCTCGCCGGATTCGGATACAAGCTCGGTGAAAACTATTCGAAGGTGGCTGAGTTCCTTGATCCCATCACAAAGGCTGTCGTCGCCACTATCGTAGTTGTCTATCTCTACCGGGTCGTACGTTTCAAGAAGAAGGCACCGGCATCTTCGACCGCGACGTAGGGGCAGGCGATCCCTCCCTGTCGCCGAGTCCACCATCGGCTTCTCACATCCCGGGCCGCTGGAACCGTTATCGCTGCAGGTGTGCAGGCTTGCTGCTGCCTGAACTAACTACTGATGGACGTTTCTTGTTTGACGCCCGAGCGTCATTGATCGAACCTTGATGCAGGAAAGGCGAGCGAGCTTTTGACATGAAGCGAAGAGAGTTCTTTGAAAACGTCGGCGCGATGTCAGCCTTGGCTTGGTTGCCGCTATCGGCGCAGGAGTTGTTCGCCGCGTCGAACACGAACGCCCTCATCATCGACAGCTTCGACGTACTGCGTCTTTCTGGCACGCGGGAGGTACTGCGCGGCATCAACCGGCAGCACCAGGTGCAACCCCTGCATCTCTACGACGATAGCAAACCCGCGGCCTATCGCGATGCCGAATCGCCGACCCGAGAGCAAGCGCCGATTACCCAGTACTACTTGCGAATTCGCACCAAGGGCGGCGTAGAGGGATTGTATGGCCTAGTTGATCCGGAAGCGCTCCCCGTACTGCTCGGACCGCTTCGCAAGCTCCTGCTCGGGCAAGATGCGCTCTCGATCGAACGCGCGTGGGATCAGATGTACCGCTCCAATCGGCATTCGCGCGCGAGTCACTACATGATGGCCATCAGCTACGTGGACAACGCGCTCTGGGACCTGCGCGGTCGATACTTCAATGCCCCGGTCTATCGACTCCTCGGCGGGCCTACACAGCACCCCGTCCGCGTATATGGCAGCTGTTTGGGATTCTCCGTCGAGCCCGCAGTCGCGACAAAGCGAGCGGCGCAACTCAAGAAAGACGGATTCATCCATCAGAAGTGGTTCCTCGGCTACGGTCCGAGCGACGGTGCAAAAGGCATGGCGCTCAACGTCGACTTGGTTCGCGCGCTGCGCGAAGCCGTCGGCGATGACGCGCAGCTCATGTTCGACGCCTATCAAGGATGGGACCTGCAGTACGCGGCTGAGTGGTGTCGAAAGGTCGAACAGTATCGCCCGTACTTCCTCGAAGAGGCAGTCCCTGTGGCCGACCTCGAGAGTTTCATTGCTCTACGCCGAGTGACCTCGATTCCGCTTGCGACCGGAGAACACTTCTACAATCGCTGGGAGGTCGAGCAATTCCTTAAGGCCGACGCCATCCAATTCGTGCAAGCCGATCCCGAGTGGTGCGGAGGGCTGAGCGAAGTGGTCAAGATTTGCGCAATAGCTTCCGTGCGCGGCGCGAAAGTCATCCCTCACTGCCACAACATCCACGCGGCGCTGCATATCGTCGCGAGTCAGTCGCCTGCGGTGTGCCCCATGGGGGAATACCTAATCAATTACGTGCCTGACAAACTCTATTTCACGAAAGATCCACTGCTGACGACCAACGGGCTCGTGTCGCTCCTGGACAAGCCTGGTTTCGGGATCGAGCTCGATGCCGAAAAGATTCAGAAGCAAGACACACTGACGTCCATCTAGGCATCTATGATCAACCGGCTAACGTGCCCTGCTGTTCTACTTCTCGTTGCTTCTTCCTGTGCATATGGCGAAATCGTTCGCTATGACGGTAAGCCGGATGCTTTGCCTCACGCGCAGTACGTGCGCGCGGTCAGCGAACGAGAATCGCCGATTCAGCAGACTTACATCAAAGCGAAAGACGGGTTGTACATTGCCGCCGCGATTCGCAAGCCGCAAGGCGCCGGCCCATTTCCTGCCATCATTATCTTTCACGGCGCGCCCGGCGGGCGCGGCATGGAACAGCTCGTCGGTTGGTCGCGTGGTGATCATGGCGGCCCGGTGTGGGAGCGCTTTCTGCACGAAGGATTCGTGGTAGCTGTCGCAGACTACCGTGGCGGCGAATACAACACCGTCAACTCGCCATCTGAGAGCGGTATGGTCACCGCTATCGATGACGGCATCTCCGTGATCGAGCATGTGCGGGCGCTTTCGTACGTGGATGACGCGCAGATCAGTGTGTATGGCGTGAGCTTGGGCGGAAATCTTGTGTTGTTTCTCGCATCGAAGCTACCCACACTGAACGCCGTGATCGCAGGCGCTCCGGCGCCGATTTGGTTTCTCGGCTACGAAGTCCCTCCTGGTCCTCGACCCGACTTCACCGCGACGCCACCGAATCCAGACATCACCCGCAAACACATCGATCCGATCAAAACGCCTATATTGATCCAAGTCGGGACGAATGATCGTCTGCTTTCGTTGGACATGTTGCTGCACGATCAACTCGTGAAGCACGGCAAACAAGTGCGCATGGAGATCTACGAGCACGGTTATCACGATTTCGTGCTCGGCCCGCAAGGCCAGCAGCGCGGCGACCTGCCTCAAGGCGAGATTCTCATGCAAGGTGCTTTGGACGCGCTCGAGCGAGCCGTGAAGTTTGCGAAAGCACCTCGTTGAGGCACGCCCTCGCTATTCGCGCTCGGCCTTCAGCCGATCGATGATCTCTTCGCGGACATCGGTGATTTCCCGGCCGCGCAGAGCCACACCGTGATCGCACGGACGCGAGCGCGGACAATGGCTGCTTCGAGGGCAGATGATGCGCGCCGGCTGCAGAAGCGCTTCCTCGACCCAGGCGATGTTGAGCACGCGGGCGACACCCTGCAATGCTTCTTCCGCCGCGCGCGGAATCTTTGCTTCGCCATGACGCTGCAAGCACGCCTCAGTGATGTTTGCGACGAGGGAGTCCGCGTTGGCTACATGCGATTGCAATGCCGGCACGAGATCTACACCGACGGAGATCACATGCGGATTGCCTGCCATATCGTGCGTTAGCTGCGAGTGACAACAGTAAAGCAGCGAGCGGTCGCCATCTCGCAGGACGGAAAGCTGCGACCCTCGACGGTTGCTGGTTTTCTCATCCAGCATCCTGAAGACCGCCCAATGCGGACACGGATCGCTCACTTGTGCCATGTTCCCCCAAGGAAGAGGAATGCCATTACCCCTGTAGACGGCGCGCAGATAACCAGGCGGATAGGCATCGAAGAAGTGCCAATAGGGATAGGGCGAGACCTTCGTCATTCTGCGCATGACGACCGCAGGTGTGAGCTCCATTTTCTCGCCCGCTTCGACTCGATAACGCTCTCGGTTGAGGAAGCGCCGGAACGGAATCTTCGGGCAGAGGAGCGCGCCGGCGAAGAAGCTGCATTCGAAGTCACGCCACGCGTGCAGCACATCTTGCGCATTCATACCCCCCGATGGGCGCATGCCCCCTTCCGGACTTCCACTCAACTCCCCGCCCGTTGCGTGCGCAGACTTCAAACCATCTCCGCCATGCAAGACCTTGTGCGCAATGTGCGAAGCAAGGTCGAACTTGAGGCGCGCCGGATCGCTCTGCAAACGTCGATTCAAGTAGACCGTCTTCGGCGCGTCGAAGAAAGAGCGCACGACACTACGCACCTCGCGATCCTTATCGAGGGCAAGTACCGGCTTCCGATCGAACCACTTGAGCTCGAGCCCATGTCGCTTACACATTCGCATGAGATCGTCGACGGTCAGCGGAAAGCGCCGCTCACCGACACTCTCAGCGGCGCGCTCGAGATCGGGGAAATCGTTGCGCGACATCTCCTGGTGCGAGCGGATGAGCAAGTGAGCGAACTGCCTGCCCGTCGTGCCCGTTTGCGATAACAACTCTGGGATGGCCGCCTGCAGAAGATCCTTCGAAAACAGGAAAGAAGGCTCGAGCGGCACTTGAGCGACGCCGCCGCTTCGCTTCTTGTTCATGGCCGGCTCGATCTCCGGCGTATCGTCGAAGAACCATTCCGGGTCGCGCTGGAACACGGTCGCGAACAACTGCAGCACCTCTTCAGATGGGATGCGCTTGCCGCTTTCGATCATGCTCAGGTAGGACACCGACGGCGCGCTTGCAGGATCGAGCTGTATGCAACGCGTCGACAGGTCCTCGAGCGTTAGTCGATTGCGCTTGCGCAGCATGCGCAGCTTCGGCCCGAGGAAGTGCGTCTTTCGCGTAAAGCTGGTAGCCATTATGGTTGTGAAATTAACAATGTGAACTTCTCAAAGTCAAATTTTTCTCCCCTTAGTGTTTATAGTCGCGCCCATGAACACAGCACTCGATCATCGCGCCTTCACCAGCCTTCGGCTCATCGCACCACCCGTTCCCCGCGATGAGGAAGTTCTTACACCTGAAGCCTTGTCGCTGCTCGACACGCTCCATCGGCGCTTCGATAGTCGACGCCTAGAGCTTTTGAGCGCTCGAGTCGACCGCCAACGGCACATCGATTTCGGTGTGCTTCCCGACTTCCTAGCTTCGACGGAAAAGATCCGGGCGCGAGATTGGCGCATCGCACCAGTGCCTCATGATTTACAGGACCGCCGTGTAGAAATCACAGGGCCCGTCGATCGCAAGATGATCATCAACGCGCTCAATGCGCCCGTACAGGCGTTCATGGCGGACTTCGAGGATTCCACGTCGCCGACGTGGGAGAACATTATCAATGGCCAGATCAATCTGAAGGACGCACTCGAGCGGAAGATCCGCTTCGAAGATCGAGCCTCGGGCAAATCTTATCGACTCCACGAGCGAACAGCGACGTTGATGGTGCGCCCGCGCGGCTGGCATCTATGCGAGAAGCACGTGCGTATCGACGGCAAACCCGTCTCCGCATCTCTGTTCGACTTCGCGCTCTATCTCGCGAACAACTATGAGGCGCTCGCACGAGCGGGGACGGGGCCCTACTTCTACTTGCCGAAGCTGGAGAGCCATCTCGAAGCGCGTCTGTGGAACGATGTGTTCATTGCCGCTCAGGACGAGCTTGGGATTCCGCGCGGCACCATCAAGGCCACCGTCCTTGTGGAGACGATTCTTGCCGCTTTTGAAATGGACGAGATCTTGTTCGAGCTTCGCGAGCACTCAGCGGGTCTCAACTGCGGCAGATGGGACTACATCTTCAGCTTCATCAAGAAGCTCCGCAATCGCGCGCGTTACGTGCTTCCAGATCGTGCGACGGTCACGATGGAGAAACATTTCCTCAAGTCTTACGTCGATCTACTCATCAAGACGTGCCATCGCCGCGGCGCTCACGCGATGGGAGGTATGGCGGCTCAGATCCCCATCCGCAACGATGCCGCGGCGAACGAGGCGGCTCTCGCCAAAGTGCGCGCTGACAAAGAGCGCGAGGTCAAAGCCGGTCACGATGGCACTTGGATCGCGCATCCTGGACTCGCACCGATCGCTCAGGGCGCATTCCAACGCGCAGCCCCCAATCAACTGCATGTCGCACGCGCAGAGGTGAACGTCAGTGCAGCCGACCTGCTTTGCGTGCCTGAAGGCCCCATCACCGAGGAAGGGGCGCGCCACAATCTCCGAGTCGGAGTGCAGTACCTTGCTGCGTGGCTCGACGGCTTAGGGTGTGTTCCGCTTTACAACCTGATGGAAGATGCCGCCACCGCTGAAATTTGTCGAGCACAGCTCTGGCAATGGGTGCACCACGAGGCGCGCACCACCGATGGTCGCTGCCTCACGGATCAGCGCGTCGAGCTCATGCTTGCGGACGAGCTTGATCAGATCCGCACGCGCATCGGCGCTGAGCGCTACTCGCTCGGGTCGTACGCGACCGCTGCGCGCATGTTCGGCTACATGGTGACGACAGAGGACTTCGATGAGTTCCTCACGCTACCAGCTTACGACTTATTGCCCTAGTTCATCTCTCCCGGAGCCCGGCTACATGAGCATTCAAACACCGCTCGATGCACACTCGATAGAGCTCGATTGGAAACAGAACGCACGGTGGAAGGGTATCGAGCGCCCGTACTCCGCCGCTGACGTTATTCGTCTTCGCGGCACCATTCATATCGAGTACTCAATGGCGCGGTTAATGGCGAACAAGCTTTGGGGCTATCTGCACGAGAAGCCGTTCGTGAATGCGCTGGGGGCGCTGACAGGCAATCAAGCCATGCAGCAGGTCCGTGCTGGCCTCGATGCCATTTATCTATCGGGATGGCAGGTCGCGGCCGATGCAAATCTCTCGGGCCAGATGTACCCGGATCAATCGCTCTACCCTGCTGATTCCGTGCCTGCTGTCATCAAGCGCATCAACAACACCTTGAGACGCGCGGACGAGATTCACCATGCAGAGGGCGATGACTCCATCGACTGGTACAAACCCATCGTTGCCGATGCCGAGGCAGGATTCGGGGGAGTGCTCAACGCATTCGAGCTCATGAAGCAGATGATCGATGCAGGGGCAGCAGGCGTGCATTTCGAGGACCAGCTTTCCTCAGCAAAGAAGTGCGGACATATGGGCGGCAAGGTCCTTGTGCCCACGCAAGAAGCGATCAGCAAGCTCGTGGCTGCGCGATTGGCAGCCGACGTGTGCGCTGTTCCAACCCTCATCGTCGCGCGGACCGATGCCGAAGCGGCGAATCTGCTGACTTCGGACATCGACGAGCGCGACCGCCCGTTCATCAAGTCGAAAGAGCGCACCACTGAGGGATTCTTCTCAGTGAGGAACGGTCTCGAGCAGGCAATTGCGCGCGGGCTGGCCTACGCCCCCTACGCAGACCTCGTTTGGTGTGAGACCGCCAAGCCTGATCTCGAGGAAGCACGCGAGTTCGCGGAGGGTATCCACCGGGAGTTTCCTGGAAAGCTGCTCGCGTACAACTGTTCTCCTTCGTTCAATTGGAAGCGCAAGCTCGACGATGTCACGATCGCCCGCTTCCAGCGCGAGCTCGGCGCAATGGGCTACAAGTTTCAGTTCATCACGCTCGCAGGATTTCACGCGCTCAACTACTCCATGTTCGAGCTTGCTCGCGCCTATCGAGAGAAACAAATGAGCGCATACGTCGCCCTCCAACAGGAAGAGTTCGCGGCCGAAAAGGACGGGTATACAGCCACTCGTCACCAGCGCGAGGTCGGCGTTGGATACTTCGACGATGTCACTCAGACCGTTCTTGCCGGGCGATCTTCCACCACTGCATTGTCTGGAAGCACTGAAGAACAGCAGTTCCAGCGCGCCTGATCGACGTAAGAAAGGCCCGGCAGATACATAGATCTGCCGGGCCTTGTTCATCTGCGTCAACTGCTTTACTTAGCCATCAACAACTATTGCTGCGGCTGAGAAGTGGTGTCGGCGGGTTCACCCGAGCTCGTCGTGCCGGTCGCATCCGTCGGCGCACCGGTATTCGGATCAGTGCTGGAGCCTGCCGCATCGCCACCAGTCATATCACCAGATTGCGGTGTCGTCATCGTGTCGTCTGTCTGACCAGGGGTCGCATACGGATCCTGAGCTGTTCCGGGGGAGCTCGTCGTGCCTGGTGCCGTGTCACTCATGCCCGCATCGTCAGCCTGACCAGTGTTGTCCGATTGACCACACCCCGCCAAACCAAACAACGTAGCCGCACAAAAAGCTGCCATCAAACTCTTGAAATTCGTCATGCCGAGTCTCCTTCAATACGCGCTCACTGCGCATTTAACTGGAGCCTCTCTTAGAGATGCTCCTCACGATGTGGAAAGACATCAGCAAACTGATAGTTCCCCGCATGGTCATTGCGAGAATCGATCGTCGGTCATCGCCGACACCCAGTGGCCGCCAATCACGCTTCTACGAAACTCATACACGTACGAACGAGATGACGGATTGTGGTTGGCCCCTCACCGACTCATCAGCACTATCTTCGCGGCCATATCGAGAGTTGCTTGCTCGCTCCCGTGTGGAAAAGCAGGTGCTGCAATCGTCCCAGCGGGGCTCGACCTTACCTCGATCGGCTGACTCCACGCACCGGTCCGCGGATCGAACCAAAGCCACTCATAGCGCTGCTTGGGCAAGAAGCCGCGCAACTCAGGTCGAAGTGCTCTGTTCTCGAAGTAAGCGAGCGCGAAGTCCTGCTGCGCTGTTCGCATGAGAAACGACCACCCATCCAAGCCATCGTCGAGTGCTTCGGGAATGCTGCGCGGGTGAAGATCGTGAGAAGCGAGCTCGAGCTCTTGATACTTCGATCCTTCCGACATGACGAAAGTGCTGAGGTGCTGCATTTGAGCGCCCGACTCATAGCGCAAAGCAGTCCAGATGTGCGGCCGCCAGCCCGCAGGTTCGCCCGTGCTCGTGAGATCGTATGCCGCCGTTCCGTGAACATGTCCTGCGAGCCCGCCGGAGAGAACAGACCCATACATCATGGCGCGCGCGAAATAGTTATCGCGAGGCGAGTTCTCGGCCGGCGTCTCTCCGCCCGGTCGATTGATGGAGTGATTCCAACCTGTGTAGTAAGGCTCGAGATTCGCAGCAGGATAAGCCGGCTCGAGCCGGAAGAGCTCTTCGATCGAGGAATAGATCGCATGATTCCTTGGGTTGTTCCCGACCGTGTGCATGTTGAGCCATGGCGCCCGCGCGCCGTGACCGAAGCGCTTGAACGTCGAGCTATCGATGAGCGTGGTGTACGGCTGACCGAATGGGAGCGAACCGTACTTCTTCAGGTGATGCGTGAGAGCCGCGTTGAAATCATCGGCTGGCAAACTGAAGTTTTCCGGGATCCAATCGAGATGGATACCGCTGAAGATGAGGTTGTATGCGCCATAGCGCGCGATCAAATACTGAACGAAGCGCGCATACGATTCGTTGAAATCGAAGTACGCCTTCCAAGAGGGTGCGTTGTCGCGTCGAATCGTTTCGAAGAAGGGAACCAATCCCTCCTTGGACAAGTGCCGCATCTTGCGATCCAGGCTGCGAAAGTACGCCGGGTTCACGCGATCGAAATTTGCTAACCCTTCGCGGTCCTCGAATATTTCGAATGGCCGATTACCGTGCTCATCGTGCATATCCTTTGCTGTCGTGGTTGCACCGTCATCCGTCGAGATCTTGGCATTCGGCGCCCAGTGCCCAAACTTCTCCCAAGCGTTTCGCAAGAAGATGCCGTCCTTGTTCGCGAAGGTTGCGCCGCGCTGGTCGGCTGCCCAGTTGGGAAATGCAGCGATGAATGACACCGAATTGAATCCTTGGCGCTTGCGATAGGCGACCGCTTCTTCGAAGCTGATCCCCTCAGCAGGTTCATAGTCCGGTGCGGGCTGCGCGCCTTTCCAAGGGAGCCGCCACGTGGATGCGGCCAGCCATGTGTCGCCGACCAGAAAGAAGGGTGTCCCGTCCGCGTACCGAAGAGCGTGTCCATTGGCGCTCGCGCGGATGAACCCGCGCCGATTCGGATTCTGCTGAATGTCGGCGGCGTCCCAAGCGACTGCGCGGAACGTGCCTCGCCCGCCGTTCAGTCCGACATCGTCACTGCGATTGGAACCTGAGCGCCAATTCCAATCGCCAGGGCTCGTTGCAACGAAGCGAACTTTGAACGTGCGCTCGCCGTCCCAGAATCCATACACGCGACGTTTGAAGTCCGGCCCTTCGAGCTCGATCCACATTTCCACATCCACATAGGGATTGGCATATTCGCGAGCCGTTTCGAAGGTCACCTCTTGCACCTCCCACACGCGCACTTGACCGGATTCCAGACGCGCGGCGAGGCTCGCGGTGGAGAAGAAAACGCCTATGAAGAGGGAGAAACGAAACAAATGAGCTTTCGGCATGATCCCGTGCAGTATCGTGAGTGATGAGGACACCCATTTGCTCGCGTGGCTCCGCGATTCGCGTCCCCCATGGGCGGGTGTTAGGGAAAGCCTACCATACGCTTGCCGCGGGCGCCCCCGCAGCGCGCAGGCAGGTTAATCGAGCGCGATGGCTGCAAACTCGCTCAGCTCGGCGCTCCCGTCTTTCCAGACGACGTACGTTGACTTCACATCCGCTTTCAACAACGAGACGCTCAAAACCTTACTATGAGCGAGCGACTGAAGAGAACCATTATCGACTGGGTAGTACCAGTAGATTGAAGATCGAGGAGCCGACGGATCAACCGGCTGGCCAATTCCGATCTCACGCGCGTCGAATTCGGTCGGTCGGAACGTCAGTACCTCGCCAGCGACGCGGACTTCCAGCGTTGGATTCGCTGACTTCCAATCCGGTGCGGGCCAATACTGAAGGACCACCAAGTACTGACGATGCTCTCCCATACGGTTCACGTCGATAGCGTACAGATCGATGAAGTCTAGTTGGGGAGTCGTGCCTTCGCGATTGAACGTCCACGGTTCCGCAACGACCGTGATGGTTGCTGCAGTCTGCTCGTCCAAGTACTCGCGCGGTGTCATCGATGGCGCACCAGCGCATCCGGCTACGCAAGCGGCAACGAACGAAATCAAAGCAGCACGCACGTTTTCCCCCTGGCTCGATCCGTCCTGTAGGATTCTGATGATCCCAGATAATGCCCGCTCGGTGCCCTCGTTCAAAGGGCCGAGTGTGTCGAGCCACTGTGTCAACAAGATCGACACATGGGCCGAAATGGCTACGCCTTCAACGGGCGTTGGATGCTGTCATTCACATAGATCCTCTGGAGGGCCTCACGATGAATCGGCGTCCGACCACCACCCGTTTGCTGAGCTACGCACTCTCCGCGGCCATCCTCGCCCCCACGCTAGCAGAGTCGGCGAGCGTTGCCGCCTTTACCCCTCCGCTCATGCTGGCGCAGATCTATGAGCCCGATTCAATCGATCTCGACGAGTATTGGATCAGCGAGAAGTATGACGGCGTGCGCGCGTACTGGAATGGCACCCTGCTGACCACGCGCGCAGGTCACCCGATTGCTGCGCCCGGTTGGTTCACTCGCAATTGGCCGACAACAGCGCTCGACGGCGAGCTGTGGATCGGGCGCGGTCGATTCGAAGAGCTGCTTGCGACGGTGAGGGACAGCATCCCTGACGACGCAGCATGGGGGCACGTGCGATACATTGCGTTCGATCTGCCCGCGCATCCCGGTCCGTTCGACGAGCGCAGGCGGGCCCTCTCGCAGGTCATCGCGTCTCACGATGACACGACCATTCACCCCATCAAGCACTGGCGAGTCGCGAGCGAGCATAGTTTGCAGGCGGCGCTCGATGCAGTAGTCGCCGCCGGTGGCGAAGGCCTCATCCTGCGCAGACAGAGTGGGTTGTATTCCATTGGACGAAGCAATGACATTCTCAAGATGAAGCCTTATCTAGATGCTGAGGCGGAAGTGATCGGCTACGTACCAGGCTCAGGGAGGCTCACGAACATGCTCGGAGCGCTCGAGGTGCGAACACCGCAAGGGATGACCTTCCGAATCGGAACGGGCTTTACCGATGCGCAACGAGCGCATCCGCCTGCCATCGGCACGCGCATCACTTATCGTTATCATGGCGTCACGGCGAGCGGGGTTCCTCGCTTTGCGAGTTTCTTGAGAGAGCGCAACGAAGATGGGCAGACCCGCTCGAAAGACAAAGGAGAATACGAACAGTAAACCGGCGACGGATCCCTCTCGGATTCGCGTTGGAATCGGCGGTTGGCTTTATGAGCCGTGGCGAGAAACTTTCTATCCGCCAGATTTGCCGAAGAAGAGCGAGCTTCACTACGCGAGCAGGCAGGTCACCGCGATCGAAATCAACAGCACGTTCTACCGTCTGCAGAACGCCAGCGTGTTCGCGAAGTGGCGCGACGAGACGCCCGATGATTTCGTGTTCTCCATCAAAGCACCGCGTCACATCGTGCAACGTCGCGCGCTCGCGGAGGGTGCCGAATCGCTGACGCGCTTCCTCAACAGCGGCCTCACGGAGCTCGGAGAGAAGCTCGGTCCGATCCTGTGGCAATTGCCGCCCGAGAAGGCGTTTGCTCCCGCCGATCTTCAAGCGTTCTTTGCCCTGTTGCCGGACACGATCGGACCGCTGCCGCTGCGCCATGCTCTCGAGGTGCGCCACGAGAGCTTTCGCTCAGCGCAATATCTAGAGCTTGCGCGCAAGTTTCGCATCACAACCGTATACACGCACTCGAACGAGTATCCCGCAATTGCGGATGTCACTGGCGAGTTTGTGTACGCGCGCTTACGAGAGGCCGTGGCGGGCGAGCCTACCGGCTACGCTCATGCGGAGATCGCAACCTGGGCTCGTCGCGCGCATCAGTGGTCATCGGGAGAAGCTTCTGACGATCTGCCCCTGCTCTTAACACCATTGTTAGTCGGAGCGCGCGATGTCTTTATCTACTTCATAAACGGCGCGAAGGAACGGGCACCAGCTGCAGCGATGGCACTGCTGAGCGCGCTGAACGCTTAGTCTCATTGGTGGCCTCTCGGAACCATCTGTCGTCCTGGAGCGACTTACACGACGTATTTTGATGACGTTAGCGTGAACTGTTTACGTTCCTGAAACGTATGTCTCTCTACACTCGATGAGACTCGAACACCTTGAGTGATCCGTGGCCACTATGTTCCGCCATGATTAAACGAGCTCGACTCCGCGGCGTCGCTACTCTCTATCTGCCAATCTTCATGGTGGCTTCGGCCCTGCTGTGCTCGACGTCCCGCGCGCAGGAATATAACGGGGAATTCCCTCGCGCTCGCTCACAATCCAGCGATCGATTGATCGTGCAATGGAAGGCGCAGACAGATCGCTCGCGATCCGAGAAGCTGCAGGGATTGCAGAGTCACAGCAACTTGAAGGTGCGAAGTGCCCTACCCCTCGCACCGCACCTGGAAGTCCTGCAGCTCGAGCGGCAAATGAGCGCAGCGGAGTTACAAGCCACGCTTGCCGTCGTTGCAGCGAATCCAGATGTCGATTTCGTAGCACCCGATCTTAGACGGCACGTGCACGCGCTGCCGAACGATCAGCTCGTCTCTACGCAGTGGTATCTGCAGACTTCGCAGGTCGCGGCGTTGCGCGCGGAGACGGCGTGGGACACGACTACCGGCAGTGCCGGTACTGTCATCGCAGTGCTGGATACAGGCGTGCGATTCGATCATCCCGATCTGCTTGCTGCAAACGCAGGCGGCAAGCTGCTACCGGGTTATGACTTCATTTCAGGCGAGTCGAGCTCGAGCTTCATAGGTGCAAACGATGGCGATGGCCGAGATCCCGATCCGTCCGACCCCGGCGATTGGGTCGAGCAAGCAGATCTGAGCCGCCCCGGGTATGAGGATTGCGAGGTCAGCGACAGCTCGTGGCACGGCACGCGTGTAGCAGGTGTGATCGCGGCACGTACGAACAACGGCGCGGGCATCGCAGGGGTCGCCTGGAATGGGTGGATCCTACCCGTGCGCGTCATGGGCAAGTGCGGCGGGCGCGATTCGGACATCATCGCGGCCATGAGATGGGCAGCGGGCTTGAGTGTGCCCGGCATTCCTGACAACCCTCATCCCGCCAACATCATCAATCTGAGTCTCGGCGGTGAAGGTGCGTGTACGTCTGCGTACCAAGCCGTCACGAATGAGCTCGCAGCTCGCGGCGTGCTCGTCGTCGCATCTGCGGGCAACGAAGGCGGACCAGTGAGTGCGCCTGCAAACTGCCCCAGCGTCTTGGGCGTCGCAGGCGTGCGGCAAGTCGGCACGAAGGTAGGCTTCAGCAATCTCGGTCCCGAAGTCGGGATCGCCGCCCCGGGCGGCAACTGCGTGAACACTGGGCCAGGACAGCCTTGCTTATTTTCGATCGTGACGGCGACCAATCTCGGGCGAACTGGGCCGTCCACTTCTGCGTACACGGATGAGCTCAACTTTAATGTGGGCACGAGCTTCTCAGCGCCCATGGTCGCCGGGACCGCGGCGCTGATGCACGCCGTCAACGGCAAGCTCGGGAGCCAGCACTATATCCAGCGCTTGCGCCAAGGCGCGAACCCGTTTCCACAGAATCAAACCGCGAACATCCCAGATTGCCGCGTGCCAAGCGGTGCCGACGATATCCAGGATACGGAGTGCTATTGCACTACGGATACCTGCGGCGCTGGCTTGCTCAACGCAAGCGCCGCGGTGACCCACGCCTTCCGGCCTGTCGCTTCGATTCAAATTCCCACCGCGGTTTCACCAGGGCAGAACGTCGCGCTCGATGCAAGCCTGAGCGCGGCAGCATGCAATCGAACGCTTTCTGCCTATGAATGGTCGGTCGTGTCCTTTAGTGGAACAGCGCCGCAATTGAGCGCTACGAATCAGCCGAGCATATCGGTTGCAGCACCTGCCTCAGGTGAGTTCACGTTGCGCCTCACAGTCACCGACAGCAGTGGCGTACTAGATTCGGCGGATGTAACGATCGATGCCATGAACGTACGAACGACTGCGTCGCCGTTAGCACCGGGTGCCGCGTGTCCGGTTGCTCTCACCATTCCTCGAGTGCAGCCGCCGACGACTGCGCCAGCTCCACCGCCGTCGTCGGGAGGTGGTGGCGGTGGCGGCGGGCAACTTGGTTGGGAGCTGCTCGCGCTCGCTTCGCTATTGCGAGCGCGGCGACGACGCGAACGGTCCAGCTCCTCAGCTCACCTCCTCAGCTCGCGTTCTTAGCTCGCTGAGACTTCAGCAAGCGAGCGTTCGAAGATCTGCAAACCTTCTTCGATGATTGTCTCCGGCGATGTCAGCGGTGCCAGGAATCGAATCGTGTTGCCATACACTCCGCAAGACAACAGGACGAGACCATTTCTGCCGCAGCGCTGAATCAGCATCCGTGCAAGCTCGGGATCCGGCTGATGAGGATCTCGGTTCTTGACGAGCTCGATACCGATCATCGCGCCGAGTCCTCGTACATCGCCGATGCAATCAAACCGCGCCTGCAATGCGCTCAACCTTCGCGTGAGCTGTGCGCCAATCTGATTAGCACGGTTCGACAGGTTTTCACGCTTCATCACCTCGATCACCGCAAGCGCAGCCGCGCAACTGACGGGCGAGGCGGCGAACGTCCCACCCAACCCACCCGTCACTGGCGCATCCATGATGCTCGCCTTGCCCACGACAGCTGCGAGTGGAAAGCCGCCAGCGAGACTCTTCGCCATGGTCATCAGGTCGGGCTCGATACCGAAGTGTTCCATCGCGAACAGGCGTCCAGTGCGCGCGAATCCGGTCTGAATTTCATCGGCGATGAATACGATGTCGTGACGATCGCAGATCTCACGTAGCGCCTTGAGGAAGGCAGCGGGGGCGACATAAAAGCCCCCTTCCCCCAGCACTGGCTCGACGATGATTGCGGCCACGCGCTCGGGTTCGACATCGTACTTGAAGAGGTGCTCGAGCGCCTCGAGGCTCTGTTCGGTGCTGATACCGTGATACGTGATCGGAAACGGAGCGTGATAGACATCACCTGGGAACGGTCCGAAGCCGACCTTGTATGGCGTGACCTTTCCAGTGAGCGCCATCGCCATGTACGTCCGTCCGTGAAACCCGCCACCGAATGCGATCACCGCAGGGCGACGGGTATGCGCTCGAGCAATCTTGATCGCGTTCTCGACAGCCTCCGCGCCGGTGGTTACGAGCATCGTCTTCTTTGGTGTCGTGCCCGGAACTAAACCGTTCAACTGCTCCGCCAACTCCACTGCCACGCGATACGGAGTGATCATCACGCAGGTATGCGTAAATGCATCGAGCTGTTTGACCACAGCGGCCTTCACCGCTGGATGCAGATGCCCGGTGTTGACGACTGCAATGCCGCTGGCGAAATCGATGAAGCGGCGCCCATCCGCGTCCCATAGCTCCGCGTTCTCAGCTCGCTCGACGTACACGGGTAGCATCGTCGACATGCCGCTTGTGATCGCTGCTTGGCGACGACGGTGCAGATCAGAGTTCGACATGACATGCTCCACCACCTGGGCACTCGCCCAGTGGCATACGAGTCAACTACCAGTCAGAGCGGAAGCGCGGCTGTCATTGCACAGTGCACCAGACTTGCGCCATGGAACAACCGGGCGGGATCTACTTATCGACAACTTTCGAGGTCAGACCTGTTAGGTACTGGCGGAACTTCTCCCCTAAGCTTTCATGCTTGAGGGCGAACTCAACTGTGGCTTGCAGATAGCCCAGCTTACTGCCGCAATCGTAGCGCTTACCTTCGAACTCGTACGCGTAGACGGATTCTTCTTCGAGGAGGTCTGCGATCGCATCGGTGAGCTGAATCTCTCCACCTGCTCCGCGACCGGTCGTCTCCAGCTTCGCGAAGATCGTGGGCGAGAGCACATAACGACCAACGACCGCCAATGTCGAGGGCGCGTTCTGAGGGCGCGGCTTCTCGACGATCTGCTTCACTCGGCTCACTCGGCCTTCGCGTTCCTCGGTCGCGACGATGCCGTACTTGTCGGTTTCCGCACGCGGCACAGTCTCGACTCCGAGAACGCTGCCGCCGCGCTCGGCGTAGATATCAGCCATCTGCCGTAAGCAAGGTGTAGGAGCGTCGATCAAGTCATCCGCCAGGTGTACGAAGAACGGCTCGTCACCGACAACAGGCTTGGCGCACCAGACAGCGTGCCCGAGGCCGAGGGGAGATGGCTGTCGAATGTAGATGCAGCTCGCCCACGAAGGAACGATGTCTTTGAGTTGTTTGAGAAGGTCAGCTTTGCCCTGCGCTTCCAACGCTTCCTCGAGCTCGAGATCGGTGTCGAAATGATCTTCGATGGCTCGCTTGGAGCTTCCAGTGATAAAGACGAGCTTGCGCGCACCTGCAGCGAGCGCCTCTTCCGCTGCATACTGAATGAGCGGCTTGTCGACGATCGGCAACATCTCCTTGGGACTTGCCTTAGTGGCCGGCAAGAAGCGTGTGCCACGTCCAGCGACCGGAAATACGGCCGTTCGAATCTCTTTCGTCACTCGGCGTCCTCCACTCATGAGTTGAGTAATGATAGCAAGGAGAACGCACTAGACGGCCGTCGGTTCGACGAATCGTCCTTAGCCTGTGCGAAAAGTCCAGGTCCCTGACGTGGAGGATCTATGATGGGACAGGGCCGCAGGGTGGCATTCGTTCGAATGCCACCCCTTCGCCTTCAACCGGCCTTCTTGGGCGCCGCCGCACCGTCGACACGGATGTTCGCTCGATTGAGCTCCAGCGTCTTAGCCCCGATGCCTTTGACCTTCCGCAGCTCATCCGCAGACTTGAACGCGCCGTTCTTCTCGCGATACTCGACGATCGCTTGCGCGCGGCTGAGGCCGACCCCTTGCAGCTCTTTCGCAATAGTAGCTGCGTCCGCTTTGTTGATATCGACTGGGCCGGCCCATACGGCAATCGGCAGTAGGCTCGCCACGAGAAGTTGCACAGACTTGCGCAGTGCGCCGCTTCGATTGGTCTTCGACATGTCGCCTCTCCTTAGCTTGAATGTTGATCGTCGAGCGTGATTGCTCGCTCCCAAGAGATTCTGTCCGTGTCCACACGCGCGGAGACGGGGAAAATACCGTCGTTTACCCAGAAATGAATGCCTCAGCGGCGATGAATTCCAGGCGTCACATCCAAGAGAGCGACGGGAGCGAATGCGTCCCAGCTTCGACACCCTGGACACTGCCAGAAATGGCTTGTGCTCGCGAAACCACAATCGACGCAGCGATAGCGCTGCGTTCGTCGCAATATTCTCCCCAAAGCGAGTGCGAGCTCGCGACGCTGATCCGGGGTGAATCGGGAGGGCTCACCGGCAAGGGCACGCGTAATCTCGCCGAGGCTCGGTTCTTCGCGTAAGAGATCGGGCAAGCAGTCGAGCACGAAGCTTTCGTTTTCGAGGCCGGCCACGATCGCAGCGTATGCGAGCTCGGCGCGCGCGGCAGGCTCTGGACGAATCCATGCCGCGAAGCGCTGCTCCATCTGCGCGCTGCCTTGTTCGCGCAGCGCACGCATCACGCGCGGCAATGCGAGCGACAGTAGTTTCGGATGAAGCTCAACCACACGTTGGCACAAGACGGCCGCAAGTTCGGGCTCGCCCATGTCCATCGCGACATCGGCACGTATGAGCGCGCTGCGCGAGAAGTTGCGCTGCGCCTCGCGTGCGCGATGTAGGTGTGCACGAGCCGCGTCGAAGTCGCGTCGCGCTCGCGCGCGCTCCGCTATCTCGCAATGATAGTGCGCAATCGCGGTGGGGTGTTCGGCGGACGCGATTGCAATGAGCCGCTCGTGAGACGAGATCGCCTGTTCCCAATCGCGCTGTTGCTCATAGATGCGCACCAGATATCTCAATGCGGCCGCGCGATGAGAGCCCTCCTGCGCGAGCTGCTGAAACAGCGCCTCGGCTCGATCGAACAATCCCGCGCCGAAGTAGTCTTCTGCGAGTGCGAAGGTAGCGTGCGACCGATGCTCGGCGCTCAACGCCGGCCGCGCGATGATGTTCTCGTGTACTCTGATCGCGCGTTCCACTTCGCCGCGTTTGCGATACAGATTGCCCAGTGCGAAATGCGTCTCGACCGTGTCGTTGTCCACATCGACCATTCGCAAGAATACTTCGAGCGCCTTGTCGGGCTCCTCGTTCAGGAGGAAGCGCAACCCTTGAAAATAGCCTCGCTTCAGCTCCTTGCGCTGCTCCTCGTTGGGGTTCTCGCGCCGCTGTCGACCGAAATACCAGCCCGCAGCGGCTGCAACGAACAGCGCAATCACAAGACCGAATGAAGGTTCAGTGAGCATCGCGAGGTGAGCTCGCCTGCGCTCGCACCTGTGACTCTGCCAGACGCAGCGCGCGACGCAGACGTCCACGCTCGGCGAGGAGCTCTGCGATCCACGCGATTCGCCAAGTGAGTCCGGCAAGCATGCCGATCACGAAGGCAACTACGAGACTCAGACCGAGCGGGGACTCGAACCGCAAGAACGCGAGCTCGATCGGGACACGCTCCTGATTCATCGCGCTCACGATGAGGGCGAGGAGCGCCGCAATAACCAGAGATAGACGAAAAAGAGAACGGGACATAGAGGCAATGGACCGTAGGCTGAAGGCTGCAGCATCACGAGATGCAGCGCCGTCTAAGTTAATGACAGCGCCGACTCGTTATCTGGCTACAGCCTACAGTCTGAGGTCTATGGCCTCAAATCAGTCTCGGATTGCGTTGTCCGCGCCCTCGTTAACGCGCTCGCGGAGGTCTTTGCCCGGCTTGAAGTGGGGAACGTACTTACCGGAAAGCGCGACAGTCTCTCCGGTTTTTGGGTTGCGCCCTTGGCGCGGCGGACGAAAATGCAGAGAGAAGCTGCCAAATCCGCGAATCTCGATGCGCCCGCCCTGGGCGAGCGCATCGCTCATGATCTCGAGGATCTGTTTGACTGCCAGCTCTACGTCCTTGGCGGGCAGGTGCTTCTGCTTCGCTGCAATGAGCTCGATGAGTTCCGATTTGGTCATGTCGGGCCCGTTGTTCTTCTTAGGCTGTAGACAGTAGACCGTAGACCGTAGCCAGAAGTGAGCGGCGCTCTCTCGCTACAGCCTACAGCCTACAGCCTACAGGCTCGAATCAGGAAGCGTCCTGGCCTCCGATGTGCTCCTTCAGCAGATCGCCAAGGCTCGTGCCGCTCGAGGATTCGCCGGCGCGATAGCCCTGCACTGCTTCGGCTTCTTCGTGAATCTCCTTCGCCTTGATCGACAGCGCGATCGTACGGCTCTTGCGATCCACGTTCGTGAACTTCGCTTCGACTTCGTCGTCGACCTTCAGCATGGTGCGAGCATCTTCGACGCGATCGCGCGAGAGCTCGGACGCACGCAGATGGCCTTCCACGCCGCCGCCGAGATCGATGATGGCGCCCTTGGCGTCGACTTCGCGCACTTTGCCGCGCACGATCGTGCCCTTCGGATGCTCAGCGATCCACGTCGAGAACGGATCTTTCGCAAGCTGTTTGATGCCCAGCGAAATGCGTTCGCGCTCCGGATCGATCGACAACACCATCGCCTCGACCGTCTGACCCTTCTGATAATTACGCACGGCTTCCTCGCCAGGCACGTCCCAGGAGATGTCCGAGAGATGCACGAGGCCGTCGATGCCGCCCGCAAGACCGATGAAGATACCGAAGTCTGTGATCGACTTGATCTGGCCGCTCACGCGATCGCCGCGGTTGTAGTTATCCGAGAACTCCTTCCACGGATTCGCCTGGCACTGCTTGATACCAAGCGAGATACGACGGCGCTCTTCATCGATGTCGAGCACCATAACCTCAACTTCCTGGCCGATATGTACGACCTTCGAAGGATTGACGTTTTTGTTCGTCCAATCCATCTCGGAGACGTGCACCAGGCCTTCGACGCCCTCTTCGATCTCGACGAAGCAGCCGTAGTCGGCGATGTTCGTGACCTTACCGAAAAGACGTGTGCCGGTCGGATAGCGACGTGCGATGTTCTGCCACGGATCGTTGCCCAGCTGCTTGATACCGAGGCTGACGCGCTGACGCTCGCGGTCGAACTTCAGAATGCGAACGTCGATCTCGTCACCGACGGTCACCACCTCAGAGGGATGCTTGACGCGCTTCCACGCCATGTCGGTGATGTGCAAGAGACCATCGATACCGCCTAAGTCGACGAACGCACCGTAGTCGGTGAGGTTCTTGACCGTGCCGCGCACGACCGCGCCTTCCTGCAGCTTCTCGAGCAACTCGGTGCGCTCGGCGCTGTATTCCTGCTCGACCACCGCGCGGCGCGAGACAACCACGTTGTTGCGCTTCTGATCGAGCTTGATGACTTTGAATTCGAGGGTCTTGCCTTCCAGGTACGACGGATCGCGCACGGGGCGCACATCGACGAGGGAGCCTGGCAAGAAGGCGCGCACGAAATCGATCTCGACGGTGAAGCCGCCCTTCACGCGACCATTGATCACGCCCTTGACGATCTCTTGCTTTTCGAACGCCTGTTCGAGACGCGACCAGGTGCGAGCACGTTTGGCCTTCTCGCGGGACAGACGGGTCTCGCCCGAGCCGTCCTCGACGCTATCGAGGGCCACTTCGACGTCATCGCCGACGCTGACTTCGATCTCACCGCGGTCGTTCTTGAATTGCTCGACCGGGATGACGGCTTCGCTCTTCAATCCAGCGTTGACGAGGACCACATCGGGTCCGACATCGACGACGCGTCCGGTCAGGATGGCACCTGGCTTGATTCTCTGGGAGGCCAGGCTTTCTTCGAACAGTTGCGCAAAACTTTCGGTCATGAGTACTTCCGGGGCCGCTCAGCGACCCGCTATCCCTTGAGGCCGTCCCGGCACACGAGGGGCTGTTGATTTAAACCGCGCATCCGGCGCGGAGCCACGAAACGTCCTACAGCAGGCGATCGGCGAGAAATAGAAGGCCGAGCGCACGCGCGGCGGCGCACTCGACCGTTCAGCTCTTGCTCTTAGCCTGCTTAAATCTTCACCGGGAAACGTGCGGCGGCCAGCTCAAGCACGCGAGCGACGACTGCATCAATCGGCATCGAGGTTGAGTCCACGATGACGGCGTCGTCAGCTGGCCTGAGTGGTGCGATCGCGCGGCTTGCGTCCCGCCGATCGCGCTCGGCGATCTCCAGCGAAAGGGCGGCGAGGTTAGCATCCAGACCCTTGTCTTTCAACTGCTTATAGCGGCGTTGCGCCCGTTCTTCAGCGCTCGCCGTCAGGAAGATCTTGAGCTCGGCCGTGGGGAAAATGACCGTGCCCATGTCCCGGCCGTCCGCAACCAACCCTGGGGGCTTTGCGAACGCTCTCTGGCGCTCTAACAGGCCAGCCCGTACCCCGGGCATGACGGCGACGCGCGAGGCACCCGCGCCAGCCTGCTCGCTCCGAATGGCAGTGCTCACCTCCCGGCCTTCGAGCCACATCTGCTCCTCGCCGTTGGCCCCCACTCCGAAGATTACGTTCAGACTCCGGGCAATTCCTGCATGCGCTTCTTCGTCGTCCGGCTGAAGCCCTCGCTGGACGCCCGCAAGGGCGACGAGTCGATAGAGCGCGCCACTGTCTAGGAGGTGCCAGCCGAGTTTCATCGCAATCAGGCGCGCAATCGTGCCCTTCCCCGATCCGCTTGGGCCATCGATCGTGATAACCGGCACTGCATTTGGGCCGCAGGCTGTAGGCTGTAGGCTGTAGCCAGAGGGATCGCTCTTTGCCCCTGTGCCCACGATCCGGATCCTTCGCGTCAGATCAATTCCACGTTCAAACCTGCCGCCCGAGCCACCCCGGGGAAATCCGGGAACGAGGTCGCCACGTTCGTGACGTCCGCGATACGAATTGGTGCGGCAGCGCGCAGACTCGCAACGGAGAACGACATCGCGATGCGATGATCGCCATGGCTATCGATGCTTCCGCCAGAGAACACCTGTGCGGTCGATCTGCCTTGAATGCGGATGCCATCCGGCAGAACCTCGCATTGCACGCCCATGGCCGTGAGTCCTTCGGCCATGACCGCAATGCGGTCGCTCTCCTTCACGCGCAGTTCTTCTGCGCCCGTCACCAGCGTCTCGCCTTCGGCGCAAGCTGCCGCGATGAACAGCACGGGAAACTCGTCGATCGCGAGCGGCACCAGATGTTCGGGAACATGGATGCCCTTGAGCTTGGCCGGACGCACCTCGATGTCGGCGACTGGCTCCGCGCCTGCCGAGCGATGGTTCACGACGCGCAGATCGGCCCCCATGAGCGCAAGGATGTCCAGAAGGCCCGTACGCGTCGGATTGATGCCAACGCCGGAAATTGTGAGACCGTTGCCTTGCCCGATCGAGCCAGCGACGATGAAGAACGCCGAGGAAGAAAAGTCACCCGGCACTTCCAACGAACAGGCTTCCAGCCGAGTCGGCGGAGTCAGTCGAACTTCGCCCTGAGCGGCGCTCACATTGCATCCGAAGCTCTGCAACATACGTTCGGTGTGATCGCGCGTCACTGCAGGTTCAGTCACGATCGTATCGCCGCTCGCGTAGAGGCCTGCAAGCAGGATGGCCGACTTCACTTGGGCGCTCGCGACCGGCAGCTCGTAACGGATGCCCTGCAACTTCGCGCCCCCTTTGATACGCACCGGCGGCCTACCTTCCAGGGTCTCGATCTGCGCGCCCATCTGGCGCAACGGCTTCGCGGCGCGCTCCATCGGGCGCTTCATGAGCGAGCTATCGCCGATGAGCTCGCTGTCGAACGCTTGTCCGCTGAGCAAACCAGTCATCAAACGCATCGCGGTGCCGGCATTTCCCATGTCGAGCGGATGCTTGGCTCCTTTCAAGCCACGCAGGCCGACACCATGCACGCGCACCTCTTGCGTCCCAGTGCGATCGACGCGCACGCCGAGGGCACGCATGGCCTTCATCGTCGAAAGGCAGTCCTCGCTTTCGAGGAAGCCACGCACTTCCGTTACCCCATCTGCGATTCCGCCCAACATCAAGGAGCGATGAGAGATGGACTTGTCTCCGGGCACACGGATCGTGCCGCCGACTTTGGTAGCAGGATGGACGAGGTAGTTCGACATGACGAGGCAGACAGAAACCAGGTTAAGTTAAGGGCGCCGTGGATCAGCAATCGTTGAGTGCTTGCTTCAGGGCCGCAAGCATACGCTGATTCTGCGCCTCGGTTCCCACTGTGATGCGCAAGTGATTTGGCAGCCCATAGCCACCCACAGGTCGAACGATCACGCCCCGACAGAGCATTGCTTCATAGACTCGAAGCGCAGGTCGTCCACAATCGATCAGGACGAAATTGCCTTGAGTTGGAAAGTGACGTAAGCCAAGCCGGTCCATGCCTGCCTTGATGATATTCAAGCCGGCGCGATTGGCAGCAACCGACCTCTCGACGTGCTCCGTATCGTCCAACGCCGCGCGTGCAGCCGCCAGCGCGATTGTGTTCACGTTGAAAGGCTGTCGCACGCGATTCAGTGCATCGGCAGTACGCGGATCGGAAAGCGCATAGCCCACACGCAGTCCAGCCAACCCAAACGCTTTCGAGAAGGTTCGCGTCACGACTAGATTCGGAAAGTCGCGAATCCAGCGACTCGAATCGGGAAACGATGAATCGGCATACTCGATATAGGCCTCGTCCACCACGATCAGCGTCGTGGTTGGAAGCGAACCGATGAACGAGCGGAGCTTCGCTCCACCGATCGACGTGCCTGTGGGGTTGTTCGGGTTAGCGACGAACACGAGACGCGTTCGTTCATTCACGAGCGCAGCCATGGCATCGGTATCGTGCCCGAGCGGCATGCAGTCCTCAGATCCCAACGCTGGCGCAACGCGCGCCGTCGCGCCGGTCGCTTGGACCGCGATCGGATAAACCGCAAAGGCGTACTGCGAATACACTGCTTCTGTTTGCGGCGTCAGGAACGCCTCGGCGAGCATTACGAGCACGTCGTTCGAGCCGTTGCCGAGCGTGATGCATTCGATGTCGCATCCGTGCTTGCGTGCGAGCGCCTGCTTGAGCGCGAACCCATTGCCATCGGGATACAGCCCAACCTCTGCGCTTGCCGCGGCGATTGCTTCGCGTGCGCGTGCTCCAGGTCCGAACGGGTTCTCGTTCGAGGCGAGCTTGATGCTGTCGTGGATGCCGTACTCGCGCTCGAGCTCCTCGATCGGCTTACCGGGCACGTACGGCGCGATGCCGAGAACGGGTTTTGCGACGAGCGCTATCGGATCGCACGACATGACTTAGGCTCAAAGAACGGCGCAAGGATACGAGCCGAGTACGCGGAACAAGGAAGACTGCTTTTTCAAGTCATCCAGCGCATGCTTCAGCGGAGGCTCATCCGCGTGACCCACGACGTCGATAAAGAACAGGTAATCCCACTTCTTGCGACGCGACGGACGCGACTCGATGCGAGTCATGCTGATGTTATTACGAGCGAGTGGTTCGAGCAGCCGATATAGTGTACCGGGTGACTGCGTGTCCCCTGCCGAAAGCAGCAACGTCGTCTTGTCGTAGCCGCTGGCCGCGAAGAGTTTGCGACCGATTACCAGGAAGCGAGTGGCGTTGTCCTCGGTATCTTCGATTTCTGGCACGATCACATTCAACCCATAAACCTCTGCGGCCGCTTGGCCTGCTATCGCGGCAGTGCCGTCCTCGTCTCTGGCCCTCCGTGCGGCTTCGGCATTGCTGCTCACCGGCACGCGCTCAATGCCGGGCAGGTGCTCGTCCAGCCAGCGTCGGCATTGCGCGAGCGATTGCTGGTGAGAGCACACGCGTACGATGGTCTCGAGACCATGCATGCGACCCATTAGATTCTGATGAATGCGCAACTCGATCTCGCCGCAGATCTTGAGCGGCGACGTGATGAACATATCCAGCGTATTGTTCACCGTGCCTTCGGTAGAGTTCTCCACCGGCACGACCCCGAAATCTGCATGCCCCGCCTGCACTTCTTCGAATACTTCGCTGATCGCTGCTAGCGGCAAGGCGCGAACCGAATGGCCGAAATGCTTCAGGACCGCCTGTTGCGAGAATGTCCCCTCCGGTCCCAGGAATGCGACCTTCAGTGGCTCCTGCTGGGCAAGACAGGCGGACATGATCTCGCGAAAGAGGCGCACGACTTCTTCGTTACGCAACGGGCCCTTGTTGCGTGCTACCACTTTGCGCAGCACTTGCGCTTCGCGCTCGGGTTTATAGAACTCGACCGGACTGAGATGCTCCGCGCTCTTCTTCGAAACGCCGACCTGCTGCGCAAGCTTCGCGCGCTCGTTGAGGAGCTGATGAATCGTTTCATCGATTCGATCGATGCTCTCGCGAATAGAGCTCAACTCCGACTCTGGAGCGGGAGCCGGCTTCTGTGCCGACCTGCGTACGCCCTTGCCTGTTCTTTTTCTAGTTCGGCTGCTCACGGTGTTGGCTCGCGCCTAGATTGCCCGGACTGATAGCACGCCTTGGATTGCCCCGATATTCTCGATCACGGCCGTTGAAACCGGCCCATCGATATCGATGAGCGTATAGGCAAGCTCGCCGCGAGACTTGTTCAACAGGTCGGCGATATTGAGCTTTGCTTCCGCGAGCGCGGTCGAGATCTGGCCGACCATGTTCGGCACGTTCTCGTTCGCGATCGACAATCGTGCGGCCCCCACGGTACGCGGCATGATGGCCTCGGGGAAGTTCACGGAGTTGCGAATGTTACCGTTCTCGAGAAACTCGCGCAGCGTATCTGCGACGATGACCGCGCAGTTCTCCTCTGCTTCACCCGTAGATGCACCGAGGTGCGGCAGCGCGACGACCTTCGGATGATCCTTCAGTTGATTGGTCGGAAAGTCGCACACGTAAGCAGCCAGCTTGCCCGCGTTGAGCGCCTCGATCACTGCGGCATCATCTACGATCCCGGCACGCGAGAAATTCAGGATCACACTGGTGGCTCGCAGTAGCTTCAACCGAGCCGCATTTACGAGACCGCGGGTCGCATCGAGGAGCGGCACGTGCACCGTGACCATATCGCTGCGAGAGAACAAGTCATCCAGCGACAACGCCTGCTCGACGCCGGAGGACAGCTGCCAAGCACGCTGCACCGTGATTTGCGGATCGAAGCCGAGCACGCGCATCCCGAGCAGGTGTGCAGCGTTCGCGACTTCCACGCCAATGGCACCCAGACCCACAACGCCTAGCGTGCGCCCGGGCAATTCGTATCCGACGAACTTCTTCTTGCCCTTCTCGACCGCCTCTTCGATCTCATGATCGCTTCCCTTTAGCGCCCGCACGTACTCCCACGCCTGGCAGATGTTGCGAGCGGCCAGAAACAAACCCGCAATCACGAGCTCCTTGACCGCGTTCGCATTCGCTCCCGGCGCATTGAATACCGGAATACCGCGCTTCGAGAGTCTTGCCACAGGAATGTTGTTCGTCCCTGCGCCGGCCCGCGCGACGGCTTTGACGCTCGTCGGAATCTCCATCGAATGCATGTCCGCCGAACGCAACAGAATCGCGTCTGGATGGCCAATCTCCGAGGCGACCTCATAGCGATCGCGCGGCAGACGTTCGAGACCGCGGACGGAGATGTTATTGAGAGTAAGAACTTTGAAGGACATAGTGATTCGTGACTAGCGGATCGCGGGTCGTAAGACGACAGGGTTCCAGCACGGCGGCGCGTCATTCTGAACGAGTCACGACCCGCGAGTCACGACCCGCTCCGACGGTCAGCCGCGCGTGCGCTCGAACTCCTTCATGAAGCTGACAAGCGCATCGACACCCTCCATCGGCATCGCGTTATAGAGACTCGCACGCATGCCGCCAACGGACCGATGGCCTTCGAGCGTCACCAGCCCGACCTTCTTCGCCTCTTCCGTGAATGTCTTGTCGAGCTCCGGCTTTGCGAGCGTGAACGGCACGTTCATCCAAGAGCGAGCGTCTTTAGCAACAGGGTTCTTGTAGAACGAGGATCCATCGATCGTTGCGTACAGCTTCTCTGCCTTCCCTTGATTGATCCTACCGATCGCTTCGAGGCCACCCTTGCGCTTGAGCCATTGCAGCACGAGCCCAGCGATGTACCACGCGTAAGTCGGAGGCGTGTTCAACATCGAACCCTCTTTCGCCATGGCCGCGAAGTCGAGAAACGAGGGCGTGCCCTGACGCGCTTTACCCAGCAGATCCTCGCGCACGATGACGAGTGTCAGTCCCGCAGGACCGATGTTCTTCTGCGCACCCGCATAGATCAGGCCGAACTTCGACACATCGATGGGACGCGACAAGATCGTCGAGGACATGTCGGCCACCAAAGGCGCCTTCACATCCGGCACGAAGTGGTACTCCACTCCTCCGATCGTCTCGTTTGGCGTGTAGTGAACGTATGCAGCATTGTCAGAGAGCTTCCAGCTCGATGGATCCGGAATCGAGGTATATGGCTCGCCCGCATCCGCAGCGACGTTCACTTTGGCATAGCGTTTCGCTTCGCCGATCGCCTTCTTCGACCAGGCGCCGGTGTTGACGAAGTCGATCACGCTTTCGGGTGCCGTTAGATTCATCGGTATACCCGCGAACTGACCCGTCGCGCCGCCTTGCAGGAACAGAACCTTGTAGTTGCTCGGCACGCCAAGCAACTCACGAACATCTGCTTCTGCCTGTTGCGCGATCGAGAGAAACGCCTTACCGCGATGGCTCATCTCCATGACCGACATACCCGTCCCGCGCCAGTCGAGCATCTCCTCCCGTGCTTGCTCCAGAACTTCGACAGGGAGAATGGCGGGGCCAGGGCTGAAATTGAAAACGCGCATAAAGCTCAGTGATGCAATTGATGTAAGTGATGGAGGCGACGGACGTGACGTGGGTCAGACGGGCTCGGCTCCGCCAGCATCGACGGCTTCGCCGTTCTCGCCGTTCTCGCCTTCCGTGCCTTCGGCAACGATGCATTCGAGACCGACGAGGCGATCGCCCTCATCGAGACGGATCAAGCGCACACCTTGCGTGTTGCGGCCCTGAACCGAGATGTCGCTGACTGGGGTGCGCACGAGCGTGCCGCTCGAGCTGATCAGCATGATCTCGTCATCCTGCTTGATTTGTAATGCACCGACCATGCGACCGTTGCGATCGGTAGTCTGCAATGCAATCACGCCTTGGCCACCGCGGCCGTGGACGGGATAGTCCTCGAGCGGTGTCAACTTGCCGTAGCCATTCTCGGAGGCGGTCAGAATCATTCCCGGCTCGTTGAGGATGATCAGCGAGATGACCTCTTCGCCTTCCGGTAAACGGATGCCGCGCACGCCAGCCGCGGTACGACCCATCGGACGAACATCGTTCTCGTCGAAACGGATCGCCTTACCTCCGCTCGAACAGAGGATGATCTGCTTCGTACCATCGGTGATGTCGGCAGCGACGAGACGATCGCCCGCCTCCAGTTCGATCGCGATGATGCCGGCCTGGCGTGGACGCGAGAAGGCCTCGAGCGAGGTCTTCTTCACTGTGCCCGCCGCGGTCGCCATGAACACGAACTTGTTCTCCTCGAACTCGTGGATCGGCAACACGGCGTTGATCCGCTCGCCTTCCTGCAACGGCAGCAGATTTACGATCGGCTTTCCACGGGAGCCGCGGCTTGCCTGCGGAAGCTGATAGACCTTCAGCCAGTAGAGCTTGCCGGCACTGGAGAAGCACAGCAGCGTGTCGTGAGTGTTCGCAACGAACAACTTATCGACGAAGTCTTCGTCCTTGACGCTCGTCGCTGCCTTGCCGCGGCCGCCGCGGCGTTGCGCCTGATACACAGTGACGGGCTGCGCTTTCGCGTAACCGCCGTGGGACAGCGTCACGACCACATCTTGCTGCTCGATCAGATCTTCGATCGTGAGATCGGAATGATCCTGGATGATTTCCGTGCGGCGCGGATCTGCATACTTCGCTCGCATGTCTTCTAGCTCGCCGCGAATGACGCTCAGCAAGCGCTCGGGTCGCGCGAGAATGTCGCCGAGGTCCTGAATCTGCGCCAGCAAGTCTTGGAACTCTTGCCAGATCTTGTCCTGCTCGAGTCCGGTGAGGCGATTCAGTCGCAGATCCAGAATGGCTTGCGCTTGCGCGTCCGACAGATGATAACCATCGGGCTGCAAACCGAATTCATCGGTCAGACCGTCTGGGCGCGTCGCAACCTGCCCCGCGCGCTCGAGCATCTGCGGCACTGCGCCCGCGGGCCATGCGCGCCCCATCAGGGCCACTTTTGCCTCTGCTGGCGAGGGTGAAGCTTTGATGACCGCGATCACCTCGTCGATGTTCGCAAGCGCTACCGCCTGACCTTCCAGGATATGCGCTCGTTCACGCGCCTTGCGCAGGTCGTAGATCGTGCGGCGAGTGACGACTTCCCTGCGATGACGCAGGAAGGCTTCGAGCATCTCCTTGAGGTTGAGCAGCTTCGGCTGGCCGTCTTGCAGAGCGACCATGTTGATGCCGAAGACCGACTCCATCGGCGTGTGCTTGAACAGGTTGTTCAGGACGATGTCAGCAACCTCGCCGCGCTTGAGCTCGACGACGACGCGCATACCGTCTTTGTCCGATTCATCGCGCAAACCATCTGAGGCGATGCCTTCGATGACTTTCTCGCGAACTAGGTCGGCGATTCGCTCCAACAATCGGGCTTTGTTGACCTGGTACGGAAGCTCGGTGATGACGATCGTCTGGCGCCCTTTCTCGTCCTCTTCGACCGTCGTACGCGCACGCACGTACAAACGCCCACGACCGGTCAGATAAGCGGATGCGATTTCTTGAGAACCGTTGATGATTCCAGCGGTCGGAAAATCCGGACCCGGAATGTGCTGCATCAGGCCGCCGATAGAAATGTTCGGATCGTCGATGAGCGCAATGCATGCACCGATCACTTCGCCCAGGTTGTGCGGCGGAATGTTCGTCGCCATGCCGACCGCGATTCCGGATGCGCCGTTGACGAGCAGATTCGGTACGCGTGTCGGCAGTACGACAGGCTCTTGCTCTTTGCCGTCGTAGTTGTCGACGAAGTCGACAGTCTCTTTGTCGATATCAGCCAGCAGCTCGGACGCGAGCGGCGTCATTCGGCATTCGGTGTATCGATACGCCGCCGGTGGATCGCCATCGATGGAGCCGAAGTTGCCCTGACCGTCGACGAGCAAGTAGCGCATCGAGAACGACTGCGCCATGCGCACGAGCGCATCGTAGGTCGCGGTATCGCCGTGCGGATGGTATTTACCGAGCACATCGCCCACGACGCGAGCGCACTTCACGTACGGACGCGTCGCGACGTTATTGCTTTCGTGCATCGCGAACAGAATGCGCCGATGTACCGGCTTCAAGCCGTCGCGTACGTCGGGAAGCGCACGCCCGACGATGACGCTCATCGCATAGTCGAGGTACGACTGTCTCATCTCGTCTTCGAGATTGACGTGCAATATTTCGCGCGCGATTTCAGCCATGCAGCGTTTGTGTCCGGCCCGTTTAGACCTGTATTTCGACCCGTGTCGACCTATTGCGACTGTGAGAACCGCCGGCATCGGCCGCGTCATGCGCGACCAGGCAGCCCACGAACTTAGCCTCGAAATGAGTGACCCGAACCCGAGGCAATGAAGTGCCGAATCTTAGCACAATCAGGCGGCTAACCGAATCGTCTGGATGCATTCAAAGCGAGCGCTGATCTAGTCCCGCGAGAGCCAAACTTTATCGCCACTTCTCGGCTCTTCCTGCTAGCTCACATTCTTCACGCGGCTCGCGAAGGCCCATCGAGTCGCTGCCGGGCTATACTTCGCGCCTCTTCAGAACGGCCGATTGCATGGACAATATCGACACGCTGATCAGTGCCCGCTGGATCGTACCCATCGAGCCGGTAGGTCGCGTGTTGGAGCATCATGCGCTCGCCATTAAGGCCGGGCGCATCGTTGCAATCGGACCCTGCGAGGAGCTTGCGCGCACATACGTTGCAAGCTCACGGATCGATCGGCCGAACCACGTGCTGCTCCCAGGCTTCGTCAATGCGCACACGCACGCGGCCATGACTCTGCTGCGTGGCGCGGCGGAGAGCGCCTCGTTCGAGCGCTGGCTCAAGACTCAGGTGTGGCCCCTCGAGAAGCGTTGGATCGATGCCGAGTACGTGCGCGATGGAACCGAGCTTGCGATTGCCGACATGCTCACGAGCGGCACGACCTGCTTTGGCGATATGCATCTTTACCCTGAGATCGTCGCGCAGGTTGTCGCGGGTACGCAGATGCGCGCGTGCATCGGCTTGCCCGTCGTCGAGCAACCAACGAGCTGGGCAGAGTCCGCAGGAGAGTGTCTCGAGAAAGGCTTGCGCCTGCACGATGAATATCGTGGCGACCCGCTCGTCACGACGAGTCTGTCGCCTTACGCACCTTGGGCCCTCTCGGACGAAACGCTCATGCGAGTGCGCCGCGCGGCGGACGAGCTCGAACTACCGATGACGATGCACGTCAATGAGACGCCCGCAGACGCGTTGCACGCAGAGGAGCGGACCATCGCGCGCTTGGAGAGGCTGGGCTTGCTGTCCCCGCTCTTGAGCGCCGTGCACATGGTCCATGTCGATGAATCCGAGATCGAGCCGTGCGCGCTCGCGGGTGTGAGCGTCGTGCACTGCCCGCAATCGAACCTCAAGCTCGGGAACGGAATCGCGCCCATCGCCCGTTTCAATACGCGCGATATCAATGTCGCGATCGGAACTGACGGGGCGGCGAGCAACAACGATCTGAGCATGCTGGACGAGGTTCGAACCGCAGCGCTTCTGGCCCGCGGGTTTCCATCTGCGCATGTCGGCATCGAGGCCCAGGAATGGCTCCGCTTCGCGACTTTGAACGGCGCCCGAGCACTGGGTCTCGGCGAGGTCATCGGTTCGCTGACACCTGGCAAATGGGCTGACCTGTGTTGCATCGATCTGGCTCGCGCGCATACGCAGCCCGTCTATGACGTCGCGGCGCATCTCGTCTTCGCTGCCTCCCGCGATCAGGTGAGCGATGTGTGGGTTGCAGGGCGGCCGCTCGTTGCCGAGTCGCGTCTCACACGGCTCGATCAGTCGGACCTCCTCGCCCGCGCAGAACGTTGGCGTCAACGAATCACCCATGCGATAGGTTCATGATTCACGCATCCAACCACGACCCGGCCGAGCTCGCGCGCTTCGATGCCACTGCACAGCGTTGGTGGGATCCGCAGGGCGAGTTCAAGCCGCTCCATGCACTCAACCCCGTGCGGCTCGCCTATGTCGAGGCGCGTGTGCCTCTGCACGGCAAGCGCGTCGTCGATGTGGGCTGCGGGGGCGGATTGTTGAGCGAAGCGATGGCTCGCGATGGCGCAACCGTCACAGGAATCGATCTCGCGCCGCTCACCGTTGAAGTGGCTGAGCTGCACGCGCTATCGACTGGACTCGAGATCGAGTATCTACGCCAATCCGCCGAGACCCACGCTCTGCAGCGGCCGCAGACCTACGACGTCGTGACCTGCATGGAGATGCTTGAACATGTGCCGGACCCGGGCAGCGTGTTGCGTGCGTTGAGCACGCTCGTGAAACCGGACGGCTACGTGTTTCTGTCCACCCTGAATCGCAACCTCAAGTCCTATCTGCTCTCAGTAGTAGGCGCCGAGTACGTGCTCAATCTCCTGCCGCGCGGTACGCATACGTACGAGCGTTTCATCCGCCCGTCGGAGCTGGCTCGCTGGGCTCGCGCTACGGATTTAGAGCTCGAAGATCTGAGTGGCCTTGCGTACGATCCTTTCGAGAACGTCGCGCGCTTGAGCGCTAACGTCGACGTCAACTACGTGGCGTGTTTCAGATACTGCAAGCGTTAGCGCCGCACCTCGTTCCAATTAGCTGAGTTAGACTGTCTGGCGAGTCGCTTCGCCACACACTATCGCTCACGCAACGAAGCTTCCGTGCTCAGATGTCTGGATCCAGCATACCCATTCTCATCGCGATCGCCGCTCTCCTCATTGGCCTCATCGTCGGCGCACTCGCGGCCGCGTGGTTCGGTCGCAAGCGCTCTGAGGCCGTGCACATCGAGCTTGCCGTACTGAAATCGCAGCTCAAGACGGACGAACAACTCGAGCGTGAGCGCAGCGCCGCTTTGGAGCGCGCGATGGAACATCTGCGCGCATCTTTCGATACGGTTGCAGGCGCCTCGCTGCGGTCCAATAGCGAGCTATTTCTCAGGCTCGCACGCGAGCACCTCGGTCAGCATCAGCAATCCGCGGCAGCGACGCTGACTGCCAAAGAGAAAGCGATCGAGACGATGCTGACGCCGATTCGAGAAGCGCTGCTCAAGACGGAGCAGCAGATTCAACGCATCGAAAAGGAGCGCGCCGAAACATTCGGCAGTTTGAAAAGCTCTCTCGAAGCCGTCGCGCTCGGACAGCAGGCGCTGCAGAAAGAGACTCGCACGCTGGTGAACGCGCTGAGACGCCCGGAAGTGCGGGGCCAATGGGGCGAGATGACGCTGCGCCGTCTCGCGGAGCTCGCGGGCATGGTCGAGCACTGCGACTTCGTCGAGCAGGTCCATGTTCGCACCGATGAAGGCAGCCTGCGTCCTGACATGATCGTCCACATGCCCGATGGACGCGATCTGATCGTGGACGTGAAGACGCCCCTGGATGCCTATCTCGATGGTGTGGACGCGGCGACCGATGAAGAGCGCGCGGCCGCGATGCGTCGTCACGCGCAGGCGATCGCAGAACGCGTACGGCAGCTCGGTGCGAAGAGCTATTGGAGTCAATTCGAGAAGAGTCCCGACTTTGTCATTCTCTTCATTCCGGGGGACCAATTCCTGTCCGCGGCTTTGGCAGAAAGTCCTAACCTGCTCGAGGATGCCATTCGCCAGGATGTGATCATCGCGACGCCCTCCAGCTTCGTCGCACTTCTCAAAGCGGTGGCTTACGGGTGGCGGCAACTGGCGCTCGCCCACAACGCGGAAACGATCCGCGGCCTCGGTGAAGATCTGTATCGCCGCCTCGCAGTGTTTTCCGGACACTTGAGTCGGCTTGGACGCAGCCTCGGAAACACCGTCGATTCCTTCAACAGTGCAGTCGGCTCGCTGGAACGGCAGGTCCTGCCCGGTGCCCGCAAGTTCACCGAGCTCGGCGTGCGCCCCGACCGCGAGATCGAGACGCTCGAGCCCGTCGATCGCTTGACCCGCGAACCGCAGCTCTCGCCAGCACAGCGCGACATCGAAACGATGTTGTCGGAGAAGTCGAAGGATTCCCTCGAAGGTGGGTCCGCTCCGGGCGACACGAAGGACGCGGCAAACGTCTGAAACCGGCGGGCTCGCACTCGTAACCAGCATTCACGCGTGACAACCGCATCCGCTTTAGACAGCTCTCTCGTCAACCGAGCGGCTCCGCCCGGTTCGATGCGCTATTTCGCGCTGCTCTACACGCCAGAAGAGCGGCGCGAGGCGCTCACCGCTCTATTCATCGTGGAGGCCGAGATTCGCGAGTCCGCCCAGAGCGCAAATCACGATGTCGCCCATACGCGCTTGCGTTGGTGGCGCGGCGAAGTCGACCGTCTCATCAACGGATCACCTCAGCACCCAGCGACGAAGATCCTTCACGAGAGCGCGTTGGGACCGTGCGCGGTGTTCGCGAAATGGCACGAGGTCTTAGCGGCAGCCGACATGGACCTCGCGCGCATGACGTATACGAGCCCACGCGAGCTGCGCGCCTATTGTGCGCGCAGCGGAGGAGCCGTCATGGAGCTCGTTGCGGATCAGCTCACAACAGAGGGCGCGCTCGATGATCGAACGAGAGCCGCCGCTAACAAGATGGGCGCCGGCATCCGTCAAGCAGAGATCGTGCGCGACCTGCGACAAGATGCGCGCGATGGACGAATCTATCTGCCGCTGGATTTGCTCGAGCAGCATTCGGTGCGCCCCGAGCAGCTGGATACTCGCGAGGTCGGTGCAAACCTACGAGCTACGCTGCAGGAGACGAAGCGAACTGCGCAGGAGGATCTTGGCGCTGGATTGCCGAGCGATGAGATTCACGAAGCGCTACGACCGCTGCGCGTCCTAGCAGCGCTCCACCATGCACTCCTCGAACGCATCGCAAGCCGCGACTTTGACGTCGCGTCCGAACGGATCGAGCTTGGACCCATCGAAAAACCGTGGATCGCGTGGAGAGAGGCACGCCGGCGGCGACGCAAGTGACGGAGTGACGAAGTCAGAACAGGAACACCATTGGCGTAGCGGTCGTCACAGTGTCGAGCCCTTCTGACTTCGCCTCCTCACCTATCACTTCAGAAGTGTTGACGTCGCGGGACGATCGCGAAAGTATTGCGTCGCCTTTCTCTGACTCCGTCACCTCGTCACTCCGTGACTCAAAGACAATGGACGCACGTACCTACTCCCCGCCACCTAATCTCTTGCGCGATCGCATCGTTCTCATCACAGGAGCTAGCGAAGGGATCGGCAAGGCGGTCGCGCTCGCTGCTGCCGCCCACGGCGCGAGCGTCATTCTTCATGGGCGCAACGTACGTAAGCTTGAGTCCGTGTATGACTCGATCGTGCAAGCGGGCCAGCCGCGGCCGTCCATCCTGCCGCTCGACTTCGAGAAGGCAGGTCCGTCCGAGTACGAACAACTCGCGGCCGCGATCGACAAAGAGTTCGGCCGACTCGATGGCTTGCTTCACAACGCCGGAATGCTTGGCGAACGCGCGCCGATCGAACATCACGACGTTGCGAAATGGATGCGCACGCTGCACGTCAACGTCAACGCGCCATTCATCCTCACGCGAACATGTTTGCCGCTACTGCGCCGCGCTCCGGATGCATCCGTCATCTTCACCTCGAGCGGCGTCGTCGCGCGTCCTCGGGCGTTCTGGGGCGCCTACCTCGTGTCGAAGTGGGCGAGCGATGGACTCATGCATCTGTTGGCTGACGAGCTCGAGAGCACGAAGTCGATTCGCGTGAACAGCATCAATCCGGGCAAAGTTCGCACGAACATGCGCTTACAGGCTTATCCGGCAGAGGACCGCAGCACACTACCGGCCCCAGAATCCGTGGTGAATCCTTATCTGTTCCTACTCGGGATCGATAGCAAGGGGATCAACGGCCAGACCGTCGAGTGCCAGTAGGCCTGCGTGGGCCGTTCTTCTTGTGAGATCTCTTTCCGGTTGCACCTCGCGGACCTCCGGCTCGGCCGCGGCCCGCTTTACGGCGATCGTGCCGCTCCTTCTCAATGCTCGGAGGCGACAATCCTGCGAGCGCGTACAACGCGGCAACCTGCTTGTCGGTCAACGCGCGATGGCGCCCGCGAGGTAAGTCGCGGGGTAGCTCGAGATCGCCAAAACGTACCTGCACCACGCGGCTGACCTTGAGGCCGCGACTTTCGAACAGGGCGCGCACAGCGGCTCGACGATGCGAGCGCTGCGACTTCACGAGAAACCAGCGATTCGTGCCCTCTCCACCCGCCGCTTCGACGCTCTCGAACTCGATGGTATCGTCGTCGTATTGGACGATGCGCGGGATGCTTTCGATATCGAACTCCGGGAACGGGACGAGCACGCGGGCCACGTAAGCAGCAGGTGTCGTCTCGGCTCGACGTCGCAATGCATCGGCGAGGCGTCCATCGCTCGTTGCCAACAACAACCCGCTGTCGCCCGCCTGCATGGTGTTGATCACCAACCAACGCGCGCCGCGCAGACTGGGTAACGATTCCATCACGGATTTGCTTTCGACGTCCGCTTCCGCATCGCTCGAGCGCGGTGTGATCGGCTGCCCCTGGGGCTTGTGATAGATCAGGACTTGCGCGCCGACCGAGACCCTCAATCGCGAGGAAACGTCCTTCCCATCGACCACGACCCTGTCGCCCGCGCTGTAACGATCACCGGGCTGCGCGGGCTGGTTATTGATGAGGACGCGCCCCTCCTGCATCCATTTCTCGATCTCGCGTCGAGAGCCTAGGCCGTACTGTGCGAGCAGTTTGTGGAGACGTTCCGACATCGGAAGAGTAAACAGTGAAGTACGGAACGGAGCAACGGCTGGCAAACGAGACGAATCCACCAGCTCTGCCCGGAGCGCGACCTCGCGCCAGTAGGGCGTTCTTGAAAGCTAGAGTTCGGTTGGCGGCTCGCGAATCTCACGCCCCGCTGCATCATCTTCTACCGAAGCAACCAGCGTGGGCGCCGCATCCTCGTCGTCATCCGTGTCGCCGTCATCATCCTCAGAAGCACCGGCGGCAAGAAGCTCCGAGTCTTCACTCGTGCTCTCATCGCTCGACTCGCTCGAGGATTCGGTTTCGTCGGCCGCAGCAACTTCGCCTTCAGCCTCATCGCTGGCCGCCGACTGCGCCACCTCTCCAGCCGGCAGCTCGAGCTGCACGCCGATCGTTTCGACGTCTTTGAGCTCGGCGAGCGTCGGCAGCTGATCCAGGCTTTTCAGGCCGAAGTAATCGAGGAAGTCACGCGTCGTGCCCAGAAGCTCCGGTCGACCCGGCACCTCGCGATGTCCCACGGTGCGAATCCAATTGCGTTCCTGGAGCGTGCGCATAATCGTAGAGCTGATCGACACACCGCGGATTTCTTCGATTTCACTGCGCGTGATCGGTTGGCGATACGCGATGAGCGCGAGTGTCTCGAGCAATGCACGCGAGTATCGCGAAGGTCGCTCTTGCCACAAGCGCGAAACGACATCCGCGACGCGTTCGCGCACCTGAATGCGCCAGCCGCTCGCAACCTCGATGAGCTCGATGCCCCGTTCCGCATAGTCAGCGGCGAGCAGATCCAGCGCCGCTTTCAGCAGCTCAGGCGCAGGTCGCTCGCGCTCGTCGAAAAGATCGAGTAGCTGCTGAGTCGGGACGGGCCGTCCGGCCGCCAGCAAAGTCGCTTCGATGATGTGCTTGAGATCGTGTTCGTTCATCGCGTTGTACCGTTCTCGGGATCGTCCGCTTCCTCGCCGGAACCCTGCTGTTCGACATTCATCTCTTCGATCGCGTGCTCGGATGCCGATGGATCCATCTGGTCATCATGCCCAACGTCGGGGTCGTCGGTCACAGTGTCTGCAGCGACAGACTCGTCCGAAGCGCGCGTCTCGCTCTCGCCTTCTGAATTGTCCGCACCCGAATCCGAGATGTCATCATCATCGTCGTCATCGAGCTCGTTCTCGTCGGGATGTGCAGGCTGAGCGAGCGCAGCTTCGTTTTCTGCATCCGCCTCAGCAATCCCGCCTTCGACGACCGTCAACTTGCGCGCCGCCGATGCAGTTCGCACGTGAATCGCGGCATACGCTTCAGCTTGGACGATTTCCACCAAACCTTCCTTCATGAGCTCGAGGATCGCGATGAACGTGACCGTCACGCCCATGCGTCCTTCCTCGGGCCGGAAGAGCTGCGGAAATTCGATGAACGCGGCTTCGCGCAACCCGCTCAAGATATCGGACATGCGCTGACGAACGGATAGACGCTCACGCGCCACGTGATGGTGCGCGAACATCTCGGCGCGCGCGAGCACATCCTTGAACGCGACCAGCATCTCTTGAAGCGTGACCTGCGGGAGGACCTTGACGACCTTGCGCTCGACCAACTCGGCTGAGGTCGGTAGCGTGTCTCGCTCGAGTCGCGTGAGTTGATCGATATCCTCGGCAGCTTTCTTGAAACGCTCGTATTCCTGCAAGCGGCGCACGAGCTCTGCGCGCGGATCTTCTTCTTCCTGACCTTCGGACGCTGCCACGCGCGGCAACAGCATGCGCGACTTGATCTCGGCCAGCATCGCAGCCATCAGCAAATATTCACCCGCCAGCTCGAGCTGCAGATCAGCCATGACGTCGATGTACTGCATGTACTGACGCGTGATCTCGGCAATCGGGATGTCGAGAATGTCGAGGTTCTGCTTGCGGATCAGATACAGCAGCAGATCGAGCGGACCTTCGAAGGCTTCGAGGAAGACCTGGAGCGCATCCGGAGGAATGTAGAGATCTCGCGGCAGCTCTGTGACGGGCTCGCCTTCCACGACCGCGAACGGCATTTCCGTCTGCTGTGGCGCCTCGGCCTCGAGCTTGTCCGCTTCGAGTTGCGAGCCTGTGTCCTCGACGAGCTTCAATTCGGGCTTCACCGGTAATTCATCCCCATCGCCTGATGCACTTCTTCGAGCGTTTGGCGCGCCACGTCGCGCGCGCGCTCGCAACCTTCCGCGATGATGCCGCGTACGAGGTCGCGATTCTGCTCGAACTCTTGCGCGCGTTCGCGGATCGCCGTGATCTCGGCCACGACTCGATCGGCGAGGCGCTTCTTGCAGTCGAGACAGCCGATGCCGGCCGAACGGCACCCTTGCTGCACCCAGGCCTGAGTGTCCGCGTCAGAATAGATTTTGTGAAGATCCCAGACCGGACATTTTTCAGGATCGCCCGGATCGGTCCTACGCACGCGCGCAGGATCCGTTTGCATCGTCTTCAATTTCCTGGCAACGGAATCTGGCTCTTCGCGAAGACCGATCGTGTTGCCGTACGACTTGGACATCTTGCGACCGTCGAGTCCCGGCACCTTCGGCGTCGCGGTAAGCAACGCTTCCGGCTCCACGAGAATGCTGCGACCGGTTCCCTCGAGATAGCCGATCAAACGCTCGCGATCGGCGAGCGTCAAACGCGCATTGCCATCGAGCAGCGCGCGGGCCTTGTCGAGCGCATCGGCATCGCCTTGTTCTTGATATTGCCGACGTAACTCCTTGTAGCGGTTCCCATTGCGGCTGCCGAGCGCCTTCAATGCCTTCTCGACTTTGATCTCGAAGTCTGGCTCCTTGCCGTAGACGTGATTGAAACGGCGCGCGACCTCGCGCGTGATCTCTACGTGCGCCACCTGATCCTCACCGACAGGAATGTACATCGGCTTGTAGAGCAGGATGTCGGCACTCTGCAGCAGCGGATAGCCCAAGAAACCGTAAGTAGCGAGATCCTTATCTCGAAGCTGCTCTTGCTGGTCCTTGTACGTCGGCACACGTTCGAGCCACCCGAGCGGCGTGATCATGGACAACAGAAGATGCAGCTCAGAGTGCTCCGGGACGCGCGACTGAATGAAGAGCGTCGCGCTCGCTGGATTGATGCCTGCTGCTAGCCAGTCGATCACCATCTCCCACACGTGGTCGTGCAAAGAAGAAGTGTCTTCGTAGCCGGTCGTCAGCGCATGAATGTCAGCGACGAAAAAGTAGCACTCGTACTGGTACTGCAGCTCGGTCCAGTTCTTTAGCGCCCCGTGATAGTTGCCCAGGTGCAGCGCCCCTGTTGGGCGCATACCGGAAAGAACCCGCCGTGTCGTACTACTCGATGCGCTCAATGCCAGGAAATCCTCTAAAGGTAAGTGCCGGCTGTGACTCCCGACCTGCTTCGGTCAGAGTGACGCCGCGCTGAATCAATGTTTTACGAAGCTTTGTTGGATGACCAAGGTAAGTCGAGCGGCAGGGCCGGCATTATACGGGAGCTGCGCCTATCGAAACACGCTCACATCTCCCTTGCCCTCGCGGACCACGATTGGCCCAGGCCCGGCGAGATCGACCACGCTCGTGGGCTCGAAGCCGCAATTGCCCCCATCGATGACGGCATCGACTGAATGGAGCAGGCGTTCCTGGATTTCACGCGCGTCGCTCATAGGCGTTTGTTCGCCCGGAAGGATCAGGGTTGAGCTCATCAGGGGTTCGCCGAGCTCCTCGAGAAGCGAGCGCGGCACCGGATGATCGGGCACGCGGATCCCGATCGTGCGCCGCTTGGGATTCTGAAGCCGCTTGGGCGTTTCGCGCGTTGCCTCGAGCAGGAATGTGTAAGGACCCGGAGTGAATGCCTTCAGCGTGCGGTACTGCTGATTGCTCACACGCGCGTACTTCGCAATCTCCGATAGATCGCGACACACGAGCGTGAAGTGATGGTGCTTGTCCGTTTGGCGAATTCGCGCGATGCGCTCCATCGCTGCCTTATCGCCAATGTGACAGCCAAGGGCATAGCTCGAGTCCGTCGGATAGACCACGACGCCTCCCTCGCGAATGATCTCGACCGCTTGCTTGATCAAACGCGGCTGTGGATCTTTGGGGTGAACTTCGAAGTAGCGACTCGTCACGACTGAACTCGTCTGCCTATACGACCTATTCGTTCTCAAAGGCGGTATTTACAAAGCCAGATTGAACGACTGAGCTCGACCGCTGTCTTTCAAGCGGCCAACTGTCATCTCCCGACCTTCCGCGTATGATACGACCTCCCGCGAGCCACCCCAGACCGACATGCAGCTTCTTTTCGACTTCTTCCCGGTCATCGCCTTCTTCGTTGCCTACAAGCTGACGGATATCTATGTCGCGACTGCTGTCATCATCGTCGCGGTGCTAGTGCAAACGTTGGTGCAATGGATCCGGCACCGCAAGGTGAGCTCGATGGCGTTGATCTCGGCGGCCTTGGTGCTCGTCTTCGGCGGGCTCACGCTCGCCATTCACGACGAAATGTTCATCAAGTGGAAGGTCACCGTCGTCAACTGGTTATTCGCCGCCGGATTCTTGTTGAGCCATTTCATCGGCGAGCGGCCGATCATCGAACGCATGCTATCCGGAAACGTCGCGCTCGAGCGACCGTTGTGGCTCAAGCTCAGCTGGATGTGGATTGCCTTCTTCACGATCATCGGAGCGGTGAACTTGTACATCACGTACAACTTCAGCACCGACGTATGGGCGGCATTCAAGCTCTATGGGATGATCGGTCTGACGCTGCTGTTCGCCGTTCTTCAGGGCGCGTGGATCGCATCGAAGATCCCTGCCGATTCGTCCGACTCCACCAAAGCATGAACGCGCCCGCGACCGGCACCCGCCCAGATCGAATCCACGCACGTATTCGCGAGCACTTCCCGGATGCAAGCGTCGAGCTCATTGACGAAAGTCATCTTCATGCTGGACACGCAGGCGCACGCGAAGGCAAAGGACATTTTCGCGTGCAGATCGTTTCTGCGCGCTTCGCGAGTTTGCGCGCCTTGCAACGTCACCAGCTCGTCTATGGCGCGCTGGGAGAGATGATGCAGACCGAAATTCATGCCCTGAACATCCTCGCGCTCACGCCTGAAGAGGCTCAAGCCCAGGCATAGGGCAACCATCCCGCTCCTGTTCTCACGCTTGCTCCGCACCTTTCCTCCTCTTCATTGGGTCATTTCATGCCAACTCGATCGCTTGCTCTTTCACTGCTCGTCACCGTCTCGCTCCTAGCCGGCTGCAACAAGGCGGACGCGCCCAATGAAGCGCCTCCTGGAGAGACGATCGCGACCGTCAACGGCGAGCCGATCGCGAAGTCGGAGTTCGACTTGTACGTCGAGACTGTCGAACGTCAGTCAGGCAGGCAGATTCCAGACGAGCAGAAGTCGGATCTACTGGATCAATACATCGGCATGCACCTCGCGGCAGCGGCTGCGGAGAAACAGGGCCTGATCAAAGAGGCGAAAGTGCGCGATCAGCTCGAGCTCGCACGCATCAATGTCATCGTCGATGCGGCTCTGCAGGATTATCTCGAGCAGCATCCCGTGAAGGATGAAGAGCTCAGGCCAGAATACGACGCTCAAGTGGCGGCCATGCCTCGCGAGTACCACGCGCGTCATATCCTGGTGGATGACAAGGCGACTGCTGAAGCCATCACCAAAGAGATCAAGGCTGGAGCGGATTTCGCAAAGACGGCCGAGAAACGCTCGAAGGATTCCTCGAGTCAGCAAGGCGGCGATCTTGGCTGGTTCACGCCAGACTCGATGGTGAAGCCGTTTTCGGATGCCGTCGTAGGGTTGAAACCTGGTGAGATGACGAACGAACCCGTGCAAAGTCAATTCGGCTGGCACGTGATCAAGCTGGAAGATTCACGGGCATCCGCGGCTCCGCCGTTCGAAGAAGTGAAGGATCGCGTCGAAGTGCTCGTTCAGCGCAAGAAGCTGCAGGCCTATTTCGATGAGCTGCGCAAGGGCGCGAAGATCGAGAAGAATCTTGGCGCCGAGCAGAAGACGGAGAACGCGAAAGCGGAAGGCTGAGCCGGTCGGGCTCGGTTGTACTCCGAGCTGCACTCGGAGGAAGATATTCTCGCGGCGACCGAGGCGAACGCGGCGCAAGATCCAAGAACGGAAGAGCTCAAGCTTAGCTGCTGCTCCGTTCTCCGCGTTCGTTGCGAGACCCTATCTTCTCTTATGCGCGGTCGCCGCGTTCGCCGCGAGAATTGATTGTTCGGATAGATTCCGATGCGCCCGGGGGATGTTCATCCTCCAAGCAGGCTGAGGAACGCTTGTTCATCGAGCACCTCGACGCCGAGCTCCTGCGCCTTCTTGAGCTTCGATCCGGCCTCCGCGCCCGCAATGACGTACGAGGTCTTCTTCGACACGCTGCCGCTCACTTTACCCCCGAGCGCGATGATCCGGTCGCTCGCCTCATCGCGACTCATTGAGTCCAGGCTGCCGGTCAGCACGAAGGTCTTTCCAGTCAATGGTCCGCCTTCACTCCCCTTCCGTTTTCGACTCACATCGGGCCATTGCACTCCATGCGCACGTAGCGCGCGAATGACCTCGCGGTTGTGCTCTTGCTCGAAGAAATGCCGCACGTGAGCTGCGACGATAGGGCCGACATCGGGGGTCTCTTGTATCTGCTCGGCACTCGCATCCTGAAGCGACTCCAGCGATCCGAAATGTTCTGCCAGCGCCGCGGCCGTCGCCTCGCCCACATCGCGAATTCCCAACGCATATAGAAATCGGGGAAGCGTCGTGCTCTTGCTCCGTTCCAACGCCGCAAGGAGATTCGCGGCGGACCTCTCACCCATACGCTCAAGCCCCGCGAACTGCTCGACGGTCAGACCATATAAGTCCGCAGGGCTTTCTACGATCTCGCGCTCGACGAGCTGATCGATGATCTTGCTGCCAAGGCCATCGATATCCATTGCTCTGCGTCCCGCGAAGTGCCGCAGCGATTCCTTGCGCTGTGCGGCGCAGAACAATCCACCCGTGCAGCGAGCAACGGCTTCGCCCTCCTCGCGCTCGACGTCCGACCCGCAAACAGGGCACTGCGCGGGCAACTCGACAAGCTTTGCATCGGCTGGCCGACGGTCGACGATCACCTTTACGACTTCGGGGATGACATCGCCGGCGCGACGAATGACGACCGTATCGCCGATGCGGACATCCTTGCGGCGCACCTCATCCATGTTATGCAACGTTGCGTTGCTCACCGTCACCCCGCCGACAAACACCGGCTCGAGCCGCGCGACGGGAGTTAGAGCGCCCGTCCGCCCGACCTGAAACTCAACGCCACGAACGACCGTGTTCTCTTCGTGCGCGGGAAACTTGTGAGCAATCGCCCATCGAGGCGCGCGCGCGACGAAGCCAAGCTCGCGCTGTTGTACGAAGCGATTGACCTTGTACACCACTCCATCGATCTCATACGGCAGCGTTGCTCGCTTTGCCCCAATGTCACGGTAGTACTGGAGGCAACCTGCTGCGCCTTTGACGGTCCGAAGTAGCGGAGAAATCTTGAGTCCCCACTCTCGCAATTGCTCGAGCGCTTCAGAGTGACGCGCTGGCAGCTTCCATCCCTTGATCTCGCCAACGCTATAGAAGAACACATCGAAGGGACGCATCGCCGCAAGACGAGGATCGAGCTGGCGCAGGCTACCGGCCGCCGCATTGCGCGGATTCACGAACGTCTTCTCGCCTTTCGCAAGCGCGCGCTCATTCATGGCCTTGAAACCCGCGATGGGCATAAACACCTCGCCGCGCACCTCCAACAGCTCGGGAGGCTTAGCGCGCAACTCGATAGGCACCGCCCTGATCGTGCGCACGTTGTGCGTCACGTTCTCGCCACGCATGCCATCGCCGCGCGTCGCTGCGAGCACGAGCTTGCCCTTCTCATAGCGGAAGCTCACTGCGAGCCCATCGAGCTTCGGTTCCGCGGAGTACTCGATTTCCTCTTCAGTCTCGAGACGCTCTCGCACGCGACGATCGAAGCCGAGCAAGTCCTCCTCGGCAAACGCATTGTCTAGCGACAGCATTGGTGTCGAATGCACGACCTCTTCGAGCTCGCCCACCGGCGTCGCGCCGACGCGCTGCGTAGGAGAATCCCGTGTGATGAGATCCGGATACTGCGCCTCGAGCGCCTTGAGCTCTTGCATCAACCGATCGTACTCGGCATCGGATACTTCCGGATCGTCGAGGACGTGATACCGATAGTTGTGATGATCAATCTGCTGGCGCAGTTCTCGTACACGGGCTGCGGCACTCGGTGCAGTCTTCATGGCCGCCTGTCCGTGCTTGGGCTCATGAAGAGTAGGAAGTATCTCTCGCAGAGACGCAGAGGCGCAGAGGTAAGACTGAAATCTGAAGAGGCAATTCGCGCGTCAGCTTGAGCGTTGGATGATCTCATTTCTTTTTAGTCTGATCTCTGCGTCTCCGCGTCTCTGCGAGCGATACTCTCTTTGATCGAGCATCAGTAGGAACGCTTGGGTGGAGTCGAGCTGCGAGACGCGTTGGCTGAGCTCTGCGGGCGTTCGAACTCGCGCACTTCCTGTCGCAAGCGTTCGATACGATGTACGGTCAATGGTACGCCGCGATCATCCTGCAACGTTCCCCCCAACGATTGCTGCAATTTGCGAGCACATGCGACGAGCTCGTTCAGCGCGTGCATTCCAGGAACTGGGCCTGGCAGCTGAGCGAAGAGCGTAATGCCGGGATATTGCATCCCTGGCATCTTCTCGACATCGAACGTGCCAGGTTCGACCATGCTCGCGACGCTGAATATGCTCGCTCCGTCTTCATGCAACCGGTGGAAGACGTCGTACTTGCCGTGTTGCAACGCTTCGGCCTGCAACGCCTCGAGCAAACGCGCGCCCTCGAGTCGGTGTGGCGATGCAGCCAAGCGTAACGCCAAAATCTTGCGGCGTTCGATGCGCTTCGGCGGCGGTGCTTCGGCGGATGAGAGCGTCGGCGCAGCGGCCTCGGGCTCCACTGTCATAGCAGGTTCAACAGGTGCTTCTTCAGGCAACTCTGCAGTGAGCGCAGGATCGGTGAAGGTGGGCTCTACACGCCCCCGCCAAGTCTCGTGTGCGCCCGTTCGCTGTTGCGCTGGCGTATCTGTCTCGCGAACGATCGTCCGCGGATAGACACTCGTCGCTGCGACTTGCGGCGCGCTTTGTACCCGCTCCTCCGCGTCGGCTGGGAAAGGTTCCTCCTCCACCACATCCGAGATGACGAGATCGGAACCGCGATCATCGAAGTACGGCTCACTGCTGCCCGAGGTGTGCAGCGACGGCTCGTGCTTTGCAGACGCGACAGCGCTGCGACGCCCCCATAGATAGATGGCGGCGAGCAACACGATCGCAAAGCCGATCAGGATCCAGCGCAGCTCAGGCATACGCGACCAAGTAGTGCGAGTAGCTCACTTCAAAACGTTCGTTCTCACCTTTCTGCAATCTGCTCCGTTCACATTGCCGCCATACGCACCGCCTCATCGACATCGACGGCCACCAAGCGCGATACACCAGGTTCGTGCATCGTGACGCCAATGAGCTGCGATGCCAGCTCCATCGTCGTCTTGTTGTGCGTAATGAAGATGAACTGTACGCGGCTCGACATCTCCTTAACCGTCTCGCAGAAGCGCCCGACGTTGTTGTCATCGAGCGGCGCATCCACCTCGTCCAGCAAACAGAACGGCGCGGGATTGAGCTCGAAAATCGAAAACACCAACGCAACGGCAGTCAGTGCCTTCTCACCGCCGGACAGCTGATTGATCGTCGAGTTCCGCTTCCCTGGCGGACGCGCCATGATCGAAACACCCGCGCTCAAGATATCTTCGCCCGCAAGCTCGAGATACGCATGGCCGCCGCCGAACAGGCGTGGGAAACGCTCTTTGAGTCCTGCGTTGACGCGGTCAAACGTGTCTTGGAATCGCGAGCGTGTTTCGCGATCGATCTTGCGAATCGCTGTTTCGAGCGTCTCGAGCGCCTCCGTCAGATCCTTGAACTGGCGATCGAGATACTCCTTGCGCTCCGACTGTTCTTTGAACTCGTCGATTGCTGCGAGATTCACTTGACCCAAGCGATCGATCTTCTGCGTCAGCTCGACCAGTGTCTGCTCCCAAGCAACGATGTCCGCATCCGGCACCATTTCCTGGTAGATCGTCTCGAGCTCGAACTGCGTGGCTTTGAACTGCTCGAGCAAGGTCTCGCGCCGCACCTTCAGCTCCTGCGCAGCCATGCGCACATCTTCTAGCCGAGTCCGCGCTTCTTCCACAGCGTTCTCGGATTCGAGACGGCTTTGATCCAACGAGCGCATGCGGCCCTCTGCGGTTTCGAGCGCTTCACGCGCCCCCGCCAGCTCTTGCTCGACCGTGACTCGCTGTTGTAAGGCTGCTTCGAGCGTCTCTCCCAATGCGTGCAAGGGAGCCTCGCCTTCAGCGAGTTGTCTGGTCAGCTCTTCGCGTCGCGATTGGAGCTGAGAGAGTTGCTGTCGCAACCGTTCGAGCCCTGCAGAGATCGAGCTCAGCGCAGAGCGCTTCGATTCGACTCGAATCGCCACTTCCTGAGCGCCGTCGCGATCGGTCTGCGCCTGAGCGCGCTTGTGGCCGAGGTCCTGACGCAGCCCGTCGCGGCTTCGCTCGAGCTCCGCACGCGACAGCTCGAACTGAGCCATCGCGTCCATGCCTTCCTGCAATCGGGCACGGGCTTCCGCTACCGTCCCTGCGATGTCTTCATGTTCGCGGTCGATCTCTTGAATCTCCGCCTCGATGCGCCGAGCGCGCTCTGCGGTCTGCTCGGCCTTCGTTCGCAGGGCTCCGATTTGAGCGCTGAGCTCGCTGTGCAAACGATGCAGCTGATTGACCTCAGCCTGAACCTCATCGCGGCGATGCTCTTGTTCGCTGAGACGCTCTCGTGCACCGGCGAGCTCGACCTGCAGTGCTCCGACACGTTCTTCGGCGGCGGTAACGGTGTCACGAAGCTCGCGCATTTCCTTTTCGCGTTCGATCACGCCCGCGTGCACATCTTTGTCTCGACTCACGCGCAGCCAGTCCCGTCCGATCCACACGCCGTCTCGAGTGATGACGGATTCGCCAAAGGCCAACGCGTGGCGCTTCTCGAGCGCTTCGCTCAAGGTATCAACGGCAATGATACCCGTCAGCATCGTCGAGATTGCACTGGGTCCCTGCACACGTGCGAGCAGACGACTCGGCTCGACGCTCTGCGAGGTCGTGCCGCCTTCTGCAAAGAAGCTCACCGTGCCCACTTGTAGGGATTCGAGTCGTCCCGCGATCGAATCCAGCGCATCGACGGACACCGCCTCTAGATATGACCCCAGCACCGTCTCGACCGCGCGCTCCCAACCTGGTTCGACGCTGAGCTGCTGCGCCAAGCGCGGGCGCTCGCTCAGTGCGTTCGCTGATAGCCACTCTGAGACTTGTCCCTGCGCAAGACCAAGTGCCGCCTGCTGCAGCGCTTGCAACGACATCAATCGCCCTTGCGCAACCTGCAACTCCTGACGGCCGCTATCGACTGCGCTCACCAGCCCGCGCTCGCGCTCGCGAAGCTGCTGGAGCTGTTCGATCAGCTCACGCAACGCGGCCGCGCTGCTCTCGCCGCGCTCGCGCGCATCGTCCTCTTCGGCCTCGAGCGCAGCAATACGCTCGCTTAGGTTCACCGCGCCCAGCTCACCGAGCTCCGCGGAAAGCCGTTCGCGCTGTGAAGCGAATCTCGCGAGCTGATGCTCGAGCTGCTCGATACGCGCTCGTTCCACCTGCGTCTTTTCGCTCGCTGCACGAGAATCGCGATTGAACTCTTCCCAGCGCTCTTGCCATTCCTGCATCGATTCTTCGGCTTGCGCCAAAGCGGCCGCAGATTGACGCTCGCGCTCGCGAGCGGACACCAGTCCGGGGGGC
>JAEZFW010000057.1 GCA_023417315.1 Pseudomonadota bacterium
CGCGTACGCGTCGGATCTCGTATGCCGGTGTTTCCATGTACGGGTTCGGCACCAGGACGACGTGGGTGTCGCTCTTCGCTTCGATGCTGTTGAGCCACTCGCGCTTCTCATTCATGAGATAGGTCGCGACTTCCACGGGAAGTTGAGCGATGACTCTGACCGTGCGCTCCTTGCGCGCTTCCTCGCCAATGAGGCGCAGTAGTGCGAGCGCGAGCGATTCCACACTGCGAATCGAACCCATGCCGTTACAGCGCGGGCAGGCGATGCTTGCAGACTCGCCGATCGAGGGCCGTAGCCGCTGGCGCGAGAGCTCGAGTAGTCCGAAACGAGAGATGCGTCCGATCTGAATGCGCGCGCGATCCTGCTTTACGGCATCCCGGAGGCGATCCTCAACAGCACGCTGATTTTTTTGCGACTCCATGTCGATGAAGTCGATGACGATGAGGCCGCCCAGGTCTCGAAGCCGCAACTGGCGGGCGATCTCTTCGGCTGCCTCGAGATTGGTGTTCAGCGCGGTCGTTTCGATATCGGTGCCGCGAGTGGCGCGAGCCGAGTTGATGTCAATCGACACGAGCGCCTCGGTCGGATCGATGACGATGGAGCCTCCGGAAGGCAGGTTCACCTTGTGAGAGTGCGCCGACTCGATCTGATTCTCGATCTGGAAGCGCGTGAACAGCGGGACCGGATCTTCGTAGAGCTTCAGCTTGCGCAGCGTCGCGGGCATGAAGCGCTGCATGTATTGCTGCGCCTCTTCGAAGACCTCACGATCATCGATGAGGATCTCGCCAATGTCGTCCGAGAGATAATCGCGCAGCGCACGAATGATGGCTTTCGATTCCTGATAGATCAGGAACGGACCAGGGCGGCCTTCGGCTGCTTGTGCGATGGCGCTCCAGACCTCCTTCAAATTGTCCAAATCCCACTGCAGCTCCTCGGCGGAGCGACCTACGCCCGCGGTCCGCACGATCGCGCCCATTCCATCGGGGATTTGCACTTGATCGAGTGCCTCGCGCAGCTGCTCGCGGTCTTCACCTTCGATGCGGCGTGACACGCCGCCTGCGCGCGCGTTGTTTGGCATGAGGACGAGAAAGCGTCCGGCGAGACTGATGAAGGTGGTGAGTGCGGCGCCCTTGTTCCCACGTTCCTCTTTTTCGACTTGGACGATCAGCTCCTGACCTTCTTCCAGAAGCTCACGGATGCTGAGCCGGTTGCCCTGCGATGAAGAGCCCTTGAAGTACTCCTTCGAGACTTCCTTTAGCGGCAGAAACCCATGGCGTTCCGCACCATAGTCGACGAAGCAGGCTTCGAGACTCGGCTCGACGCGGGTAATGCGACCCTTGTAGACGTTCGCTTTCTTTTGTTCGCGGGAAGGTATTTCGACGTCGAGATCGTAGATTCTTTGTCCATCAACCAGGGCGACGCGCAACTCCTCTTCCTGAGTTGCATTGACGAGCATTCGCTTCATGAGACCCTTCTGACTGTTCGTGAAGGGCCGCGAGTTCACGCACGGCGGGCGCGAGCGATGGATGGAAGGAGCGATCGGGGAATGAATTCATCCGATGTTGCTTGCGCGGCCTGGGAGCCTGCGCACCTTTTCTTATCCAGTCACGTTTGTCGGCGGGCGTCGGAGAGCCCCAAGAACGGAGGTAGTTCGCAAACGATGAGTCGCAACCTGATCCATCCGCGGCTTGTGTCGAAGCTCGAGCCAACGCTTACCTGAGCCCGCTCGCAACGCTTGCGTCGACCCGGATCCCGAGTTGCGGGTCCGGCATCGGCGTACGCGCGGCCGAGCGATGGTCCGCGAAATGCGTGCTTGGGTGGCAGGAGGATGACGCTGCTGTCGCAAGCGTCGCGCACGCCGGAGTAAGACTCCTACGGGGCGCTCGTCGACCCAAACCCAATCGCACAGATTTACGCTGAACCAACTAAGATGCAGCGCTTTCACTCTTAGGACGACCTGATTGTCACCACCCGGGAGCTTGAGGTTCTGCTCTCGCGTGCACGAACGCGACGCGTTGTCATGCACGTGCGGAGGTTACGCAGATCAGGAAATCCTGTTTACGAAAGACGCTGCGCGTGAGCTCCAGTATCGCGAGCAACTAGACTCATGCTCGTGACCTGGAACCGTGAAATCCGTGCGGAATATAGCAGAGCATAGTAGCTCAATCAATGGCTTACGCGTGACTATGGAGCAACGTTCGACTGCACCGCGCCAACGTACGGCTGTGTCGTATCTGGAGGCGACGGCCGGCGATGCGGGACAGCGCATCGACAACTATCTGGCGCGCCAAGTCAAAGACGTGCCTCGTAGTCTGATCTACCGCATCCTGCGCACGGGGGAAGTGCGCGTAAACGGCCGCCGAGCGCGGCCTGAGTACCGCCTTGCAGAGGGGGACCGCATTCGGTTGCCGCCGCTCGAACGCCAACCGAGCGCGAAGCCGCGGCAACCCTCGAAGTCCCTACGCGAGTTCATTGCGGACACGATCATCTATGAGGATCGCGACCTGATCGTGGTCAACAAGCCCGCGGGCGTGGCGGTTCATGGTGGCAGCGGAGTGAGCTTCGGCGTGATCGAGGCGCTTCGGTCGTTGCATCCGGAGCTCAAGGAGCTGGATCTCGCACATCGCCTGGACCGCGAGACGAGCGGCTGCCTGCTCGTCGCCAAGCGACGTTCGGCGTTGCGCGAGCTGCATGCGCTGCTGCGCGAGCGCGAGATGGAGAAGATCTATCTCGCGTTGGTAGTTGGGCACTGGCCGTTCGGCCGGAAGACGATCGACTTGCCGGTTAAAACCAATCTAAAGCAAGGCGGAGAGCGCGTCGTCCGGGTCCATGCTGAAGGGCAAGAAGCCCTCAGCACGTTCACTCCCGTGCAACACTTCAAGAAGCTGGCGAGCTTGATGTCCGTCTCGATCGGCACTGGGCGCACGCACCAGATCCGTGTTCACGCCGCGCATGCGGGATATCCCATCGCAGGCGACGAAAAGTATGGAGATCGCGATAAGGACGCGCGGCTGAAGCAGTACGGGCTCGAACGCATGTTCCTGCATGCGCACTCGCTGTCTTTCCCTCGGGGTGGCGCAGAAGAGCGTTTCGTGATCACCGCGCCATTGTCGCCGGAGCTACAAGCTGTGCTCGATCGGTTATCGGCGGTCACCTCGACGCGACGAGCGTCGGAGACCTGATCCGCGTGTGCGTCGTTACGGAACCTTGAACCCATTGCGCCGAAGCGCACCCGACAGCCAAATCAATGGCAGTCCGATGAGCGCCGTCGGATCCTGCGATTCCACGCGAGTGAAGAGCGCAACGCCGAGCGCTTCGATCTTGAATCCGCCTGCGCAGTGATAGGGCTTGTCGCGAGCGACATAGCTCTGAATCTCTTCGTCCGTGAGCGTACGGAAGTTCACCGTCGTCACGTCGAGGTGGCCCTCGTTCGAGCGGGTCTCTGAATTGACTACATGCACGGCGGTGTAAAACGTCACGCGTTGCCCGGAGAGCTGGCGCAGTTGCGCGATCGCGCGTTCGCCGGATCCCGGCTTGCCGAGAACTTCTCGGCCACTCACGGCAAGCTGATCGGAGCCAATCACGAGGCACTTCGCGTGCCGCTCCGCGACCGAGTCCGCCTTGGCGCGCGCGAGGCGATGTACGAGATCTATGGGTTGCTCGCCCGGCAGCGCCGCTTCATCCACATTCGGCGCCGCGACCGTGAAGGGGATCCCCAGTCGCTCGAGCAAGCTGCGGCGGTAAGCCGAGGTGGAACCGAGGACTAGACGAAGCCCGCTCGAAGAGCTCATTGGATCGCTCGGCATGTAAGCCGATCCCTTAGAAAAACAAGCATTTAACAGCCTTCTTATTTTGACAGGCCTAGGGGTCGTCGCTAGTATACGCGCCCCATGCCGCGCCCCCCGGACGTCAGAAACGACAGCTTCGTGGATGCCGCTGCGTTGGCGGCGGCGAGCAGCCGGGTAGAGCGGAACTTCGATGCGTCTGACCTACCGCGCTTCGCTGAAGCTGGCGTGCTGAACGGCTCCGAGATCCGCGCGACTTTCCAGTTCTCTGAGTACGATGGGAAGCCAGCCATCGACGGGCACTTGGCGGGCACGGTCTCATTAACATGCCAGCGCTGCATGCGCCCCGTGACGATCACGTTGGATGAGCGCTTCAGCGTGCTCGTTGTGGACGCCGAGCGCGCGGATGAGCCGGGCGGCTACGAGCCTGTCATTGCTTCTCCGGCGCGTTTGGATCTGCGCTGGCTGATCGAGGATCAGGCCTTGCTCGCGTTGCCGCTCGTGGCGATGCATGCGCCCGATGAATGTAACGAGCAGGCGAGTGAGCCCGCGGAATCCGAGCAATCCGAGTCCGGCGGACAACAACCGTTTCGAAATTTGCGGGACATGATGCGCAAGCGCTGAACCGCACCTTAGTTGGAGTAGCGAATCATGGCAGTTCAAAAGAGCAGAAAGACCCCCTCGAAGCGGGGCATGCATCGTTCCCACGACGCCCTTGGTCGTCCGGCACTCTCGGTAGACCCGACCTCGGGCGAAACCCATAGCCGTCATCGCATAACCCCCGATGGTTTCTATCGGGGCAAGAAGGTAATCGAGACTCGCAATAAAGCCGAAGACGGCGAATAGCTCGGCCCCTCGCCAAGGGCGCTTCGCTCGCATTCGTTTGCCTCCTCGCTCGATGCGCAGCGCCCTGTCTCAGGCTCGCTCATGAACCTCGTCCTATCTATGCGAGCACGTTCGCGCGCGTCTCGAGCGCCACGGGCGTAGATCGATGAGCAACGCTTCGATCACCATTGCGGTGGACTCGATGGGCGGCGACCACGGTCCGTCAGTCACGGTGCCTGCATCGCTCTCGGCTCTGCAAGCAGAGCCTTCGCTGCGGATCGTGCTCGTCGGCCTGCCCGAGAAGGTCGATCCACTACTTGCGAGCACATCTCGGTCGCTGCGCGAGCGCATCAGTGTACGTCCCGCCTCGCAAGTCGTCGGCATGGATGAGAAGCCGCAAGACGCGGTGAGGAGGAAGAAAGATTCCTCGATGCGCGTCGCAATCGATCTCGTCAAAGCGGGTGAGGCACACGCCTGCGTCAGCGCCGGTAACACTGGCGCGCTGATGGCGACCGCGCGCTTCGTCCTCAAGACCATAGAGGGCGTGGATCGACCCGCCATTATCTCTCGAATCCCAGCCCGGCATGGCTATACGCACATGCTCGATCTCGGCGCGAACGCCGAGTGCACCGCGGACCACTTGTTCCAATTTGCTTTTATGGGCTCGGTCGTAGCTTCCGACATGCACGGAATCGCAAAGCCTCGTGTCGGGATCCTAAATATCGGCGAAGAGGAGATGAAGGGCGACGGAGTCGTGCAGGAAGCAGCGCGACGGCTCACGGCAAGCACGCTCAATTACATCGGATTCGTGGAAGGGGACGATATCTTCTCGGGCGATGTGGATGTCGTGGTCACTGACGGATTCACCGGCAACGTTGCGCTGAAAACAATGGAAGGGCTCGTGACGATGCTGGTGGGTGCGATCAAAGCCGAGTACACGCGCAATCCCTTACGTTATTTCGCGGCGGTGACGTCGTGGCCGGTATTCCGTTCGATCCGCAGCGAATTCGATCCGCGCTCATATAACGGCGCCAGCATGGTCGGTTTGACAGGCGTGGTCATCAAGAGTCACGGCAGCGCAGATGTCATCTCCTTCGCGAACGCGTTGCGCGTCGCTTCGATCGAAGCGCGGAAAGGTGTCCCCACGCAGATCGCGAATCTTTTGAAGAGTCAGCAGCAGGGTACCGCGGCGTGAACTGTGTATAGCCGCGGACGTCGAATGGTGCGTAGACTTCTAACTCAAGCAATGAACGTGAGCCTGAAAAAGAGCCTATTTGCTGCGCTGAGTGCTGCAGCCGCCCTGACTGTGCCGGGCATCGTGGGTGCGGCGACATACGTGCTGCCTGAAGGATCGGACGCCGTCATCGGCGAGGTGCAGACAGCAACCGCGCGGCATGAGGACACGCTGCTCGATATCGGCCGGCGCTATGGTGTCGGTTACGAGGAGATCGTGGCCGCGAATCCGGGCGTCGACCCGTGGCTGCCCGGGGAGGGCGCAGAGGTCCTCATTCCGTCTCAATTCATTTTGCCGAACGAGCCGCGTGACGGCGTGGTCGTGAGCTTGGCGGAGCACAGGCTGTACTATTTCCCGAAGCCGAAGCCCGGCGAGCAGGCTGTCGTCCTTACTTATCCAATCAGCATCGGTAAGATGGATTGGAAGACGCCACTCGGCCTGACGCGCATCGTGAACAAGCGCGTGCGCCCGACGTGGTATCCGCCGGAGTCTGTGCGCCGCGAGCACGCACTCGAAGGAAATCCGCTACCGAAGGCCGTTCCGCCGGGCCCAGACAATCCTCTTGGCGAGTACGCGATGCGTTTGGATATTCCGAGCGGTGCGTATCTGATCCATGGCACCAATCGGCCTGCGGGCGTAGGCATGCAAGTCACACACGGCTGCATCCGCATGTTCCCGGAGGACATCGAGCAATTCTTCAAGATGGTGCCCGTCAACACGCCTGTGCGAATGATCGATCAGCCATACAAGATGGGCTGGCACAAAGGTGAGCTGTACATCGAGGTGCACTCGCCGCTCGAAGGGCAAACGGACGAAGATCGACACAGCCTCACGAACATCACTCGTCTTCTAGTCACTGCGACACAAGATCAAACTGTGCCCATCGACTGGGCTCGCGCGGAGCGTGCGTTCATCCGAGCGAGCGGAGTGCCCGAGCCTGTCGTGCTGGGCTCGAATGCCACTGCGCAGGCGACCTCGGATCGCTGAACCGACGCTTCAATTGTGAAGCGAACACCGGCTTGCGGCTGCGCTGCTGCTACACTGCGCACGCGGACCCTGCGGCCGAGGTTATCTATCCACCGAGTTAGTCCATAGCTGAGGCTGTGGGGTCCGCCTCGTTTCAGGGCTGTCGGGTGACTGGGTACTCGGGTTCTGGCAGAAGAATCAACGCCACGTGCTGACCCGAGCTTTCATACTCTTGGGTAGCAGCTTTCGCTCGTGATCTCTCGCGACGAGCTGTGCGAGTGCGAGCCACGTTTCCTCGATCGTTTCTGGCCAGTACCCGACTACCCAGTCACCCGATAACCCATCAAACAAAAAAAAACGCTGCGGATTTCTCCGCAGCGTCTTTCGTTCGTGTAGTCGAATCGAATTACTTCGAAACAGACTTCTTGAACATACGATCCATCTTCTCGTTGGTCGCGTCGCAGCACGCCTGGCTGGCCTGAGCAGCCTGCAGCGCCTGGTTAGCAGCGCTCTGCGCGCTGTCAGCTGCCGAACGCGCAGACTGTGCAGCGCTCGCAGCAGAGTCAGCAGCAGCTTTGGCCGCAGCGGCGTCCTGCACAGCCTTATCGGCCGTAGCACGGATCTCATCGACGGTTGCTTGTGAAACGCAACCGCTGGCCGCAGCCAACGCGAGAGCAGCAAGGCCTGCCTTAACCGTGGTGGAGATGGTGTTCTTCATGACTTCTTTCCCCTTCATACTGGGTCGGACAAAAATGACCAGAGCGACAAATTTTCACGGCCTCTTAATCCGCAGGACTTATGGCTTGTTCCCATGGATTTCGCCTCAGAAGTCCCTTTTTTGTAAAAGCTCCCGGGCACGACCGAGCGCGGAGGATACAAGATTGATGCGAGCGGATAAAGCTTGTCTAGCTATGCGTCTGCACAGTGCGACAGGTCAGAGCGCGAAGGTTACCGACTATCTCCAGCACCCAGAGCCAGCGGCTGGGGTGCGCGTTCCGGCTTCGTTTATTGTTAAGGTGTGACATGCTGCGGTGTCTTGCAGCTGCCCTGATGTGGCAGTCGCCTGCGCCGTATACGTCGTTTGCGTGACGTTGATCAGCGCGATGTTATACATGCCGTTCGGAGTGGTCGTACCAACGCCTAGACCCGCCGGTGGGGCATCGTCCAGTTCGTCCGCTGTCGCGTAGCGGTTGTTCTGGAGGAAAAACTTCTCCTGCGCTGCCTGAACGCGCAAGAGCTGCGTCTTGGCCTCCGTGCGATTCGTTCGCAACAGATAGCTTCTATAGCTGCTGACTGCGATCGTGCCGAGAAGCGCGACGACGACAATGACCGTCATCAACTCAATCAATGTGACGCCATGCATTCTGGAGCGGCGCGCCGATACGCCTTTATTCAGGCACAAGCTGTAAACGGAAGTTTTCATCGCGGCCTCACGGTGCTGTCGATTCACGCCAGTAGGTCTTCAGGCGACTATTGAAGTCGGTGCAGGCGCCAAGCACTTCCACGCCGGAAAGGCAGACGACCGTGTCTCGCTCGGGGAAAAGGAACGTCACTTCAGGCGCGATGCCTCCCTGTGCAAGTTCATCGTATCGATCGGACGAATCCGGCGCGGGAGGTGGATCATTCGGATTCTCGGGATCGGTCTCAGTGTCGCGAGGTGCACGAGGAGAGGCATCAAACGCGCTGATCACGTACGCCCGATTCGATCCCACGGCCAATGTACAGGCATTGCTGGCCGCACTTGGCGCCGGCGTGTACGTCGTGAAGAAGATCGTGTTCTGGAACGTGTTCGATGCGGATAGAACCTTCTCGCCCCGCCAGCTACCACCCGGCTGATCGAGGCGAATCTTCCATCCCGAGGCGTTGGCCGGAATCTGCGGCGACAAGTTCGTCGTCACATCTAGCAGATCGTCGTCCTGCAGGATCTCGAGCGCGTCGTACTGCGCTTGCGTCATCTTTGTGAATGGGCGGTGATCGCGGATCGCGTAGAAGCGATCCTGCGTATCGGTGTTGAGGGGATGTCCGCGATAGCCCGAGCCGATCGCGATGTTCATGAATACGGGGCCGTTGTTCACTTGTAGAGCCGCAACGTCCGGCGCGTTGTAGAAGCGGCGGGTATTGGCGTCCGTGTGCTCAGCCTCATCCCAGGAACCCAGCGACGCTAAAACTCCGCCTGTCACCAGAGCATCGGCGGCGTTTCCGCTGTAGACGTCGAAGCGCCAGAGCTGCGCCGCGAGATCGCCGGCGTACATCCGATCAGCGTAACCATCACCGTTGAGATCCAAGACCGTGATCGCGGCGGGAATGGAGTGTGTCATTCGCTCGAGCTGCAGATGAGCATCGTTATCGTTCCCGGCGTACCAGAGCAACGATCCGCTCAGAGCATCCACCATGAAGATTCGATTCCCGACGTTGCTCGCATCGATGAAAGCGCCGCCTTCTTCCGCGGGATCGTAACCGCCGCCAAAAACAAGCACTAGGTTCTGAGAGTTCTGAGTTGCTCCATTGACACGAATTCGTGTGATCGTCGGCGGTGACCATGCTTGGCCTAGACCGCCTAATTCGTCGGGCCCGATCGACCATATGAAGCGTGGTGCAGTCTTTTGAGTAACATCCAAAGCGTAGTAGCGGCTTGCCGCCGTGGCGCGGCCGGTGCTGAAGTACAGCAAGACTCGATCGTTGTCGGCGGATGACACCACGCCGTCCCCGTTGACATCGTACTTGAGCACGCGCAAGTCACCATCAAGACCGTAGTTTCGGATGGCCGAGTTCTGATCGTCGTAGAGAGGCAGTAGACGCGCCAGCATCTCCTCCGGGAGAAACGCCCAGAGTTCTTCACCGGTACTGGCGTCTACTGCGTGCAGATAGCCGTCGTTAGTCGCCGAATACACGACCGCGTCATCGGGATCTTGGTCAGCCGGAGTGCCACCATAGATCACGACCGCCGGTTGAGCATGCATGGGATCGCCCATGATCTGCCGCGCGTCCGTCAGATCCGAGTCGCCATCTTCGTCGTTTACATCTTGCCCACGCGCCCAGTTGATCAGTTTATCGCGGGTCGGGTCGGCAGCTGCGGTACCCAGTAGCGCGTCCGTTATGAGTGCGTTGCCGGTTTCGAAAGCATACTGTGACGCCGTGAGCAACGCGGAAGTACCGGGGTTCTCACCGATGTAGGTATAGACTTTCCGTGTATCGGGTCCTGGAATCTGACTGCCGGCTCCACCTCTGCGCACAGACGGACCATCGCCGTCAGTTTCCGACCAAACGTCGCTTGTGCTATCGCGGAAGAAGCCGGTAGTCGCGTCGATCGCCAACTCATTGTCGCGATCGATGATGCGCCCTTCTGTATCGACTCCGTAGCGCTTCACATTGCCATGCCAGTGCATGCCGGGCATCGGCTGGAAGACGGAGACATAGAGGTCATCCAGCGTCCGCGTACGGTTAAAGGCATTAACCGCGACCGTTGGAGCGGTTAGCGTCGTGCTCTGATCGAGAATCGAACTGAAGATGTTCGTGAATACGGTCGAGAGCTCTGAGAGATCTCCCGCCTGATACGCATCGCCTCCACCGGCCAAGCCGGCATTTTTTAGATACTCAAAGGCGGCGTTCGAAGTCCCACCGAAAGCGCTGCCGAATCCGATGAAATATGTGGCGACGTTCTGTTCCCCGGCCACATCATCTCCGCGGAGGTCCTTCTTGAACATGTATTCGGCGAGAGCGCCGAGGCACGCACCGTTCTCGCGATCCAGACAGCCATTTGGTACAAGGTCATCGAAGTCCGTGAGGGCCTGAATGTCGCTGTTCGACTTGAAGTCCTCTGTCGGCTCGCCGTCGGTGAGGTAGACGATGAAGTTCTTTTGGCAACTATCATTGGCGGGACTTGCATACGTGGCCGCGTGAGGGTCGCCGCCCGTTCTCGAACTGGCGACGCTGGTCAGGCTCTCGATCACCCCGCTGCAATTAGTCGATGTGCCGGCGCCATTCACGGTGGCGGCCGTGCACGATCTCGATGTATCACCATAGTTGACGCTGCCGCCTGAGAAGTACTGGTGGGCCTCCCACAGCGTCTCCGAGAGAGGAGTGTTACCGTACGGAACGAGACCGTCGATGAGTTGTATGAGTGCAGCCCTGTTCTCATCGATTGGCACGATCGGTGACAGAACCATACCGCCACCATCATCGTCGGTTGTGTTCGTGCTGTAACGCATGATGCCGACATTCACATTCGAGATCGAATTGAGCAGGCTTCGTGCTGCTTGCTGCATGATCTCGAGACGAGTCCCGAGCTGTGCGACATTCCGAAACTGTTGGTAGTAGGCGACGTAGTTCGCCGAGTACAGCGTCGCCGATGTACCACCGCTCCAGTTGCCATCCCAATAGGAGTCATCATCGTCGGTGGTCCACGTCGGGGTCAGACCGGTCGCGTCCTCGTCAGGGTACGCGGGGCTGGCACTTAGGTTGCCATCCACGCCGTTATCACCTCGACACTCCACATCCGATGCGTGGTAGTCCTCGTTCAATGATCGCCAGCGGCGAGTCGTCGAACTGCTACTGCGGCGCCACTGAATGAATCGGTCGCCTTGATACCTCCCGCCCTCCGAAGCTAATGCGGTGACTGCGCCTGCGCACTTCAAATTGGCCGTACTAAAGTAGTTCCCCGTGCCGCAACTCGGCGGTGTGGACTGGTTTGTGGTCTTGTAGAGAACGCGGTCGGCGATGTTCGCGCAGTCGCCGGTCGCTTCGGCGATATAGTTGCGCGCAGGATCATAGGGTTGTTGCGAGGTGACCTCGCCGATCATGCTTCCAGAGGTGTCGAGGATGAGCATGATGTTCGGAGCGGTGCTGGATTCGGCGACGAAGATCTCGGCATCATCGGCACTAGCGATGCCGATCACGCCGAACGCGGCGCCCAATACGAGACTGAACGCTATTCGCATGGAAGCGGTCACCGGATTACGACTTTGTTCGCGTTGGGTCTTCATGTTTGTTCTCGTAGAGCATGGCAATATGCGCCTGCTTTGATCAGAGCTGACCGAAGACGAGCATCCGCGTGATGATCGGTTCGTTCGGCTTATGGAATACCATCAAGAACTGCGAACCACTCTGGGCGATATATGCCCTGAAGTCTTGATAACTGACCTGCGTGCCGCCAACGAAGAAGCGGGATTCGCTTGTAAATTGCAGCGAGTCGTTCGAACAGGGCGCCTGACATTTGCGCAGCGTGAGTACGCCGCTTGTCGAGCTTGGCAACGAGACATCCTGTGTCGATGTTTCGATCGCCACTTCCAAGGAGCGAAGAGGAGCGGGCCGCTGGGTCTGAGCATGCGTAGTGACGGCTGCCATCAGGACCGCGGCGACGATCAGCGCATTGCGGCTCAGAGAGAATAGGGTCTGCATATGATTCAACCTGTGTTACTCGAGCACGGTCGAGGCGGGCGGGCCTAACGGCAGTACAGTGGCATCGGCGGGAGAGATCACCGCGACGCCTTGAAAGTTGGTGGCGACGGCATTGCGCGCAGATGTACCTTGGCTTTGTATTTCGAAGTGATAGGTCGCGAAGCTGTCCCAGCTTGCACCCCACATGGCGGGTTGCGCCTTGCCATCCAGCTGACGTCTAGTCGCCGTCGCGAAGTGATCAGTGGACGTGCCCGAGACCAGAGTGGGTGCAGCGGTTTCCTCGGCGACGGCCGGATTGAAATCGTCGTTGAGGAGTGCTTGCTCGATTCCTGTCTCCGCCGCTTGAAACGCGTTCTGCTGATACTGCGTGTTGCCAGCCATCACGAGTTCCAGGCTGGCGGTGTTCATGCCAGAGATTGCAAGTAGCGTTAGGACAAGTAGCAGCAGCATGCCGACCACCAGGGCGGCGCCCTGCTGATGCGCGATTGAGGAAAGGGACACGCTAGACATGTTAGGTACCCAGAGCGTTGCGAATCTGGATCGTTCTAGAGACGAGCAAGCGTCTAAAGCCATCTGCAGGTGCGTAGCGCCGTGTAGCGGCCGCTGCATCGCTCAGATTGTTCGTCGTATCGTTGGAGACGCGATCGCCATAGGAATATATGCGTCCGTCTTCGAAACCGACTTCCTCGGTATCCGCACGGACTAACAGCCATATCCGCACAGACACGATCTGCTCTCCATCATTCACCTCGTTCGGGTTCACATAGCGAGCAGCGCTTCCGTTCACTCCAGTTGGATCGATGCCGAACTGCACCTGCATGTCCTCGATGCCGGGGATAATCTCGTCATCGCGGAATGCAGGTCCAGCAATCAGTGTGTGTCTGCGCAGCGCCGGAATTCCTACCGCATCGACTGAATCGCGACTGACGTAGTACGCGTTGACAATGAGATTATTGATGCGGCCCTCGGGAGCGGCAGTACACCCGCTGCTGTCAGTGACGAGCTCGCCCGAAACGCGGGTCGAACAGATCTGCAGCCGGCCTGCACCGGCCGCTGCAGTCGCTACAGCGGCGCGACGGACCACCAGCGTATCTGCACTACCGACTGCGCCGGCACCATAAGCGGTGCAGGTGAATCCGTAGCTGTTGTTGTCCGCTTCGAGATTGGTCAGCAAATCGCGTGCGAAGTTGACTCCGCAGCTGGTCGGCGCGCCCGCAGATGCTTCGCTCTGTCGCGCAGTACCGGTCAACACGCCCGCTCCCTTCACTAACCCCCAGTAATTCGACATCCTGATATCGGCCTCTACGATGCTAAGTGCATAACGCGCGGTCTCCTGCAGGCGCGCGGTCGTTTCGTTCAGCTCGTACGTCTTGCGACTGTCGACATACACTTTGGCCGCGCCGAAGATCAAGATGCCACCGATCGTCATGGCCACGAGCAGCTCGATCAGGCTCAAACCGACTTGGACCGCGTGAAGCTCCCGCCAGGTCTTGCGGCTGCGGCGGCTCATATCTGCATCCTCATGACGTAGCTCAGCCGATTGGCATCTGTTGCGGCTTCGCCGGCCTCCAGCCAGGAGATCGAGATGGTGTACGTGCGGGTCGAGCCGGCGCCATCCACGGCAACCGTCCCCGTTCCCGCGGGCAGCGTAGCGGCAACTTGTTGTCTCCATACGAACAAGTCATGCGCCGCCATCTCCTGTGCTGCGCAGGACTGAGCTTCTCCGAGGCAACCGTTACCATCTGCAGCTGCTGCACCCTCGTAGGCTTCGCGTGCTTGCCTGTTGGCGCGAATGCGATCACCGATGTCTGTTGCCAGGTTCACTGCTTGCATGCGCGATATGGCGCTGCCATTCGAGCGCAGCGTTACGACGTAGAGGCTGGCTATCCCGAGCATCCCAACGCCGATCACAACCAGAGCTACGAGGGCTTCGACCATGCTGAAGCCTCTCGCTGATCTCGAAAGGCCGCTTGCGCGTCGGAAGTGGCTATTGATCGTCATGGACAGGCACCCGTTACGCCTATCGCGGTACTGATTTCTGCAGCGCTCTTAGTGACGCGTGATCGACCGGTGTTCTCGATGAGAAGGGCGCGTGCTGTAGAGTTGGCGCCGACCTGTTGATTGCCGCGATCATCGCAGACGACGATTCGAGTCGAAGGTGAGCGGGCGCCTGCTGGATTGGCAAACCCAGAGGCTCCGTAGCTCAGGATGCCATCCCGATCGTTGCGGACGGTGACGCTCGCATCGAGGGTGTCATGCCGCTCGAGCAAAGGCTCTGCGGCATCGTATGCCCAGTTATTGTTCGTGTCCTGGAAGATGATCCAACCTGAGAATGCTCCATAGCTGCAAACAGGCGTTCCAACGTTAGGATCCGCGGAGGCACAGAGCACGACGTTCTGCTGGCGTTTGATCGCCTCAGATCTCGCGACCTGTGTGGATCGCAACAGGTCGTTCGCTGCGGCTGTAAGTCGATTGTTGCGAAGGAAGGTGCTCATGTTTGGGACTGCAATCGCTACGAGTACGGCCGCCACCGCGAGCGTGATCATGAGCTCCAGGAGCGTGAATCCCGATTGCGGACGGTTTTGGGGGCGGTATGTCATGGACCGCATTATTAGAAGCAGCCACTTTGCGTGAAAGTGAACCCGACTAACGGGTGACCCGGAAAGACAAACGGTAGCTCCGCGCTGATTCTGTAAAGAGCTCGCTCGAAAGATGCGAGCAAGCAATTACGGTGACTAAAGCTTGCATCGGGTGACGATCTCTGGGTATAAATACAGCCCGACTGTTTATAGGTACAGCCGCTTCTATGTCCGAACTCACGCCTCGACAACGGCAGATCCTAAAACTCATCCAGCAGTGCATCGCCGACAACGGCATGCCGCCGACGCGCGCAGAGATCGCGCACGAGTTTGGTTTCAAGTCAGCGAATGCCGCGGAGGAGCATCTGCGCGCGCTTCAGCGCAAGGGAGTGATCGACCTCATTCCCGGCGCGTCGCGCGGCATTCAGCTCAAAGATTCTCTTCGTGAGCAGTTGGGTCTACCTCTGATTGGTCGAGTTGCAGCGGGTAGGCCCATGCTCGCGGAGGAGCACATCGAAGGCCGTTATCAGATCGATCCGAAAATCTTCCAGCCGAAAGCGCACTATCTATTGAAGGTGCGCGGCATGAGTATGAAAGACGCTGGGATTCTCGACGGCGATCTCGTCGCTGTGCATCGGACGCCTGAAGTGAGAAATCGGCAGATCGTTGTGGCCCGGCTCGACGATGAGGTGACCGTCAAACGCTATAAACAAGATGGTCGCGTAGTCTGGTTGCTACCCGAGAATGATGAGTTCGAACCTATTCGCGTGGATATGAAGGAGCATTCACTCGTGATCGAGGGAGTCGTGGTGGGGGTGCTGCGGCACGGGAAGAGCAAGAGCTTTTTCCAGTAGCCACATCGGAGCCTTGAGTCTCTAGACGCCGGGAATCCGCATCAACTGGTTCTCCGGCGCGAGGACGCGGGTGGTGGGAGGGATGCTTGCGAACTCTGGGGCAGTAAAGCCGACTGATTTACTGCGCGAATTCAGCGCACAACCTGGGCGCAGGCCGGCGGCTAGGCATTCTCGAATCGCTTAATTTGCGCCGGCGAATTCATCCCGACAGACGAGATGAACCCGCCGAGAGAAGAAATGGTGGAGGCGGCGGGAATCGAACCCGCGTCCGCAAGCGCTACGCTTCAGGACACTACATGCTTAGCCCATTCTTTAGTTCTCGCTGCCCGCTACCCGAAGGGCAGGGAAGACGTGCAGCAAGCTTCAGGACGTTTTAACAAGCCGGCCTGGAGCACACCGGACTTGCGAGCTTGTGAGCGCGTCCCCCGATTCTGGATGCACAAGCACATGCCAGGCGAGGGTTAGGCGGGATTAAGCCGCCAGAGCGTAGTTGTCTTCGTTGGCAACTATAAGTTTGTAAGCAGTTTTACGAGGCACTTACACCTCGGCATGCACCTCAAGTTTCGCAACCCACGTCGAAGCCGGTCGCCCCCAAGAGTCGAACGATAGTGTAGGGGCAATGGGAAGAATAACAAGGGCCACTACGACGTTCAGGGATGAGTCCTCAGGCGCGCTATTCGAACTGTTCGCGTCGCGGAAACGTTCGAAGTAGATTCTGACCGCCAAGCACTAACCGCTAACCGCTTTAGGTCTTCATCGCACCTGATGCTTCATGACTCGAGACTTCTCGCGTTGCCAGTCCCGATCTTTCGAGGTTGCCCGCTTGTCATGTTCTTTCTTGCCTTTTGCAAGGCCGATGCGCAGTTTCGCGCGACCACTCTTCCAATACATCTCGAGCGGCACGAGCGTATAGCCGCGACGCTCCACTGCGCCGATCAACCGATTGAGCTCCGCGCGATTCAATAAAAGCTTGCGCGTACGGATCGGGTCAGGAATGACATGCGTCGACGCTGTTGGCAGAGCAGACACATGCGCGCCAAACAAGAATGCCTCGCCGTTCTTGATGAAGACGTACGCTTCCTTGAGCTGGGCGCGTCCAGCGCGCAAGCTTTTCACTTCCCACCCTTGAAGCGCCAAGCCGGCTTCATACGTCTCTTCGATGAAGTACTCGTGACGAGCCTTCCGGTTTTCGGCGATCGTCGGATTGTCCTCTGCTGACTTTTTCTTGCTCATAAGCGTTGTCATTGTAGCCGCTAGCCGAGCCCGCGGCGGGTTCCTTACACTTCACGTCATGAGAGCTCGTTTCTTCGTACATGCGTGAGCTTGCGCGTAGCGCGCTGGTGCCCTACACACCAGCCCAGATGTTTGCGCTCGTCGCGGACTTGGAGCGTTATCCTGACTTCGTCCCGTGGGTCACCAAGGCGATCGTGCGCGAACGCGGCGACGATTACGTGATTGGCGAGCTGGAAATGCATCGCAGCGGCACGCGCGAGGCGTTCACCACCCGTAATACGATGGACGAGCCCCACAGCATCGACATGCAACTGGTGGAGGGACCTTTCAGGGTGCTCTCGGGGATATGGCTGTTCGAAGACATCGGCGGGCGCGGTTGCAAAGTCAGCTTGCAGATGAAGTTCGAATTCTCCAATCCTGTTGTCGGTCTTCTACTATCGCGAACATTCGAGAAGAGCTGCAGCGATCTCGTAGATGCATTCGTTGCTCGCGCGCGGAATGTCTATGGAACCGGCTGACCGGATTGCGGTAAGCGCGGTCTTTGCGCTCCCCGAGCGGCAAGTGGTCGTGAGGCTCCTAGTGCGACAAGGCGCGACTGTCGCCGATGTGGTGGCGGCTTCAGGGCTACAGCGCCGATTTCCCGAGATCTCTGATTCGCCCAATTGCGCGGTGTTCGGCCGTGCAGTGACTCTCGATCACATCGTGCGCGCCGGCGATCGCGTCGAGGTACTGCGTCCCTTGCTTGTCGATCCGAAAGAAGGACGAAGAAGAGCCGCCGCGGCAGGGCGCGGCAGGGGACCTATTCGGAGCTGACGGGCTGACCGCCGATAGTGGCTTGCTCTGTCGGCGCGGGATCGGACTCTTCAGAAGCAGGCACACTGGAAGCGTTGCCAGTTCCGAGCCGTTCGATGCGGGCCACCTTGTCCTGATCATCGAAGTGCACGATGAAATGCTGTCGTAAGGGATCGGACATTTGCTTCGTCTTCAGGAAATAATAGTAATCCCAGCGCAACTGATGGAATGGGTCCGCGATCATGGGCGTTCCGAGTAACGCGCGCACTTGCACGCGCGTCATGCCCGTCGTCACGCGATCGATATCCTTGGGCTCCAAAAAATTACCCTGCTGAATCGGGATTCGATGGACGCAGCCGCTGACCGTTACGACGACGCAGAGGGTGAATAGTAGCGTTGCGACTGAATTGAGCGAGTGTCGTGAGCTGAATAAGGTCATGATCGTGTCGAGTGCAAACGGTTGTAGTGAGCTGACCAGCGACTTATTAGAGGTGGTCAAGTTCCGCCGCCGTGCGTGATAATGGTCGCGCATCATACTCAAAAGCCGCCGGTGGAGCAGTTCCGGCGCAACGGGGGTGGTCCGATATGAAACCGGTTGAGACCGACGATCTACGCAAAGCGGGCCTCAAGGTCACGTTACCCCGTCTCAAGATCCTGGAGATATTGGGCACCGCAACGCCGCGCCACATGAGTGCGGAGGACATCTACAAGCACCTCCTCGAATCGCACGAGGACATTGGACTTGCAACCGTCTACAGAGTTCTCACTCAATTCGAAGCCGCCGGCCTCGTCAGCCGCCATCATTTCGAGGGCACCACCGCCGTGTTCGAGCTCAACGAGGGTGAGCACCACGACCATATAGTGTGTCTCGATTGTGGAAAGGTCGAGGAATTCATGGACGCCGGCATCGAAGAGCGGCAGCGGGCGGTAGCGAACAAGCTGCAATTCGAGATCAAGGACCACTCCATGATCCTGTATGGACGCTGCAAACGTCCGAATTGTCCTTCGCGCGAGCAACATACGCGCCGTCGCGCCTAAGACTCGCTACTTCCTCGCGGATTTTTTCGGGCCCGTGGCAGGTGGCCGCAGCATTTCCGCTGCGTGCTCGCGTGCTTTTGAGGTCACATCCACCCCACCCAGCATGCGGGCGATCTCTTCGACCCGCTCCTGTCGCGTGAGCGTGTGAAGCATCGTCCGTGTCGTCTTGCCGTCGGTCATCTTGGCTACGCGAACGTGCGCGTGCGCTTGGCTTGCGACTTGAGGCAGGTGCGTAACGCAAAGCACTTGCGTGCGATCGCCGAGCGCGCGCAGTTGTCGGCCCACGATCTCCGCAACCGCACCGCCGACACCAGCGTCGACCTCGTCGAACACGAGACAGGGGAGGGACGCGTCTTGAACGGTCGCCACCTGAATCGCAAGGCTGATACGAGAGAGCTCGCCGCCGGACGCCACTTTCGCGAGCGGCTTTGGAGGTTGCCCCGGGTTGGCACTCACCAGGAATTCGACCTCGTCGGCGCCATTGGCATTGACAGCGTCCGCCTCCAGCGCCCGCACCTCAATCTGCAATACACCGCCTGGCATGCCTAGCGTCTGCATGAGCGAGGTGATGCGCTCCGACAGAACCCTAGCGGCTTTCTTTCGGGCCGCAGACAGTTTCGAACATCGTTCACGGAAGTGCTGCTCCGCTTGCGCCAACGATTTTTCGATCGCATCGATGGACGCTTCGAGTCCCTCGAGACGACTGAGCTCCACGCGCAGCTCCCGTTGCAGATCTATCAAGCTCACTAGATCGACACGATGCTTTCGCGCGACTGACTCGGCCGCAGCGAGACGTTGCTCGACCCATTCCTGTCGCAGCGGATCTGCATCCAAATCGGATTCGTAGCGCTCGAGGGCTTCCACTCCTTCCCGTAGCGCGATCAAGCTCTCATCGATCGAGCGCGCGATCTCGGCGAATCGCGGATCGAGCTCTTGCATAGTTCGCGCCACGGTGAGCGCGCGGCCGAGTGCATGCTCCGCGTTGAGATCTTCGGCTTCACGCAGGAGCTGAACGATCTCGCGCGCACCCGAACCTAACCGTCCACGTTGCGACAATCTCTGGCGCTCCGCGCTCAGATCTTCGATCTCGCCTTGCTTCAGGTCCAACGCATCGAGCTCGCTCACGTGATAGCGCAGCAGCTCGAGCCTTGCCTCACGATCCGAGATCGACGCGCGAGCGCGTTCGTATTCGGCGCGCAGCTCAGATACTGTCGACCATTGCAGTCGCACGGCATCGACCAGTGGAGCGTAGCCGCCCGCGCGGTCCAGCAGCTCGCGTTGCGCCGGGCGGCGCACGAGCGACTGATATTCCATCTGGCCATGCACATCGACGAGCGTCTCGCCCAACTGACGCAGCGCTTGAATGGGCATTGCCTGACCGTTCACGTAGGCCCGGCTGCGGCCATCCGTATTGATGACGCGCCGAAGCAGACATTCACCGTCATGTTCGATCGCTTGTTCTGCCAACCATTCGATCGCATTGGGAATCGACTCGACTGTGAAAGTGGCGGAGACCTCCGCACGTTCTGCGCCATGACGAACCACCTCGGCGCCGGCGCGACCTCCCGTCGCAAGGAGCAAGGCATCGACGAGGATGGATTTACCGGCACCGGTCTCGCCGGTGAGGACAGTGAGCCCGCGATCGAGCTCGAGCTCTATGGCATCTATGATCGCGAAATCGCGGATCTGGATATGGGTCAGCACGCGTCAGTCCACTGTCTGCGGCTCGGTCCCGCGATCCCCGCGTCCCCATCGCAGCTTCGATCGCAAGATCCGGTAGTAATCATGGTCGCGCGGATGAAGCAATGTGACATGCGCCTCCGCAGGCGTCACGATCAAGCGGTCTCCGGGCGCCAATTCGCCGATCGTCACGCCATCACAAGTGACTTGCGCTTGTGTATCCGGTCGCTCGATCAACCGGATCTCGATGGTAGAGCTGCTGCGCACCACAATTGGCCGATCCGATAACGTGTGCGGGCAAATCGGAGCGAGTACCAACGCCTCGAGCTCGGGATAGAGGATCGGCCCGCCGCAGGAGAGCGCGTACGCCGTCGAACCTGTGGCGGTCGCGACGACCACACCATCGCCGCCGTGCGTATTCACATAGCGTCCATCGATCCAGGTTTCGAAGTCGAGCATGCGCCCGGTTTGCCACTTCATGAGCACGACATCGTTCAACGCATGACACGTTCGGTCTGGCCGGCCGTTACTTACGAGTCGTGCCTGGAGCATCGCCCGATGATCACGCACATACTGACCTTCGAGCACTTCATCCAATCGTTGGCGTAAGTCCGCAGGACCGATGTCAGCTAGGAACCCGAGCCGCCCCCGATTCACACCGAGGACCGGGAGTCCGCACGGAGATGCCAGCCGTGCAGCGTGGAGCATCGTTCCGTCGCCCCCCACTGCCACCATCAAATCGACATGAGCGGCCAGCTCTGGCTCAGATGCGCGTTCTACCTTCGCGTCGAAGCTCATCGTACTTGCGCTGTCGACCCAGACCTCCCGCCCGCGCAGCGACAGGTGCGCTGCGAGCGCGCGCAATGAATCCACGACTCGGCTATCCCGATCGTTCCCGATCAACGCGATTCGTTCGAATAGTCTGACGGCTGATGACATGGAACGGGTTTTTAGCATGTTGAGAAGCGGGGCGGGGAACCTAATATTGAGTCGTAGGCGAGAGTCCGTCATTCGGGAACGAGCAAGATAGGAGCGAATCCTCGACATCCTTCATCGAGCGAGGGCCCAAAGCGGTTGCTTGACAGTCCCGTGCGCCATGTTAGCTTCCTCGCCGTGCCATAGAGGATCGGAAAACGCTTGCGCCACATGGGTTTGAGATGCACCTCGAGTCGGTTGGTTGAGTGAGAAAGCAGACGTGGTCGCGAACTTCGATACGACTGAAGAAGCCTTGAGCGAGCGAGCGCAACAGCTCCTCAAGCTCTTGGTCGAGCACTACATCCGAGACGGTCAACCCGTCGGCTCACGAACGTTATCGCGCGACTTGGGGCTCAAGCTCAGCGCCGCCACGATTCGCAACGTTATGGCAGATCTGGAGGAGCTCGGTTTCGTCTCCTCACCGCATACCTCCGCGGGACGCGTACCCACCGATAAGGGGTATCGCTTTTTCGTCGACACGCTGCTCAAGTTTCAACCGCTCGAGCATGACAAGATCGCGGCGATCCAAAGCCGCTTGGTCGAGCATGCCGACGACCCGAAAGCGCTCGTAGCAGCAGCCTCACAGTTGCTTTCGAACGTGACCCGCCTTGCGGGGGTCGTCACGCTGCCGCGCCAAAGTCATGCGGCCCTCAGCCAGATCGAATTCGTACCGCTCTCAGATAACCGAGTACTTGTCGTACTCGTCGTCAATGGACGCGAGGTCCAGAACCGGATCCTTCAGCTCGACAGGTACTACAGCGCCGATGAGCTGCGCCGCGCCTCGAACTACCTCAATCATCAATTCGCGGGCAAGGAGCTCAACGCCGTTCGTGAGCACCTGCTCACCCAGCTCAAGGAGACGCGCGAACATCTCAATCAGATGATGATGGACGCGATCAGGCTTGCGCAGCAGGCGGTCGGCCCCGCGGCGGGCACGGACCGCATGGAATACGTCATCGCTGGGGAAACCAATCTAATGGGATTCGCGGAGCTCTCGAACGTGGAAAAGCTCCGCCGCTTGTTCGAAGCGTTCACCCAGCAGCGCGATATCCTGCACCTGCTCGATCTGAGCTTGAAGGCCGAGGGTGTCCAAATCTTCATCGGGCAGGAGTCCGGCTACACGATCCTGGATGACTGCAGCATCGTCACCGCGCCGTATACGCTTGATAGAGAAGTCGTCGGCGTGCTCGGCGTCATCGGTCCGACCCGGATGGCGTACGAGCGGGTCATCCCGATCGTGGATATCACCGCCAAGCTCCTTGGCGCCGCCTTGAATTCCCGGTCCTAGGCCGCACCTCCCCAGAAAATCTGGCTGGCCCTCGGCCAAGGCCCCCTATTGCTTTTGCATCATGGAGTTTCCGTCACAATGAGCATGTCGAAAGAGCAAGACGTGTCGGTAGATCAGCAAACGGTTCATGAAGGGCAGTCTCCAGAGCAGCAGGACGCCGAGTCATTGCGTCTTGCGCTCGAGTCCGCCGAAGCACGCGCTCTCGAGAGTCGGGATCTGTACCTGCGAGCGCTTGCCGAGTTGGAGAACGTGCGCAAGCGTGCGGCGCGCGATATCGAACAGGCCCACAAGTACGCGCTTGAGCGCTTTGCGAACGACCTCATTGGCGTCAAAGACGGTCTGGAGCTCGGGCTGGTCGCGGATGCGAATGTGGAAGCACTCCGCAGCGGCACTGAAACGACACTCAAACTGCTTGCGAAGGCATTCGAGAACGCCGGACTGGTGGAGATCGACCCACAAGGGGAGCCGTTCAACCCGGAGCTTCACGAGGCCATGGTCGCTCAACCCTCGGCCGAGCACGTGCCGAATACCGTGATGCAGGTCATTCAGAAGGGTTATCAACTCAACGGTCGGCTCCTTCGCCCGGCGCGTGTGATCGTCGCCAAAGAACCCTGAGGTACGCCGCCTCGGCTTGCAATGGGTATGCCGCGGCGCGGCCGAGGGCGATGACGAGATACTTGAAACACTCTTACCTATCCGCATAAAGACCGGCAGTTGACCGCTTAATGCGTTCTCTCAATCTTCAATCTGGCAGTTTTCGAGTCTTAAGGAGTTACAGGCCATGAGCAAAGTGATCGGCATCGATCTCGGCACGACGAACTCGTGTGTCGCGATCATGGAGGGCGGCAAATCGCGCGTCATCGAGAACAGTGAAGGCGACCGTACGACCCCGTCGATCGTCGCGTTCACAAAGGATGATGAGGTGCTGGTTGGCCAATCGGCCAAGCGTCAGGCGGTCACGAATCCTCAGAACACGCTGTTCGCCGTCAAGCGCTTGATCGGCCGTCGCTTCCAAGACGACGTCGTTCAGAAGGACGTCGGCATGGTGCCGTACAAGATCGTGAAAGCCGATAACGGCGATGCCTGGGTCGAAGCTCAAGGCAAGAAGATGGCGCCGCCCGAGATCTCGGCGCGCGTGCTCATGAAGATGAAGAAGACTGCCGAAGATTTCCTGGGTGAGCCCGTTACAGAGGCGGTCATTACCGTTCCTGCGTACTTCAACGACTCGCAGCGTCAAGCGACGAAAGACGCCGGTCGTATCGCTGGCCTCAACGTCAAGCGCATCATCAACGAGCCGACGGCAGCGGCGCTCGCGTACGGGCTCGACAAGCAGGGTGGCGATCGCAAGATTGCCGTCTACGACTTGGGTGGCGGTACGTTCGACGTGTCGATCATCGAAGTGGCCGACGTCGATGGCGAACGGCAGTTCGAAGTGCTTGCAACAAATGGCGATACGTTCCTCGGCGGCGAAGATTTCGACAAGCGCATCATCGATTACCTCGGCGAGGAGTTTAAGAAGGAGAGCGGTGTCGATGTTCGACGCGATCCGCTCGCCATGCAGCGCTTGAAGGAAGCGGCCGAGAAGGCAAAGATCGAGCTGTCCTCGAGCCAGCAGACCGAGATCAACCTGCCGTACATCACGGCCGACGCCTCGGGTCCGAAGCATCTCAACATCAAGCTCACTCGCGCGAAGCTGGAGTCGCTCGTCGAGGATCTCGTTCAAAGGACGATCGAACCCTGCCGTACAGCGCTGCGCGATGCGGGGTTGTCGATCAAGGAGATCTCCGAGGTCATCCTAGTCGGCGGTCAGACTCGCATGCCGCTCGTGCAGAAGGCCGTCAAAGACTTCTTCGGCCAGGAGCCGCGTAAAGACGTCAACCCGGACGAGGCAGTCGCCGTGGGTGCTGCGATTCAAGGCGGCGTGCTCTCAGGTGAAGTCAAGGACGTGCTGCTTCTCGACGTCACCCCGCTGTCGCTCGGTATCGAGACGCTTGGCGGTGTCATGACGAAGCTGATCGAGAAGAACACCACGATCCCGACGAAGGCGACACAAACGTTTTCGACTGCGGACGACAATCAAGGCGCCGTGACCATTCACGTGCTCCAAGGTGAGCGTCAGCGCGCCGCCGATAACAAGTCGCTTGGACAGTTCAACTTGGAGGGTATTCCGCCGGCTCCGCGGGGCATGCCGCAGATCGAGGTCACGTTCGATATCGACGCCAACGGCATCATGAACGTATCGGCTCGCGACAAAGCCACCGGCAAGGAGCAGAAGATCGTCATCAAGGCCTCGAGCGGCTTGAACGAGGACGAGATCAAGCGGATGGTCAAGGATGCCGAGGCGCACGCGGAAGAGGACCGCAAGTTCCGCGAGCTCGTCGAGACGCGCAACAAGGCCGATGCGCTGGTTCACTCGAGCGAGAAAGCGCTGAAGGATTTGGGCGAAAAAGTCTCTCCGAGCGATCGAGCGAACATCGAGTCCGCGATCTCCGATCTCAAGCGCGCGCTGGGTGGCGATGACAAAGATGTCATCGAGACGAAGGCGAACGCACTGGCTCAGGCTTCAGCAGCGCTCGCGCAGCAGGCGTACTCGCAGCAGGGTGGCACTGGTCCAGAAGCGACCGGCAGCTCGGCTGGCGGCGGTCAAGCCGGAAAGGATGACGTCCTCGATGCGGAGTTCGAGGAAGTGAACGACAAGAAGAAGGGCGCGTGAGCGCCCTTCCCGTTGACGGTTGACGGTTGACCGTTGACGGCTCGAATCAGTGCGCCGCTTCTCGTCTTTGGCGAGAGGCGGTGCGTTAGCATCTGAGAAGAATGTTTGGGTTCCGACCGTCAACGGTCAACCGTCAACTGCCAACCATCCGACAATGTCCAAACGCGATTACTACAAAGTGCTCGACGTCGCACGAACGGCGACGGAGGCTGAGATCAAGAAAGCGTATCGCCGTTTGGCGATGAAATATCATCCCGATCGCAATCCGAACGACCAGGAGGCCGAAGAGAAGTTCAAGGAAGCGAAAGAAGCATACGAGGTGCTGACCGACTCGCAGCGGCGCGCGATTTACGATCAGTACGGTCATGAAGGGTTGTCTGCCAGGAGCGGAGCGGGCGGCTTCAATGCCGCGGATGCCTTCAGCGATATCTTCGGCGACGTGTTCGGGGACATCTTCGGGGCGGGTCGGCGCGGCGGGGGTCGTCAGGTCTATCGTGGCGCCGATCTGAGGTATGACCTCGAGCTCGATCTCGAGCAGGCAGTATTCGGGCACAACGCCACGATCGAATTCACCACGCTCGGCGAGTGCGAGCCATGCACCGGCTCAGGTGCTGCTCCCGGATCGAAGACCGTGACCTGCGAAACGTGTAATGGCGTCGGCCAGGTGCGGATGCAGCAGGGGTTCTTCGCGGTTCAGCAAACGTGCCCGCGCTGTAAAGGGCGAGGGCAGACGATCACTCAACCTTGCGATACCTGCCTCGGACAGGGTCGAATTCGCAAGAAGAAAACGCTCAACGTGAAAGTGCCTGAAGGTGTCGATAGTGGGGATCGCATCCGGTTGGCAGGCGAGGGCGAGGCGGGTCGCAACGGCGGACCGCCGGGCGATCTGTACGTCGAGGTTCGCGTCCGCGAGCACCCCATTTTCGAGCGCGACGGCAGCCATCTATCGTGCGAAGTCCCGGTAAGCTTCGTTACTGCGGCGCTCGGCGGCACGGTCGAGGTGCCCACCTTGGCGGGCAGCGTCGAACTCAAGGTGCCAGGCGAAACGCAATCCGGTCGAGTGTTCCGCTTACGCGAGAAAGGCGTGAAGCCGGTGAGAGGCGGTCCCGCGGGCGATCTATTCTGTCGTGTCGTGATCGAGACCCCCGTGAATCTGACCGACGAACAGAAGGAGATGTTGCGACGCTTCGATGCGACGATGCACGAGAGCAAACGCAATCACAGCCCACGCGAAAGTACGTGGCTCGACGGCGTCAAACGCTTCTTCGACACCATCCGCAGTTAGGGAAACACCAGCGGTGTTTCCCGTGTCCCGGCGGAGGCCGGGATCCAGATTCAAATTAGACCAGCGGTGTTTCCCGCGTCCCGGCGGAGGCCGGGATCCAGAACCAAATTAGACCAGCGGTGTTTCCCGTGTCCCGGGGGAGGCCGGGATCCAGAATCGAATTAGATCAAGATGGATCCTCGCCTGCGCGAGGACGACGAATCGGTCGGGCACCCTCTACGGAGTATTCGATCGTGCAAACGTATTTTGCGCGCGCTCGTTCGCGCTCTATGATCGTAACGACTCTTCTGAGCTATCGCGCGGACTAGACATGTCTAATCAGCTTGGCATCGCTGTCTTCGGCATCACCGGTCGCATGGGCAAGGCACTCATCGCTGCGATTGATGAATCGGCCGACACGGTGCTAGTGGGCGCATGCGCCTCACCGAACAGCCAAGCGATAGGTCGATCGCTGCGCGAGCTCGGTGCTCGGTCAGATACGAAGATCTCACCCGATGCGCGCGGTGCTTCGAGTAACGCTGCCGCTGCAATCGACTTCAGCTTGCCCGAAGCGACGCAGCGCAATCTGGAGGCGTGTGTCGCGCTTAAACGACCGCTGGTGATCGGAACGACGGGGCATTCGCCCGCGATTCGCAGTGAGATCGAGCGCGCAGCGAACATCATCCCGATCGTGATGGCGCCGAACATGAGCCTTGGCGTGAATCTCTTGTTGCGGCTCGTCGAACTCGCGGCGAAGACACTCGACGAGGGCTACGACATCGAAGTTTTCGAGGCGCATCATCGCAACAAGAAGGATGCACCCTCAGGCACAGCGCTGGCGTTGGGCGCTGCGGCGGCGCGTGGACGCGGTGTGTCACTCGAGCACAGTGCCGAGCACGATCGGCACGGCAGCGATCAGCCACGACGCAAGGGTGCGATTGGCTTTTCAGTCTTCCGCGGCGGCGATGTCGTGGGCGATCACACAGTGACGTTCGCTGGAATCGGCGAACGAATCGAGCTGACCCATCGCGCAAGCGATCGGCTCGCGTTTGCACGCGGTGCAGTTCAAGCAGCACGTTGGCTGATCGGCAAACCGCCTGGACTTTATTCGATGCAGGACGTGCTTGGCCTTACGTGAGATGGAGTTTGCTCTTCCATCGACATCCCCTCTCGCGTAGACTGCCGTCCCTCAGCACGCGGTGAAATTTTGAAGCGGGATCGGCCTGAACGCCCATCTCGCCTTCCGCATGCGTGTCTGAAACGACTGACAATGCGAGGCTTTCTGTGACGACACCCGCTGTACTCGCCCTAGAAGACGGTACGGTCTTTCAAGGGCGGTCTATTGGTGCCAAAGGCAATACGACCGGCGAGGTAGTCTTCAATACTGCGATGACGGGCTATCAGGAGATTCTCACTGACCCGTCCTACTGTCGGCAGATCGTCACCCTCACGTATCCCCACATCGGTAACACGGGCGCCAACCCGGAAGATCTCGAAGCGGCTGCCGTGTATGCGGCGGGCCTCATCATTCGGGACTTGCCCGCGACGTACTCGAATTGGCGTGCATCGGAATCGCTCGAGAGTTTCCTGCAGCGAGGCAAAGTCGTCGCGATCGCCGACATCGACACGCGCAAGCTCACGCGCATCCTTCGCGAGAAGGGCGCGCTTGCCGGTTGCATCATGACCGGCGAGAAAGCGGATCCAAACGCGGCGGTACACGCTGCTCGCAAATTCCCGGGCCTGAAAGGGATGGACCTGGCGAAGGTCGTCTCGACGAAGCGTGTCTATCAATGGAATGAAGGAACGAACTGGGGTCTGGAAGCCGGCCCGAAATCGCGGCCGGGTCAACGCCTCCACGTCGTCGCTTACGACTTCGGAATCAAACGCAACATTCTGCGCCGCCTCGCCGATCACGGCTGCCGCATCACGGTCGTACCCGCACAAACTCCTGCTGAGCGCGTGCTCGAGATGAATCCTGAAGGCGTGTTCCTCTCGAATGGACCCGGCGATCCCGAGCCTTGTACCTACGCCATCGAAGCCATCAAAAAGATTCTCGAAACGGACATTCCCGTGTTCGGCATCTGTCTTGGCCACCAATTGCTCGGGCTGGCAAGCGGCGCGAAGACCGTCAAGATGAAGTTCGGTCATCACGGCGCGAATCATCCTGTGCTCGACATCCCGAGCGGCCGCGTGCTGATCTCGAGTCAGAACCACGGGTTTGCAGTTGATGAAACGACCCTCGGCCCCAATGTGAGGACGACTCACAAATCGCTGTTCGATGGCACGCTGCAAGGGATCGAGCGCACCGATTGCCCCGCCTTCAGCTTCCAAGGGCATCCTGAAGCGAGCCCCGGGCCTCACGACGTCAGCGAATTGTTCGGCCGATTCATCGCAATGATTCACGATCGCTTGAATGCGCAGAGCGCCGCGCGCGAAGCGGGCAAGCGCGCCGCGGCGGAACGCTGATCGGAAGTCGATACGGAGGCGCGAGATCCTCCGGCAGAAAGTCCAACAACTTCGTAGGCTCGGCTTGCTCGCAAGTCGAGCGAGCTTGAGCGAACGAGAGATGCCGAAGAGAACCGACATCCAAAGCATTCTGATAATCGGCGCCGGTCCCATCGTCATCGGACAGGCATGCGAATTCGACTATTCCGGCGCGCAGGCCTGTAAAGCCCTCAAGGAAGAAGGCTATCGAGTCATCCTCGTGAACTCGAACCCTGCGACGATCATGACCGATCCGGAAACCGCCGATGCGGTGTACATCGAGCCGGTCGACTGGCGCACGGTCGAGCGCATCATCGAGAAAGAAAAACCCAATGCGCTGTTGCCGACGATGGGCGGCCAAACCGCGCTCAACTGCGCGCTCGACCTCGTTCGCGAAGGTGTCCTCGACAAGCACGGCGTCGAGCTCATCGCCGCCTCTCGCGATGCCATCGATATGGCGGAAGATCGTGAGCGCTTTCGCAATGCGATGCGCGAGATCGGACTCGAGTCGCCGCGTTCGCGCATCGCGCACAGCATGGAAGAGGCGCATGCCGTGCAAGCGGAGATCGGATTTCCGACCGTCATTCGTCCCTCGTTCACGCTGGGCGGCTCCGGAGGCGGGATCGCGTACAACCGCGAAGAGTTCGAAGAGATCGTTGCACGCGGTCTCGATGCGTCCCCGACGAGTGAGGTGCTCCTCGAAGAGTCGGTGATCGGATGGAAAGAATACGAGATGGAAGTCGTGCGAGACCGTAAGGACAACTGCATCATCATCTGCTCGATCGAGAATCTCGATCCCATGGGTGTGCACACCGGCGATTCGATCACGGTGGCACCCGCGCAAACGCTGACGGACAAGGAATATCAGCGCATGCGCAACGCGTCGATCGCGGTACTTCGCAAGATCGGCGTCGAGTGTGGCGGGTCGAACGTGCAGTTCGCACTGAACCCAGCCAACGGCCGCCTGCTCATCATCGAGATGAATCCGCGCGTCTCGCGCTCTTCAGCGCTCGCGTCGAAGGCCACGGGATTTCCGATCGCCAAGATTGCAGCGAAGCTTGCCGTCGGCTACACGCTCGATGAGCTCAAGAACGACATCACGGGTGGCGCCACGCCTGCTTCGTTCGAGCCGACGATCGATTATGTCGTCACCAAGGTGCCGCGCTTTACGTTCGAAAAGTTTCCTGGCTCGAACGACCGCCTTACGACCCAGATGAAGTCGGTGGGCGAGGTGATGGCGATGGGACGAACGTTCCAGGAGTCGCTGCAGAAGGCGCTGCGCAGCTTGGAGACCGGCACGGACGGACTCGATCCCATCATGAGCCTGCCGCTGAGCGACGAAGACCAGCAGCGGCTTCGCGAAGAGATGCGCATGCCGGGGCCGAATCGTATTCGCTATGTCGCCGATGCGTTCCGTGCGGGGCTCTCATTCGAGGAAGTGCACTCGCTGTGCCACATCGATCCGTGGTTCCTCGTTCAGATCCAGGATCTCATCGCCGAAGAGCAGAAGCTGCAAAGCGAGGGTCTAGCAGGATTCGATCGAGATCGTCTTCGCGTTCTCAAGCGCAAAGGATTCTCCGATAGGCGCTTGGCGACGCTGCTGGGTATCGATGAGGCCAGCGTGCGACGTCGACGCCATACGATGGGCATCCGACCTATCTACAAGCGTGTAGACACCTGCGCGGCAGAGTTCGCGACCTCGACCGCGTACATGTATTCGACATACGACGAGGAGTGCGAGGCAAATCCGTCGGATCGCAAGAAGATCATGATCCTGGGGGGCGGCCCGAATCGCATCGGGCAGGGCATCGAGTTCGACTATTGCTGCGTTCATGCGGCGCTCGCGCTGCGCGAGGCCGGCTTCGAGACGATCATGGTGAACTGCAATCCCGAAACGGTCTCGACCGACTACGACACCTCGGATCGCTTGTACTTCGAGCCGCTCACGCTAGAAGACGTCATGGAGATCATCGACAAAGAGAAGCCGATCGGCGTGATCGTGCAGTACGGGGGTCAAACGCCGCTCAAATTGTGCCGCGCCCTCGAAGCGGCCGGCGCACCAATCATCGGTACGACGCCTGATTCGATCGATATCGCAGAGGACCGCGAGCGCTTCCAACAACTGGTGCACGCGCTCTCGCTCAAGCAGCCGCCGAATTGCACTGCGCGCACTGAAGAGCAGGCGCTGTCCATGGCGCGGACCGTCGGATTCCCGTTGGTCGTGCGTCCTTCGTACGTGCTCGGTGGACGCGCGATGGAAGTCGTCTTCAACGAAGATGACCTGCGCGCGTATATGACCGATGCGGTGAAAGTCTCGAACGACAGCCCGGTCTTGCTCGATCGCTTCTTGGATTTGGCGATCGAAGTGGACGTCGATGCGATCTGCGACGGTGAAGACGTGTACATCGGCGGCATCATGGAGCACGTTGAGCAGGCGGGTGTGCATTCCGGCGATTCGGGTTGCTCCTTGCCTCCGAACAGCCTGAGTGCGGAGACGCAAGCAGACATCAAAGAGCAAACGCGCAAGCTTGCGCGCGCGCTCAAGGTCGTGGGGCTGATGAACATCCAGTTCGCGATCCAGAACGGCATTGTCTACATTCTCGAAGTGAATCCGCGGGCATCGCGAACCGTGCCGTTCGTCTCGAAGGCTACCGGCGTGCCGCTTGCGAAAATCGCGGCGCGCGTGATGGCGGGCGCGAAGCTCAAGGATTTCGGTTTGCAAGAAGAGCGCGTGCCGAAGTTCTTCGCCGTCAAGGAGTCGGTGTTCCCGTTCTCGAAATTCCCGGAGGCCGATCCGATTCTCGGCCCAGAGATGAAATCCACGGGTGAAGTGATGGGCACGGGCCGCTCTTTCGGTGAGGCGTATGCGAAAGCGCAGCTCGCATCCGGAGTAACGCTACCCACTCGTGGCGTCTGCTTGTTGAGTGTTCGCGAACGAGACAAACCGATTGCGGTTACGCTCGCTCGGCGGCTCATCGCGCAAGGGTTCGAGATCGTCGCGACATCGGGTACGGCCGCTGCGCTCGCGGCGGCGGGCATCGAATGCCGGACCGTAAACAAGGTTCGAGAAGGACGCCCCCACATCGTCGACATGATCAAGAACCGAGAGATCTCGCTCATCGTGAATACCACCGAAGGTAAGCAGGCCATCTTCGAATCGCGCTCGATACGACGCGAAGCTGTACATAAGAAGGTGACGTACTACACGACAGTTGCGGCGGGGCTTGCGACCTGCGAAGCCATCGCTCACATGAACGAGGTGGACGTCAATCGGTTACAAGATCTGCATCAAGAGATCGCATCATGAAGAGGTCGCCCCTGACACTGAAAGGCGCGGAGCGTCTGCGCAACGAGCTGAAGCGATTGAAGAGCGAGGACCGCCCCCGTGTCATTCAAGCGATCGCCGAGGCGCGCAGCCACGGTGACTTGAGCGAAAACGCTGAGTATCACGCGGCGCGCGAGCAGCAGAGTTTCATCGAAGGGCGCATCAAAGACATCGAAGCGCATCTCTCCAATTCCGAGATCATAGACGTGTCGCGCTTGTCGATCAGCAGCAAGGTGGTGTTCGGCGCGACTGTCGATCTCGAGGATCAGGATGACGGCAACAAAGTCGTTTATCAGATCGTGGGCGATGCGGAAGCCGACATCAGGAGCGGGCTCATCTCCGTATCCTCGCCCATCGCGCGCGCGCTCGTAGGCAAATCAGAAGGCGACATCGTCGATGTTGTCGCGCCGAATGGCACACGGTCGTATGAGATCGTAGCCGTCAGGTACGAATGAAGTGACGAGGTGACAAAGTGACGAGGTGAGGAGTCAGAATCAGAAGCGCACGGTGGGATTCTGACTCCTGCACTCGTCACTCCGTCAGCTGAGCGGCCATGTTTCGCCTCCCTTACATCCTTCTGACCCTCTGGGCAGGTGGTTTATGGACGATCTGCGGTGTCGTGGCGCCCTCGCTGTTCGCGTTGCTTGGGCGTGAGACCGCAGGCGAGATCGTTGGGCACTTCTTTGCGATCGCAGCGTGGGGCGGGTTGTCTATCGGCGTGATTCTCCTTGCGCTGACTCGAACGCCTGTTTGGTCTCAGCACCGAGGCGCCGTCGCCTCTTTGATCGCAGTCAGTGCCTTGGCGCCTATCGTGAGTCAGATCGTCCTTGGCCCGTTGATGCACCAGGCGCGACTTGGCGGAGACTTGAGACGCTTCGCGCTCCTGCATGGAGTCGGCGGGCTACTCTTCTTGGTGGCGTGCTTGGGCACGTTGGCAGTCGTATGGAAGGTCAGTCGGGCACAATAATGCGTGGCTTGTCTTCGTGCGGCCGATAGAAGACGCCCACATTCCCGATTCGCTGCACAAGAGTGCTGCCCGTGTCCTGTGCAAGCTGGTCCAGAATCGCATCGCGCTCTTCCCGGTCGCCGACACGCGCTTTGACCTTGACGAGCTCGTGCGCGCGCAGCGCGCCGTCCAGCTCCTTCGCGATTGCGGCCGACAACCCTGTCTGACCGATGAGCACGACGGGATCGCGGCCGTGCGCAAGACCGCGGAGGAATTTTTTCTGTTTCTCGGAGAGTTGCATGGGTGGCTTGAACGAAATTCGTCCCGACGGAGAGTGGGTGACGCAGCGGTGTAGCTGCCCCTAGCGATCGATGCCTAAACGTACCAAATCGAGCCGCCGCTGGTTACAAGAACATGAGCGCGACGTTTATGTGAAGCGTGCGCGCGAAGAAGGGTATCGCTCGCGCGCGGTATTCAAGCTCGAAGAGATCCAGCGCACCGACCGGATCCTGAGGCCCGGCATGACAGTCGTCGATCTGGGAGCAGCGCCGGGGGGCTGGAGCCAATTCGCAGCCAAGATCCTGCGAGGACGGGGGCGAATCATCGCGCTAGATATTCTGCCCATGGATGAGATCGCCGGAGTGGAATTCATCCTAGGCGACTTTTCGAGCGAAGAGGTGCTCAAGCAGCTCGAGGAGAGTCTGGCCGGTACACGCCCCGAGCTCGTGATGTCCGATATGGCTCCCAACATGTCAGGCATCGCCGATGTGGATCACGACCGGTCAATGTATCTCGTTGAACTTGCACTAGATTTTGCGAGAGCGCATTTGGCGCCAGGAGGCGATTTCCTGACCAAAGTCTTCCAGGGCCGCGGTTTTCAGCCCTTTATGACCGAGCTGCGAAAGAGCTTCGATACCGTAAAAGTCCGCAAACCGCCCGCCTCCCGCCAGCGCAGCGCGGAACTTTATCTACTGGCCCGGAACTTTGCCCAATGAGAAGGCCGTACGATTAATGGAATCTCGTAGCGGCACTCAGGGCATTGCCCAGTATTTCATTGTGGCATTGCCGGCTTACGTTGTAGTAGTGTCGATTGACGGTCAGATCCAACATTTATTGCTTGGTGGCTTGAGTCCTTCCGGCATCCCCCCACTTACCGCATAGTTGCATCAGTCACCGAGATCTCGAGGATTCGAACTTGAATGATTTAGCGAAGAATATCGTGCTTTGGATCGTGATTGCCGTCGTCGTCGCGACGGTGGTCAGCAACTTCAGCACGCGATCCGGAGCACCGCAGGAGATCGCCTACTCGACGTTCCTCGAGCAAGTGAAGGACGGCGGGATCGCCGAAGTCACTTTCAAGGGCAACGTGCTCAAGGGCGTTCGCACAAACGGTGAACAGTTCACCGTTTATAACCCTGAGACGGAGAACTCCGAGCTGATCGGAACGCTCATCGAAGAGCGCGTGAAATTCAGCGCTGCAGCGCCGGAACGCCAGTCGTTCCTGATGCAGCTTTTCATCTCTTCGTTCCCGATTCTGTTGTTGATCGCAGTGTGGGTCTACTTCATGCGCCAGATGCAAGGCGGCGCGGGTGGACGCGGTGCGATGTCGTTCGGCAAGAGCCGCGCGCGCCTGCTCGGCGAAGATCAGGTGCAAGTCACGTTCGCGGATGTCGCCGGCGTAGACGAGGCAAAGGAAGAAGTTGTCGAGATCGTCGAGTTCCTGAAGGACCCAGGCAAGTTCCAGCGCTTGGGCGGCAAGATTCCGCGCGGTGTGTTGATGGTTGGCTCGCCGGGCACTGGCAAGACGCTGCTCGCGCGCGCGATCGCCGGTGAGGCGAAAGTGCCGTTCTTCACGATCTCAGGTTCGGACTTCGTCGAGATGTTCGTAGGTGTCGGCGCTTCTCGCGTGCGAGACATGTTCGACCAAGCGAAGAAGCATGCTCCGTGCATCATCTTCATCGACGAAATCGATGCGGTCGGTCGTCATCGTGGCGCTGGCCTAGGTGGCGGTCATGATGAGCGTGAGCAGACCTTGAACCAGCTGCTCGTCGAAATGGATGGCTTCGAAGGCACCGAGGGCGTCATCGTCATTGCGGCCACGAACCGTCCCGATGTTTTGGATCCCGCGCTGCTGCGTCCGGGCCGCTTCGATCGTCAGGTCGTGGTACCGCTGCCCGACGTTCGCGGTCGCGAGCAGATCTTGAAAGTTCACATGCGCAAGCTCCCGCTCGCCGAAGACGTGAAGCCGCAGATCATTGCGCGCGGCACGCCTGGCTTCTCGGGTGCGGATCTCGCGAACCTGGTGAACGAGGCCGCGTTGTTCGCGGCTCGTGCGAATCGACGCACTGTCACGATGGACGAGTTCGAGCGCGCCAAAGACAAAATCATGATGGGCGCGGAACGGCGCTCCATGGTCATGGACGAGCAAGAGAAGCGACTCACGGCTTATCACGAGGCGGGCCACGCGATCGTCGGTTTGTCCGTTCCGGAGCACGATCCTGTTTACAAGGTGACGATCATCCCGCGTGGTCGTGCGCTGGGCGTGACGATGTTCCTGCCCGAAACGGATCGCTACAGCACGAGCAAGCGCCGTCTCGAGAGTCGAATCACGACGCTATTCGGCGGACGTATGGCGGAAGAGATGATCTTCGGACCGGAATCCGTCACGACCGGCGCTTCGAACGACATCGAGCGCGCAACGGAAATCGCTCGCAACATGGTGACTCGCTGGGGTCTGTCGGACCGATTGGGGCCGCTCACGTATTCCGAAGAATCCGGTGAGGTCTTCCTCGGTCGCACGGTGACGCAGCACAAGCAAGTGTCCGACGTCACGGCACATGCCATCGACGAGGAAGTACGTCGTTTGATCGACACGAACTATCAGCGGTGCAAGAACATCCTCGAGAGCAACCTCGAGAAACTGCACAAGATGGCGGAGGCGTTGATCAAGTACGAAACGATCGACGAAGCTCAGATCAAGGACATCATGGATGGACGCGATCCACAGCCGCCCGCCGGCTGGGATGATTCCGCGACGCCGACTCCGGGTGGCGGCAAGATGCGCGATCGCGAGCCTGCTGAGACCCCGATCGGCAAGCCGGCTAGCCAGCACTGAGCTTTGGCCACTGGCTAACTGGCCAACGGTTAACTGGCCAGAGCAGACTGGTCGTTAGACAATGAAGCCCGCGCCACATGGCGCGGGCTTTTTACTGGCCAGCAGCTAGTGGTCAGTCGACCAGTCGCCAAAACACATGCTTCTCCGCTGCGCCTCCCGCACCGTCGACCTTTCCACGCCGATCGTCATGGGCGTGCTGAATGTCACGCCTGATTCCTTCTCCGATGGCGGTAAGTATCAGCAGCTCGATCGCGCAATCGAACAAGCGACGCAAATGGCGGAGGAGGGCGCAGGCTTCATCGATATCGGAGGAGAATCCACACGACCCGCCGCTGAGCCCGTGACCGAGACGGAAGAATTGCGACGCGTCATTCCCGTTATCGAGGCCCTCGTGCGTCGCATCGAGATCCCGATCTCTGTGGACACGAGCAAACCGAATGTGATGCGTGCAGCTGTTGAAGCTGGCGCTCAGCTCATCAACGACGTTTACGCCCTCCGGGCACCAGGTGCCCTGGAAGCGGCGCAAAGGAGTGGGGCAGCCGTGTGTCTGATGCACATGAAAGGCGAGCCGCGCACGATGCAGCTCAAGCCCGAATACCAGAACGTCGTCGCCGAGGTTCGGGGATTTCTCGCCGAGCGAGTTGATGCATGCCTCAAGGCCGATATCGCTGCGGAACGTCTAGTTGTTGATCCAGGTATCGGATTCGGTAAGCAGCTTCAGCATAATCTTGCGCTACTTGCGGCCATTCCAGTTTGGACTGTACGAGATCTGCCGGTGTTGATCGGCGTATCGCGCAAGTCGATGTTCGGTGCGTTGCTCGACCGAGCAGTCGATGAACGTCTGCCCGGCGCACTCGCGGCTGCAGCTGCAAGCGTGCTTGCAGGCGCACGAATCATCCGTGCGCACGACGTTCGGGCGACCGTTGACGCGATCAAGGTTGCGACGGCTTTGAAGAGCGCAGGCTATAGAATCACATCCAAAGGAGAATGAAGAAGTGGGGCGCAAGTATTTCGGCACAGATGGCGTTCGCGGGCGAGTCGGCGAGCATCCGCTAACCGTGGAGTTCGCGCTCAAGCTCGCAAGCGCGGCTGCACGCGTGCTAGCCCCGAACGGCGGCACAGTGCTCGTGGGTAAGGATACGCGACTGTCCGGATACATGTTCGAATCAGCGCTCGAGGCAGGCTTCGTTGCTGCCGGCGTCAATGTCATGCTCATCGGGCCGCTGCCTACACCGGGTATCGCGTACCTCACGAAGCGATTCGATTGCGACTTCGGCGTCGTGATCAGCGCATCGCACAATCTCTACGAAGACAACGGCATCAAATTCTTCGATCGCGAAGGCGGCAAGCTGTCCGACGAGACGGAAGCGCAGATCGAGCAGTTCTTGGATCAATCTCCGGTCACGCGCAGCTCGGGGGCGCTTGGGCGTGCGATGCGCGTAGACAAGTCGCGCGTGAAGTATCAGGAGTTCTGCGCGTCGACTGTGGCGGGGCTGGATCTCACCGGCTTCAAGATCGTCATCGATTGCGCGAACGGGGCGGGCTACAAGGTCGGACCTCGCATCCTTGCGGATCTCGGCGCCGAGATCGTACCGATCGGGTGCTCGCCGAATGGGCGCAACATCAATCTGAACTGCGGGTCCACGTCTCCTGAGTTGATTCAGTTGACCGTTCCCGGCGTGCGCGCCCATGCGGGCATCGCGCTCGACGGTGATGGAGATCGGCTGTTGATGGTGGATCACCTCGGACGAACCGTCGATGGCGATCAATTGCTCTACATCATCGCTCGCGCGCGACACGAACAGGGATCGTTGGTCGGCCCGGTCGTGGGTACGGTCATGAGCAATCTCGGTCTCGAGCACGCGCTCGCTAAGGAGGGAATCGGGTTTCAGCGTGCCAAGGTGGGCGATCGATATGTATTGGAGAAGCTGCGTCAAACGGGTGGTGTGCTCGGCGGCGAAACCTCAGGCCATCTGCTGTGTCTCGACCGCACGACGACAGGCGATGCCCTCATCAGCGCGCTGCAAGTGCTAGCGATCATGAAGCAGAGCGGTCGGAGCCTTGCGGAGCTCGCCGCTCCGATGCCCAAGTACCCGCAGGTCCTGCAGAACGTCCGCGTTGCCCGCAAGATCGATCCAAATAGCTCGTCGGTGGTTCGAGATGCAGTGTCCGCGGCGGAGAAGCAGCTCGGCGAGACGGGGCGGATCGTACTTCGGGCATCCGGCACCGAACCGGTCATCCGAGTGATGGTCGAAGGGAGCGACGAGCGGCTCGTGACTGAAATCGCAACGCGCTTGTCTGCTTGTGTCGCATCCGCTGCGGAGGCCGCCTGAAAGCCTGCCTCCAGTCCCCACGTCGGACTTGAGTCCCCAATCCGCTTAGGCTCGGTCAGCTCGAGCGCACGGTTGCGTTGCTTTCCGGCGGGCTCGCCGCTAAGCTGCGCGCCCTTCGCCAAGGCCCGTTGCCCTCGAGAGGTTCCTGGCCCAAGGCTCCCCTATGAGGATGTTCGATGCGCCGACCGTTCGTCGCAGGTAACTGGAAAATGCATGGCTCGCGCGGCGAGAACGCGCAGCTATTGGACGGCCTGCTGCAGAACCTGCCCGCTCAGACGTCTGCCGACATCGCAGTATGTCCGCCGTTCGTCTATTTGTGGGAGATCGCGCGACTGCTCAAATCCTCCGTCGTCGCGCTCGGCGCGCAATCCGTCTGTGCAGAGAGCATGGGCGCGTTCACGGGTGAGGTGTCGGCCAACATGCTGCGTGACATCGGCTGCACTTATGTGATCGTAGGGCATTCGGAGCGGCGTGCTATTTATAAGGAAGACGATGCCCTCGTCGCACGCAAGTTCCTGGCTGCTCAATCGCAGAGCCTAGTGCCGATTTTGTGCGTCGGGGAAACCCTAGAAGAGCGTGAGCGTGGGCAGACGACGAGCGTCGTCTCCCGTCAGCTCTCGGCAGTGTTGGACGTGGCCGGCGTCGGCTCACTGACGAATGCCGTTGTCGCTTATGAGCCCGTGTGGGCGATCGGCACCGGCAAGACCGCGACCCCGGAGCAGGCTCAAGAAGTTCATGCGCATATCCGCGCCGATGTCGCGAAACATGATGCTAAAATCGCAAGCCAGCTGCGGATCCTTTATGGGGGCAGTGTGAAGGCGGCAAACGCGCGCGAGATCTTCGCGATGCCCGACGTGGATGGTGGGTTGATCGGTGGCGCCTCGTTGAAAGCCGACGAGTTCTTGAAAATCTGCGCTGCCGCCCAAGCTCACTGAGCGCGTTGAGTTCCTGACAGATGATCTTCGCGCCGGTAGTATTGCAATGAACTGGTTACATACCACGACAGTGATCTTTCACGTGCTCATCGCGGCCGCCATCGTCGGCCTCGTGCTGTTGCAGCGTGGAAAGGGCGCAGACGCCGGTGCGGGTTTCGGTGCTGGCGCATCGGGGACGGTATTCGGCGCACGAGGCTCCGCTTCATTTCTGTCGCGGACCACGGCGACGCTCGCAGCGTTGTTCATCGTCACGAGTTTGACGCTCGCCTATTTGGATAGTCGCAGCCCAGTGGCGCCCACGAGTGTGATCGATCGCGTGCAGACTCCGGCGCAGCAGACGAGCGAGAGCGAGTTGCCGGCGGTGCCTGCAGAGGCGAACGATGCGGTCGAGTTGCCGAGTCCGCCGAGCGAACCGTCAGAGCAACAGTAGTGGGCGACAGTAGCGAGCAGCAGTAGAAAGTTTGACCCCTCAGCTCTGTGCTAAAAACGCAGAGAGAGTACGAAAGGCGCACCACTGCCTTACGCGACTCGAAATCGGTGCGGATGTGGTGGAACTGGTAGACACGCTACTTTGAGGGGGTAGTGGGGCAACCCGTGTCGGTTCGAGTCCGACCATCCGCACCAGCTCTCACCGCGCAAGTCCCGCATTTCCCCCTTTCTGTCACATCCCGACGATGCAGAGCGTCTGCACTCGCGTGGCGTCCTTGCGCTCCCACGGTGATATACCCTTACGCGCTTCCCAGATGAGCGGTGATCTACGTCGTTCGTCGTGGATGAGCAGCGGCAATGCTCACGAAAGCGATTTACGTGTTACCGATTCGCAACGTCCTGATACAATGCGCGCCCGCTGGCGCCAGGTCGAGAATATTCCTGAAGACGACCTTCACTACTGTGTCGATGTACGACCAGTAGGCATTCGACTGCGTCGGTCGCTCGCGCTGCGAGCGCAAGCGTTTCGTGGCGACAGCCAGAGGACTCGCCGGTAGATGTTGCAGAACTACGTGCCCATCTTGATTTTTCTCGGAGTCGCGACCGCTCTGGGCGCCGTTCTCATCGGTCTCGGATTTCTGTTCGGGCCGCGCAAGCCCGACGAAGAGAAGCTCTCAGCGTATGAGTGCGGTTTCGAGGCCTTCTCTGATTCGCGCATGCGCTTCGACGTTCGGTACTACCTCGTCGCCATTCTCTTCATCGTGTTCGATCTCGAAATCGCCTTCCTGTTTCCCTGGGCCGTCTCGCTCGGGACGATCGGGACGGTCGGCGTGATCGCTATGGGAATCTTCTTGGCGATTCTCGTCGTTGGCTTTGTCTACGAGTGGAAGAAGGGAGCCTTGGAATGGGATTGACCGCGCCCACGGCGGAAACGCCCGATGCACCACCTCCTGATCGAGGTTTCGTCACGACGACCGTCGACAAGCTCGTCAATTGGGCTCGGACCGGTTCGATGTGGCCCATGACCTTCGGTCTCGCGTGCTGCGCAGTGGAGATGATGCACGCAGGGGCCGCGCGCTACGACCTCGATCGCTTCGGTGTCGTCTTTCGCCCCAGCCCGCGACAGTCTGATGTCATGATCGTCGCGGGCACGCTCGTGAACAAAATGGCACCCGCTCTGCGCAAGGTTTACGACCAGATGCCCGAGCCTCGCTGGGTGATCTCGATGGGGTCCTGCGCCAACGGCGGCGGGTACTACCACTACTCCTATGCCGTGGTGCGCGGCTGCGATCGCATCGTTCCCGTGGACGTATACGTGCCAGGGTGTCCGCCCAACGCAGAGGCGCTCCTGTACGGCATTCTGCAATTGCAGAACAAGATCCGTCGTACCAGCACGATCGCTCGCTAGAGGTCTTTGATGAGTGCACGCAGCGAGACATTGGCCTCGAGAATCGGTGCGCGCTTCGGCGAACGCTTGCGAGCGCTGCCATGCGTAGCGCACGACGTCGCGTTCGAAGTGCCGCGCGAGGAGCTGCTCGCGGTGTGTCGCGAGTTGCGCGACAACCCCGATTTCGGGTTCGAGCAGCTCATCGATCTCGCCGGCGTCGATTTCCTCGATTACGGTCGCGACGAGTGGAACACGTACAGCTCAACGGCGACCGGCTTCAGCCGCGGCGTGAATCGCATTCGTGAAAAGGTGTCGGAGCCGCGCGAGGCGCGCTTCGCAGTGACCTACCAGCTGCTCTCGATCTCGAACAACTGGCGCCTGCGTCTGCGTTCGTACGCATCTGACGGCGAGCCACCCGTGATCGACTCCGTGGTCGGCATCTGGGCAGCGGCGAATTGGTTCGAGCGCGAAGCGTTCGATCTGTTCGGCATCTTCTTCAACGAGCATCCGGACCTGCGCCGCTTGCTGACCGACTATGGATTCATCGGACATCCGTTCCGCAAGGACTTCCCGCTCATCGGCAACGTCGAAGTGAAGTTCGATCCTGCGAAAGGACGCGTTGTTTATCAACCCGTCACGATCGAGCCGCGCACACTCGTGCCGCGTGTCATTCGCGAAGACAACCGTTACGAGCCTGCGCTGAAAGACGTGCCCGTGGGGGCAGATACTCGTGGCTGAGATTCACAACTTCACACTCAACTTCGGACCGCAGCATCCGGCGGCACACGGCGTGTTGCGCCTCGTGCTCGAGCTAGATGGTGAGGTCATCCAGAAGGCGGATCCGCACGTCGGGCTGTTGCATCGAGCGACCGAGAAGCTCGCTGAGAACAAGCCTTTCAACCAGTCGATCGGCTACATGGATCGGCTCGACTACGTGTCGATGATGTGCAATGAGCACGCGTATGTCTTAGCGATCGAAAAACTCTTAGGCATCGAGCCGCCGATTCGAGCGAAGTACATCCGCACGATGTTCGATGAGATCACGCGCATCCTGAATCACCTCATGTGGCTCGGCGCGCACGGACTCGACATTGGCGCCATGACAGTGTTTCTGTACGCGTTCCGCGAACGCGAGTATTTGATGGATTGCTATGAGGCGGTGTCCGGCACGCGCATGCATGCCACCTACTATCGACCCGGCGGCGTCTATCGCGACCTGCCGGAATCGATGCCGAAATATCAGTCCTCGAAATGGCGTTCGCAGAAGGAAGTGGACAAGCTGAACGAGCAACGCTCGGGCAGCCTCCTCGATTTCATCGACCATTTCACGCAGACGTTCCCCGCGAACGTCGACGAGTACGAAGCGCTGTTGACGGATAACCGCATCTGGAAGCAACGGACCGTAAACATCGGCGTCGTATCGCCCGAGCGTGCGCTGCAACTCGGCTTCACGGGTCCGATGCTGCGCGGCTCGGGCATTGCGTGGGATCTGCGCAAAAAGCAGCCGTACGAAATGTATGGCGAGATGGACTTCGACATTCCCATCGGTGCAAACGGCGATTGCTATGATCGCTACCTCGTTCGCGTCGCGGAGATGCGCGAATCGAACCGCATCATCAAGCAATGCGTGGAGTGGCTGAAGCGAAATCCCGGGCCCGTGATGAGCTCCGATCACAAAGTCGCACCGCCCAGCCGCGAAGACATGAAAGGCGACATGGAGTCGCTCATCCATCACTTCAAACTCTTTACAGAAGGCTACTGCGTGCCGGAAGGCGAAACCTACGCCGCGGTGGAGGCGCCGAAAGGCGAGTTCGGAATCTATCTCGTCTCGGACGGCGCAAACAAACCTTATCGGCTCAAGTGCCGCGCTCCCGGATTCCCCCATCTCGCCTCATTAGAGGAAATGGTGAAGGGTCACATGCTCGCGGACGTCGTGGCGGTGATTGGCACACAAGACATCGTTTTCGGGGAAATCGACCGGTGAGCGATACGACGACGCAAGACGGCGTGCTCTCGGAGCATGCGAAGCACGAGATCGACCATTGGGTCGCGAAGTTTCCGCCGGAGCGCAAGCGCTCTGCGGTGATCGCGGCGCTGCGCGCCGTGCAGCACGACAACGGCGGCTATCTCACTCGCGAATCGATGGATGCCGTCGCCGACTATCTCGGCTTGCCTAAGATTCAGGTATACGAGGTCGCGACGTTCTACTCGATGTTCGAGACGAAGCCAGTCGGCCGGCACCATATCTCGGTGTGCACGAACATCTCGTGCATGCTATGCGGCGGCGACGAAATCCTCGCGCACGTGGAGAAACGCCTTGGCATAAAGGTTGGCGAGAGCACTGCGGACGGACGCTTCTTCTTGAAGCGTGAGGAAGAGTGCTTAGCGGCGTGCAATAACGCGCCCATGATGATGGTCGATCACGTCTACTACGAGAATCTCACGCCCGAGAAGGTCGATGAGATCTTGGATCGACACAAGTGATGAGATCAGGCGCGCGAGCAATCGCTCGCATCCAACTCCACCGGTAACGCATTCGGCATGCAAAAAGAGTATCCGCAAAATTTCGTGTGCTTCGAGCCGCTCTCGATGGAGCGACCCTGGGAGCTCGCGAGTTATCGCAAGATCGGCGGTTATGAGGTGTGGGAGCGGATCCTGCGCGAGAAGACCCCGCGCGAGCAGATCATTGAAGAAGTCAAAGCATCCGGTCTGCGTGGCCGTGGTGGCGCGGGATTTCCCACAGGTGTGAAGTGGAGCTTCATGCCGCGTAATGCGCCGGGTCAAAAGTATGTCGTCTGCAACTCGGACGAGAGCGAGCCCGGTACCTGTCACGATCGCGACATTCTTCGATACAACCCTCATGCGCTGATCGAAGGAATGGCAATCGGCGGTTACGCCATGGGCGCGACGGTCGGCTACAACTACATCCGCGGCGAATTCCTTGCCGAGCCCGTGCCGCGTTTCGAAGCCGCACTGCAGGAAGCGTATGCGGCGGGCTTGCTCGGCAAGAACCTGCTCGGCTCCGGTATCGATTTCGATCTGTATTCGTTCGTCGGCGCAGGTGCGTATATCTGCGGTGAGGAGACTGCGCTGCTCGAGTCGTTGGAGGGTAAGCAAGGACGGCCTCGCTTCAAACCGCCGTTTCCGGCGAACTTCGGCTTGTACGGCAAGCCGACGACGATCAACAACACGCAGAGCTTTGCGTCGGTACCGACGATCTTGCGCAAGGGTGCGAAGTGGTTCGCGGATCTCGGCGTCGCGAACGCTGGCGGCACATTGATCTTTTCCGTCTCAGGTCACGTCAACAGGCCCCAGAACGTCGAGCTGCCGCTTGGCATCCCGTTCAAAGACCTGCTCGAGCTCTGCGGCGGAATGCGCGGTGGAAGGAAACTAAAAGCTGTCATCCCCGGTGGCTCGTCTGTCCCCGTCGTGCCAGGCGAAATGATGATGGATGTGACGATGGACTACGACGGCTTGCGCAAAGTCGGGTCGGCCCTCGGCACCGGTGCGATGATCGTAATGGACGAGACCACCTGTATGGTGCGCGTGCTCGAGCGCATCTCGCGCTTCTACTACGCAGAGTCGTGCGGCCAGTGTACGCCGTGCCGCGAAGGCACCGGTTGGATGAACCGAGTACTGCGACGAATTCTCGCCGGAGAAGGGCGCAAGCAGGACCTAGACATGCTCGTCGATGTCGCGAACAAGATCGAAGGTCACACGATCTGCGCCTTCGGCGATGCGTCCGCGTGGCCGGTGCAAAGCTTCATGAAGCACTTCCGGCACGAGTTCGAGTACATGATCGAGAACGGCCACAGCATCGTCGAGCGCGACAAACGCCAGGCAGCGTGAGCAATGAGAGAAGCGGATAGCGGATGGCGGATAGCGGATCGTCGACGGCGCGTGCCGTTCTCGTCTGGCTACAGCCTACAGCCCACAGCCTACAACCTCTTCAAATGAGCGACGACCAGGTCAACATCGAAGTCAATGGCGTGCCCATGAAGGCGCGCAAGGGACAAATGATCATCCAAGTCACGGATGCTCATGAAGTCTATGTGCCGCGCTTTTGCTATCACGAGAAGCTTGCGGTCGCTGCGAACTGCCGCATGTGCCTCGTTGAAGTCGAGAAGGCGCCCAAGCCGTTGCCTGCGTGTGCAACGCCGGTCGCCGAGGGCATGAAGGTCTTCACGAAGTCGCCGAAGGCCATCGCTGCACAGCGCGCAGTGATGGAATTCTTGCTCATCAATCATCCTCTCGATTGCCCGATCTGCGATCAGGGCGGTGAGTGCGAGCTGCAGGACTTGGCGCTGGGATTCGGGCGCGATATCTCGCGCTACAGCGAGCGCAAACGGGTCGTCAAAGACAAGAACTTGGGCCCGCTCGTCTCCACCGACATGACGCGATGCATTCACTGCACGCGCTGCGTGCGCTTTACGCAAGAGATTCAGGGGTTCCAGCAGCTTGGAACGGTGGGCCGTGGCGAGATGACCGAGATCGGTACCTTCATCGAGCGCAGCGTGGATCACGAGCTCTCGGCGAACATCATCGATCTTTGCCCTGTGGGCGCGCTCAACAACAAGCCCTATCGTTATCGCGCGCGCGCGTGGGAAATGACTCAGCATCCGCTCGTGTCTCCGCACGACAGCGTGGGCGCGAACATCTACGCGCACGTGCTGCGCGGGCGCATCATGCGCATCGTGCCGCGGCCCAACGAAGAGGTGAACGAGACTTGGATCGCGGATCGCGATCGTTTCAGCTATCAAGGCATCTATAGCGAAGACCGTCTCATGAAGCCGCTCGTGCGCGAGAACGGGCTGTGGCAGGAGTCGGATTGGGAGAGTGCGCTGTCGCTCGCTGCCGAGCGCTTGGGCAAGGTGGCGAAGAATCAAGGCGGAGCTCAGATCGGAGCGATCGCTTCGCCGAGCTCGACACTCGAAGAGTTGTACCTGCTGGCCAAGCTGGCGCGCGGCTTGGGCAGCTCGAATCTGGATCATCGTTTACGGCGCAGCGATTTTCGCGACGAGGCGAGCGAGCCTTTATTCCCCGGACTCGGTTGCTCCATCGCGGATATCGAGCGCGCCGACTCCGTGCTCGTGATTGGCTCGAATCTGCGCGCAGAAGTGCCGCTCATTGCGCACCGTGTGCGCAAGGCGGCGGTGCGCGGTGCACGGATCTCTTTCGTCAACCCGGTGCGATATCCGTATCTCTTCCCAGTCGCTGGATATCTTGCGTCGAACGGCCTCGAGATGTTCGATCATCTGGTGGCGATCGCTGCGGCTCACATCCGGTCTGCGGGCGGCAGCGCACCAGAGTCGATCGCAGCGCTCGTGGCCAACGTGCAGCCATCCGATGCGCATGCGTCCGTCGCGCAGCAACTCACGTCGGGCGAGCGCCGCCACATACTGCTCGGCGCAATCGCTCAGCGCGATCCCGCGTTTGCGGATTTGCGCGTCGTCGCCGAAGCGCTTGCAAACGTGACGGGCTCGACGCTCGGTTACTTGTCCGACGGCGGTAACGCGGTTGGCGCGCACCTTGCCGGCGTCTTGCCCCATCGAGCGAGCGCGGGTCGTGCCATTCAAACACCTGGTATGAATCTGGCCGATATGTTCGCCGCTCGCCTGCGCGCGTACGTGATCTTTGGTGCCATCGAGCCGTCGTTGGATATCGCCGTGCCCGGTGCGTTCGAGGCGTTGAAGGCGGCCGAGTGCGTGATCGCGCTGACGCCTTACGGCAGCGCGCGGGAGTTCGCAGACATCATTCTGCCGATTGGGACGTTTGCAGAGACATCCGGCACGTACGTCAACATGGAAGGACGTTGGCAAAGTGTTCCTGGGGCTGCGCGACCGCTTGGCGAAGCACGGCCGGGTTGGAAGGTGCTGCGCGTACTTGCCAATCTGTTGAATGTGTCGGGCTTCGAGTACACGAGCTCCGAGCAAATCACCGAAGAGCTCCAGAAGGAGATCGAGCACGCGCCTGAGTTCAAGCTCAAGAGCTCCGCTCGAACGCTGCAGTCGAAATTGGCTTTGAACGCCGCGGGTACGCAGCGTGACGTTCCGATCTATCAAGTCGACGCAATCGTTCGTCGCGCGATGTCCCTGCAAGAAACGCCGGCGGGTACGGAAGGGCGCCGAGGTCGAAGCGCATGATCCCCGAGTTCGCCTCCAACTTGCTTGAATTCCTGCCGTATTGGGCCCAGGCCACCGTATGGTATGGCGTGATCGCGGTGATCCTGTTCATCAGCGTCATTTTGACGATGGCCTTTCTGACGCTCATCGAGCGTCGCGTCATCGGATCGATCCAGGCGCGCATCGGTCCGAATCGCGTCGGCTTCCAAGGCATCGGGCAGCCCTTTGCGGACGTGCTCAAGCTGCTCGTGAAAGAGATCGTCATCCCCTCGAGCGCAAGCAAGCTTCTATTCGTGATTGCGCCGCTCCTCGCGTTGATCCCTGCGCTGTGCACGTGGGCTGTCGTGCCATTCGCGCCTGGGTTCACCGTCGCGGATATCGATGCAGGGCTTCTCTACATCTTGGCGCTGACCTCCGCGGGGGTGTACGGCGTGATCCTTGCGGGATGGGCCGCGAATTCCAAGTACGCATTCCTCGGCGCGATGCGTGCAGCCGCGCAGATGGTGGCGTATGAGATCGCGATGGGATTCGCGCTCGTCGGTGTGGTCATGGCTGCAGGATCGCTGAATCTCGGCGCGATCATCGAAGCGCAGAGCGGCGGACCGCTGAGCTACTTCTTCTGGTGGCTCCTGCCATTGTTCGTTGTCTACTTCATCTCGGGGATCGCGGAGACGAACCGTGCGCCGTTCGACGTCGTCGAGGGTGAATCGGAAATCGTCGCAGGATTCCACGTCGAGTACTCGGGCATGGCGTTCGCCGTGTTCTTCGTGGCCGAGTACGTGAACATGATCCTCATCTCGGCGCTCACCTCGATCTTCTTCTTCGGCGGTTGGCTGTCGCCGCTCGAAGGTTACCCGTTGCCGAGCTGGCTTGCGTGGCTCGCCGCGCCGAGTTTCTTGTGGCTCTTCATCAAGATCTGGTTCTTCTTGTTCTGCTTCTTGTGGTTCCGCGCGACGTTTCCGCGTTATCGATATGACCAGATCATGCGGCTTGGCTGGAAGATCTTCATTCCAGTAACGCTCGTTTGGATCGTCGTCGAGGGCATCCTCTGGTACTACCAGGTTGGCCCTTGGGCGACTTCTTGAAGGTAATCCGATGAAAACGCCTGCGAGCTTCTTCAAAACATTCTTTCTGACCGAGCTCATCGTCGGCTTGGCGGTGACCTTTCGCCAGTTCGCCTTCCGCCCGAACGTCACGATTCAATATCCCGAGGAGAAGACGCCGCAATCGCCGCGCTATCGCGGCCTGCATGCACAACGTCGCTATCCGAACGGGCAAGAGCGTTGCATCGCATGCAAGCTCTGCGAAGCCGTATGTCCAGCGCTCGCGATCACGATCGAATCCGATGTCGCCGCGGACGGCACCCGTCGCACAACACGCTATGACATCGATCTCTTCAAATGCATTTTCTGCGGATTCTGCGAGGAGGCCTGTCCCGTCGATGCCATCGTCGAGACTCGCATTCACGAGTACCACATGGAGAACCGTGGCGAGAACATCATGACCAAGGACAAGCTCCTTGCGATCGGTGATCGCTACGAGGCAATGATTGCCGCCGACAAAGCGGCGGATGCACGGTATAGATAGCGCCATGACGCTGACAGAAATCCTCTTCTACGCCTTCTCGGGGGTGCTCCTGATCGCGGCCATTGGCGTGATCACCTCGCGCAATCCCGTTCACGCGGCCTTGTTCTTGGTGCTCGCGTTCTTCAACAGCGCAGTCCTTTGGTTGCTGATGGAAGCAGAGTTCCTCGCCATCGTGCTCGTGCTGGTTTACGTGGGCGCGGTGATGGTGCTCTTTCTCTTCGTCGTGATGATGCTCGACATCAACATCGCCCAGATGCGCGAAGGTTTCACGCGCTATGCGCCGCTTGGGATCATCGTGGCGCTCCTCGTCGTGGCGGAAATCGGCAGCGTCATCTGGGTCAAGAACCTGGGCGTCGAGCCGACCCCTGCAGCGGTCATTGCAACGAACGTCGAGGGTTATAGCAACACGCGCGCGCTCGGCGAGCTCCTGTACACGCAGTATCTTTATCCGTTCGAGCTGGCAGCGATGTTATTGCTACTCGCCATCATTGCCGCGATCACGCTCACCATGCGCCAACGTCGCGGCGCTAAGCAGCAAGATATCGCGGCACAGGTTTCCGTGCGCGCGCAAGACCGTATACGCCTCGTGAAGATGGAGGCGGAGAAGGACGCATGATCCAGCTCGAATTCGTATTGATGCTGGCGGGCTTGCTGTTCGCGCTGAGCGTGGCCGGCATTTTCTTGAACCGCAAGAACGTGATCCTCCTGCTGATGTGCATCGAGCTCATGCTCCTTGCCGTCAATTTCAACTTCATCGCCTTCGCGCGTCAGCTCGGTGATCTGCACGGACAGATCTACGTGTTCTTCATCATGACGGTTGCGGCCGCGGAGGCGGCGATTGGTCTTGCCATCCTCGTGGTCCTATTCCGCGAGAAGAAGAGCATCAACGTCGAAGAATTGGATGAAATGAAAGGCTAACGCGGTGAACAGCGAACGGCGGACAGCGGACGGTGTAAGAAATGGAGGGCTCGGCTCTTCCTCGTCTTCGCGTCGCATCACCGTCCGCCGTCCGCCGTCCGCCATTCACCAAGAAGATCTGCTGTGATTCAACAATCGGTTCTACTCACTATCGTTCTCGCGCCACTCATCGCCGCGATCTTGGCAGGATTGCTTGGCCGGGTCATCGGTCGCGTGGGCGCGCATACCGTGACGATTGCGGGGGTGGGCATCTCGTTCGCTTTGTCGGCGTATGTGCTGAAGCTGATTCTCGTGGATGGCGCGCCTGTAGTGAACGAGTCGGTGTACACGTGGCTCGTCAGCGACGGGATCCGCATGGAGGTGGGCTTCCTCGTCGATCGACTGACTGCATTGATGATGGTCGTCGTCACGTTCGTGTCGCTGTGCGTGCACGTGTACACGATCGGCTACATGCACGACGATCCTGGCTACCAGCGGTTCTTCTCATACATCTCGCTGTTTACCTTCTCGATGCTGATGCTCGTGATGGCGAATAACTTCCTGCAGCTGTTTTTCGGTTGGGAAGCGGTCGGCTTGGTGTCTTACTTGCTGATCGGGTTCTGGTACACGAGGCCCTCGGCGATCTTCGCGAACCTCAAGGCATTCCTCGTCAACCGCGTGGGCGATTTTGGATTCGTGCTCGGTATCGCAGGCGTCGTGTACTTCACCGGCTCGCTCGATTATCAAACGGTATTCGGAATGCGCGAAGCCATCGCCGCGAATACGTTGCAAATCATTCCTGGCGTCGAATGGCAGGCGATCACGGTCGTCTGCATTCTGCTGTTCATCGGTGCAATGGGTAAGTCTGCTCAGGTACCGCTGCACGTGTGGTTGCCGGACTCCATGGAAGGTCCGACGCCAATCTCCGCGTTGATCCACGCGGCGACGATGGTGACGGCCGGCATCTTCATGGTGGCACGCATGTCGCCGCTGTTCGAGCTGTCGGAAGTGGCGCTCTCGACCGTGCTGGTCATCGGTGCAACGACGGCGTTCTTCATGGGCCTACTCGGCATGGTGAACAACGACATCAAACGGGTGGTCGCCTATTCGACGCTCTCGCAGCTTGGCTACATGACCGTCGCGCTCGGTGTGTCTGCGTACAGCGCAGCCATTTTCCATCTCATGACGCACGCCTTCTTCAAGGCGCTGCTGTTCCTCGCTGCGGGCTCCGTGATCATCGGGATGCATCACGAGCAGGATATGCGAAAGATGGGCGGACTGAAGAAATACATGCCGATCACGTACTGGACGGCACTCATCGGATCGCTCGCGCTGATTGCTGTCCCAGGCACATCAGGATTCTTCTCCAAGGATGCAATCATCGTTGCGACCGGTGCTTCGCACATTCCTGGCGCCACCTATGCGTATTGGTGTGTGCTGCTCGGCGTATTCATCACGGCGTTCTACAGTTTCCGTCTCGTCTTCATGACGTTCCATGGCAAGGAAAGATTTGCGCAGGCGAGCCACCATGAACACGCGGCGCATGAGAGTACGCATGTGCATACGGATAGCGACGCTGGCCACGAGCCGGATGTGAGTGCGCGTCACGATCATGGCGCTCACACCCCGCACGAGAGTCCCTGGGTGGTGACGGTGCCGTTGATCTTGCTCGCGGTGCCTTCACTTCTGATCGGATGGTTCACCGTGCAGACTGTGCTGTTTGGAGATTACTTCGGTAATGCCATCGTGGTGCACGACGCTCACGATACCGTCGGTCATGTCGCCGAGGAATTCCATGGCTCGGCCGCCTTCTCCTTACACGCGTTCCTCACCGCGCCGTTTTGGTTGATGGCGGCGGGTGTGGCGACGGCATGGTTCCTGTACATCAAACGTCCGGATCTACCCGGCAAGATCGCGGAACGGTTAGCGCCGTTGTACAGGCTACTCGCCAATAAGTTCTACTTCGACGAGATCTATCAATTCTTATTCGCTCGCGGCAGCCGGCGTCTCGGTACCGTGTTGTGGCGCGCGGGCGATGCCGCTCTGATCGACGGGGCGCTCGTCAACGGTTCGGCGCAAGTCGTCGGATGGTTCTCCGGCGTGCTGCGTCGCCTGCAATCGGGTTATCTCTATCACTACGCGTTCGCGATGATCATCGGGCTGTCAGCACTGCTGGCCTGGTACGTGCTGCGCTAACCAACAACGAATGACTATGCAGTTCGATTGGCCGATCCTAAGTGTGCTCATCTGGCTGCCCATCGCGGGTGGTCTCGTCACGCTCGCCTTGGGCGAGCGGGGCATCGGTCTTGGCCGTTGGGTGTCGCTCATCACGACCGCTGTCACGTTTGGGCTCTCGACGTTGCTCTGGGCGAATTTTGATTCGTCCACCGCGCAAATGCAGTTTGTGGAGGAGTTGGCGTGGATCCCGGCCTTCAATGCTTTGTATGCGTTGGGGGTCGATGGCATCTCGATGCCGCTCATCATCTTGACCACGTTCATCACGCCGCTCGTCGTCATCGCCGGGTGGGCAGTGATCGAGAAGAAGCCGGCTCAGTACTTCGCATCGTTCCTGATCCTCGAGGGATTGATGGTCGGCGTGTTCGCGTCCCTCGACTCGCTGCTGTTCTACGTGTTCTGGGAAGCGATGCTGATTCCGATGTTCATCATCATCGGCGTCTGGGGCGGACCGCGGCGCGTGTACGCGACGATGAAGTTCTTCTTGTACACGTTCTTGGGCTCGGTGCTGATGCTCGTGTCGCTCATCTACCTGTATGTGCAATCCTGCGATGCGGGGCAGTGCAGCTACATGATCGCGGACTTCCAACGGCTGCCGATTGGGCTCAACGAGCAGATCCTCATCTTCATCGCGTTCTTTCTTGCGTTCGCAGTGAAGGTGCCGATGTGGCCGGTGCATACCTGGTTACCTGATGCACACGTCGAGGCCCCGACGGGCGGATCCGTGATTCTGGCCGCCATCATGCTGAAGATGGGCGGCTACGGCTTCCTGCGTTTCTCCCTTCCGATTACACCCGATGCGAGCGCGACACTGGATTGGCTCGTCATTTCGCTCTCGCTGATCGCGGTGGTCTACATCGGCTACGTCGCGCTCGTGCAGCACGACATGAAGAAGCTGATCGCGTATTCCTCGGTCGCACATATGGGCTTCGTCACGTTGGGGTCGTTCCTCGCGTTCGAGCTGCTGCGCGTGAATGGCGATGTGCGTGGCGCGGCAATGGGCATCGACGGTGCCATGGTGCAGATGATTTCCCACGGTCTGGTCTCGGGAGCGATGTTCTTCTGTGTCGGTGTGCTCTACGACCGGGTCCACAGCCGCGAGATCGGCGCGTATGGCGGCGTCGTGAATACGATGCCGATCTTCGCGACGTTTGCGGTGTTGTTCGCCATGGCGAACTCCGGATTGCCCGCGACCTCGGGATTCGTCGGCGAGTTCTTGGTGATCCTGGCGAGCTTCCGAGCTGATTTCTGGTATGCCTTCTTGGCGGCGATCACCTTGATCTTAGGTGCCGCCTACACGTTGTGGCTGGTGAAGCGCGTCATCTTTGGGGCCGTAGCGAATGAGCATGTCGCTGCACTGAAAGATGTGAATGGCCGTGAATTCTTCGTGCTTGGCGTGCTTGCCATCGCTGTCCTGCTGCTGGGCGTGTGGCCCGCGCCGTTGCTCGACGTCATGCGACCGACGATCGAGAATCTCGTCCAACACATCACCGTCTCCAAACTCTGAGCGCATCGATGCAGTCTATGTTCGCGAATTCGGGAATGCAGGTCGCCGCCGCTGAGATGTTCCTCGCGGCTGCCATTTGCGTCGTTCTGCTCGTAGACGTGTTTCTGAGCAATCGCACGCGTTGGATCACCTACGCGCTCTCGCTGCTGTCTCTCGTCGGTTGTGCATGGATGACGCTGACGTATGGCGTGAGCGAACGCGTCCACGCGTTCGACGGCATGTTCGTTGCGGATCCCATGGGCGATCTGCTGAAGCTGTTTTCCTACGGCACGGTTGCGGTTTCGTTCATCTACTCGCGCGAGTATCTACAGCGTCGCGGCTTGTTCAAAGGCGAGTATTTCTTGTTGGGCTTGGTCGCGTTGCTCGGGATCATGGTGATGATCTCGGCTGGCAATTTGCTGACTGTTTACCTCGGTGTGGAGTTGTTGTCTCTGTCGTTGTACGCCATGGTCGCCTTCGATCGCGATTCGGGGGTCGCCGCGGAATCCGCAATGAAGTACTTCGTGCTCGGAGCCATCTCCTCCGGCATGTTGCTGTACGGATTCTCGATCATTTACGGGATTGCCGGCACCCTGCAGATCGACGAGCTTGCCGTGGAGTTGCGCGGAGTGGGCGCGCACATCGGCCTCATCTTCGCGCTCGTGTTCATCATTGCCGGCGTGGCGTTCAAGTTCGGCGCGGTGCCGTTCCACATGTGGGTGCCGGACGTCTATCACGGCGCGCCCACACCCGTGACGCTGTTCATCGGCGCGGCGCCAAAGATTTCGTCGTTCGTGTTGGCGGTACGCGTGCTAGCCGAAGGTTTGGATTCGCTCGTTGCCAACTGGCAGGACATGCTCATTGTCATCTCTGTGCTGTCGATGGCGATCGGGAACATCGTTGCGATCGCGCAGACCAATCTCAAACGCATGCTCGCCTATTCGACGATCTCGCACGTCGGCTTCATCCTGCTCGGTATCTTGGCGGGGACCAACGACGGCTATCGCGCGGCGATGTACTACACGTTTGCGTACGTCATCATGAGCGTGGGCTCATTCGGCATGATCCTTTTACTCGCACGTGAGGGCTTCGAAGCGGATCGGATCGAGGACTTCCGTGGGCTCAATCGAAAAAGCCCGTGGTTTGCAGCGATCATGTTGATGCTGATGTTCAGTACCGCGGGTGTGCCGCCGTTCATCGGTTTCTGGGCTAAGTTGGAAGTGCTCGCCGCTGTCGTGGATGTCGGCTTGGCTTGGCTCGCGGCCGTGGCGGTGTTGTTCTCGGTGATCGGCGCCTTCTATTACCTACGCGTCGTGAAAGTGATGTACTTCGATGAGCCGGTCGACACCACGACAATCCAGGCGGGCGGCACGCTGCGCGCCGTACTCAGCTTGAACGGCTTGGCTGTGCTGGTGCTTGGAATTGCGCCCTCTATCCTGATCGAGCTGTGCGCGCGGGCTCTGCCGTAAGTCCATCGTTTCGGTAGCAGAGCGCCGCCCGCGCCGTAGCCAGGCGATCCCCGCGCGAAACCTTCCTTGAATTCCCCCTGTTAGGCCCTTACAATCCGCGCCCTCTGCTGCGGGGTGGAGCAGTCTGGCAGCTCGTCGGGCTCATAACCCGAAGGTCGCAGGTTCAAATCCTGCCCCCGCTACCACTTCAAGGTAACTTGGTGGTACTCGGCAGGGGTGTGATGTCGGGCTCAGGCTCAATCATGCCCCCGCTACCAAGCTTTTGCTTGCAAAGGGCCCTCGAGAGGGCCTTTTTGGTTTAAGAGGCGGTTGAAAGTGCGTTCGACAGCCTGATTGATGGATGCCGGATGAGGTGCCAGGGCCTTCGTCCGGTGGAGAAGGGACGGCGACGAGATGTGGGCCGCGGGGGCCCATTGAAGAGTGAAGTGGGCCTTGGGCCCATTTTTTGTTTCTGCGGGTAGCACAAATACGGGCATTCGGACCGGAGGTGAGCGATGCGAGACCAGCTTTCCGAGCTGCTCGGCCCCGTCGTGTCCGCCCTCGGCTACGAGTTGTGGGAACTGGAGTATGCCCCGCGCGCCGGTGGAGCCCTGCTTCGGTTGTACATCGATTCACCCGAAGGAATTTCGCTCGATGACTGCGAGCGCGTAAGTCGCGCGGTCAGCGAGCAGCTCGATAGCGTCGACCCGATTCCCGGTCAGTACACCCTTGAGGTGTCGTCTCCAGGATTGGACCGTGTGTTGCGTACGCCGGCGCATTTCGAGCGCTTCGCAGGCGAGCGGGTGCGCGTGGAGATGTCGCGGCTGATCGACGGTCGCAAGCGTTTCGCTGGCCAGCTGATCGAGGCCAACGATCAAGAGATCACTCTGAGCGTGGATGGCGGCAAGGTCACCTTGCCGATCGTCGGGATACACAGGGCGCGGCTTGCGCCATAGATGTAGATGGAGCGGATGCGGAGTTCGCCACGATGAATAAAGAAATTCTGATGGTCGTTGACGCGGTTTCGAATGAAAAGGGCGTCGACAAGGAGATCATTTTCGAAGCGCTCGAAGCGGCGCTTGCTTCCGCCACGCGCAAGCGTCACGGCGAAGGCATCGACGTGCGTGTCTCCATCAATCGCAAGACGGGCGACTACGACACATGGCGGCGCTGGAAGGTGTTCGCCGACGATTCGACCGAGCTTGAGTTCCCGGATCGCGAGCTCAGACTCGAGGACGCTCTCGATATTTCGCAGGAGGCGGAAGTCGGCGGTTACGTCGAAGTCCCGATGGAGTCCGTCGCATTCGGACGCATCGCCGCGCAGACCGCGAAGCAAGTCATCGTCCAGAAAGTGCGCGAAGCCGAGCGGGCGCAGGTCGTCGACGAATACAAAGGCCGCGTCGGTACTTTGGTCTCGGGCATCGTAAAGCGTGTCGACCGCAACGGTGTCTTTGTCGATTTGGGCAGCAACGCTGAAGGCTTCATCGCTCGCGATCAAATGATTCCGCGCGAGCCGATCCGCTCGCAGGATCGAGTCAAGGCATTCCTGCAGGACGTGCGCTCCGAGCCTCGCGGTCCGCAATTGTTCTTGACGCGTACGGCCCCTGAATTCTTGATTGAGCTCTTCAAGCTCGAAGTGCCCGAGGTCGGGCAAGGCCTTATTCAGATCCTGGGCGCAGCACGCGACCCTGGCGTGCGCGCAAAGATTGCGGTGAAGAGCAACGACAGCCGCATCGATCCTGTCGGTGCCTGCGTAGGCATGCGCGGCTCGCGCGTACAGGCAGTGTCGAACGAAATCGCAGGCGAGCGCGTCGACATCATTCCGCACGACGAAAATCCCGCGCAGTTCGTCATCAACGCGATGGCGCCCGCGGAAGTCGTGTCGATCGTTGTCGACGAAGACTCGCATTCGATGGATATCGCAGTGACCGAGGAGAAGCTGTCGCAGGCGATCGGCCGCGGTGGCCAGAACATTCGTCTCGCGAGCGAGCTCACCGGTTGGGAGCTCAACGTGATGACGGAACAGGCGGCGGAAGAGAAGAGCGAAGGCGAACAACGTCAGCTCGTCGAGTTGTTCAAGGAGCAGCTCGACGTCGATGAAGACGTTGCTCAGATCCTAGTACAGGAAGGTTTCTCGACGATCGAAGAGATCGCCTACGTTCCTGCCTCAGAGTTGAACGGCATCGAGGAGTTCGACGAGGAGATCGTAAAGGAGCTGCGCAACCGTGCACGCGACGTGCTGCTCACGCAAGCGATCGCGAACGAAGAGGAGATCGACGGTTCAGAGCCCGCAGCGGATCTCTTGGAAGTCGAAGGCATGGACGAGAGCTTGGCACTGCGCCTTGCGAGCCGCGGCATCGTGACGCGCGAGGATCTGGCCGAGCAGGCGATCGACGACCTTCTCGAGATTGAAGGTGTCGATGCGCAGAAGGCGGGCGCGCTGATCATGGCGGCTCGTAAGCATTGGTTCGAATCGACTGGGCAGCAGGCGTAAGTTCGGAAAGCCGCGCCCAAGCTCGATTCAAAGAGTGAAGATGATCGAAAGACGAAAGACAAAAGTGCCACAAGGGCGCGACGTTGCTAGGCCGCTATTCGGAACGAATGGCGGAGGTTCGCGGGTGTCCGAACGGAGCGCGGAGGGTGGTTCATGGCGGATGTAACGGTAAGCCAATTTGCCGAAGTGCTGAAGGTGCCGGTCGAGCGGTTGCTCACGCAGCTCGATGAGGCCGGCATCCAAGTATCGGGGGCCGACGATACGATCAGCGACGAAGCGAAAATGGAGCTGCTGACCTTCCTGCGCCGCGCTCATGGCCGTGGCGACGATGCAGCTCCGCGCAAAATTACGCTCAAGCGCAAGTCTCAGGGCGAGCTCAAGGTCGCATCGCCCCAGGGCCGCGCGCGCACGGTGAACGTCGAAGTTCGCCGCAAGAAAACCTACCTGAATCGCAGCGTGCTCGAGGAGCAAGCGCGCGTTCATCAGGAAGAAGCCGACAAGCAGAAGCAGGAAGTCGAGAAGCAGAAGCAAGTTCAGGAAGACGAGCACGTCGTTCAAGAGCGGCTCGAGGCCGATCGCGAACGCGCAGAGGCTGAGGCCCGCGAAGCGGAGCTGCGTCGCCGCGAGCAAGAAGAAGCCGAAGCTCAGCGCCGAGCGGAAGAGGAGGCCCGAGTTCTCGCCGAGGAAAATGCACGCTTGTTGCGCGAGGCGCGCGAGCGCAGCGAAGCTGAGTTGCGCCAGGCAGCGCTCGAGGCGGCGCAGGCTGCGGCCGCCGCCGCTGCGGAGCCGGCGCGTCCGGCTACAGAACGCCACCGGGAGCGCGAAGCCGCTCCACGCCGACAAGAATTGCACGTCTCGAGCGATGCGAGCGCACGCTTCAAGAAGAAGAAGCAGACGCAGGCTGCGCGGGGACGTCGACCCGTTCAGGTGAATGTCGCCACTCAGCATGGTTTCGAACGACCTGCTGCCCCCGTCAAGCACGAGGTGCAGATCGGCGAGACGATCACTGTCGCCGAGTTAGCTCAGCGCATGGCAGTGAAGGCGAACGAAGTCATCAAAGTCATGATGAACATGGGCGTGATGGCGACGATCAATCAGCCCATCGATCAGGACACTGCGATTTTGGTGGTCGAAGAACTTGGGCATACGGCAGTCGTCGTGCGCGAGAGCGCGATCGAAGATGACTTGCAGGCAACGGCGGGATCGCACGAGCTTGCGCCGCGTCCGCCTGTCGTTACGGTCATGGGCCACGTCGATCACGGTAAGACTTCGCTGCTCGACTACATTCGGCGCACGAAAGTGGCTGCAGGTGAGGCGGGTGGCATCACTCAGCACATCGGTGCCTATCACGTCGAGACGGATAAGGGCGTGATCACCTTCCTGGATACTCCCGGTCACGCAGCGTTCACCGCAATGCGCGCTCGCGGCGCTCAGGTGACGGATATCGTGGTTCTTGTCGTGGCGGCGGATGACGGCGTGATGCCTCAGACCGTGGAAGCCATCCAGCACGCGCGTGCCGCCGAGGTGCCGATCGTCGTTGCGGTCAACAAGATCGACAAAGCCGATGCGGATCCGGATCGCGTTCGCAACGACCTCGCGAAACACAACGTGCTGCCGGAAGACTGGGGCGGAGACACCTTGTTCGTGCATGTTTCGGCACGTACTGGTCAAGGCATCGATCAGTTGCTCGACTCCATTTCGCTGCAAGCGGACGTGCTCGAGCTCAAGGCCGCGCCCACCGGGCCAGCTGCTGGTGTAGTGGTCGAATCGAGCATGGAGAAGGGTCGCGGCGCGGTCGCCACCGTTTTGGTCAAGCGCGGCACGCTGAAACCCGGCGATCCGATCATTGCGGGTCAGGAGTTCGGCCGTGTTCGCGCTATGTTCGACGAAGCAGGTCAACCGGTGAACGAAGCCGGCCCTTCGTTGCCCGTCGTAGTACTGGGGTTGTCCGGTGCCCCGAACGCGGGCGACGAATTGCTCGTCGTCGAGAGCGAGCGCAAGGCGCGCGAAGTTGCGCTCTATCGCCAAGGCAAGTTCCGCGACACCAAGCTCGCGAAGCAGGGCCCGGCGAAGTTCGAAGACATGATGTCGCAGATGGGCGATGGCAAGACCGCGACCGTGCAAGTCGTTCTCAAGGCGGACGTGCAGGGCAGCGCAGAAGCATTGCGCGATGCGTTGACGAAGCTGTCCACCGATGAGGTTGCTGTGAAGGTCGTCTCGAGCGGCGTCGGCGGCATCACGGAATCCGACGTGACCCTTGCTCAGGCATCCAACGCACGAATCATCGGCTTCAACGTGCGTGCCGACAGTTCAGCGCGCAACATGATCAAGGAATCGGGCATCGACGTTCGCTACTACAGCATCATCTACGAAGCGATTGACGATGTGCGGCAGGTGCTCTCGGGCATGTTGGCTCCCGAGGTCAAGGAGCAGATCGTCGGTCTGGCCGAAGTACGCGAGGTGTTCCGTTCGAGCAAGTTCGGAACCGTCGCAGGTTGTATCGTGGCGGATGGGTATGTCCGCCGCAGCAATCCGATCCGCGTGCTGCGCGACAATGTCGTCATCTTCGAGGGTGAGCTCGAGTCGCTGCGCCGCTTCAAGGATGACGTGAACGAGGTGCGTGCTGGTACCGAATGCGGCATCGGCGTTCGCAACTACAATGATGTCCGTGTCGGCGATCAGATCGAGTGCTACTCGCGCGTGGAGATCGCCCGTTCCGTCTAGATGAGATGAAGCGCACGGCCGACGCCGACGAGAACCGTCGGTCGATCGTGCGCCGAAACTCATGAGCCCCACGATCGTTACTCCTGCGAGCGTGCGTGCCAAGCGCACACGTGATCCGTACACATGCCATCGAAATCCTATCCACGTAGCCGCCGAGTCGGCCAACAACTGCAGCGCGCGTTGAGCGAGATCATGCGGCGCGAGCTGCGCGATCCGCGGCTCGGCATGGTCACGCTGACCGAAGTGCGCATGTCGAGCGACTTAGGTTACGCGACCGTCTTTTACTCGGTGCTTGGCGCGGACGAGCAGCAGGCACAGGAAATTCTGGACGAGGCAGCCGATCAGCTACGTGGTCCAGTCGGTCGCGCGCTGGGATTACGTCATAGCCCCGAGCTGCGCTTCGTGAAAGACGAACTGATCGAAGGCGGGGCGCGTTTGTCCGCACTGATCAATAAGGCCGTCAAGGATGACGAAGCGCGTCACGTCGATGACGACCAAGACCGCGATTCGTGAGCCTGAGCGCGTTCATGTCCAAAGCGCGACGCTTCTATCGCGATATCGACGGCATTCTGCTGCTCGATAAGGGCCTTGGGCTCTCCTCGAATGCGGCCCTCCAGCAGGCGCGAGCGTTGTTCGGCGCCAAGAAAGCAGGGCACGCGGGGAGCCTCGATCCGCTCGCATCGGGCGTGCTTCCAGTGTGCTTCGGTCAGGCGACCAAGGTTTGCGGACGCCTGCTGAATTCAGGTAAGACTTACCGAGTGCGTGTGCATCTGGGGGCTCGCACGGAATCGGGCGATCTCGAAGCGACGATCATCGAGCGAGCACCGGTCCCACCTCTCGATGAGGACACTGTAGATGCGGTTCTACGCACGTTCGAAGGCGAGCAGCTCCAGGTCCCTCCAATGCATTCGGCGCTCAAAGTTGAGGGCAAGCGCCTGTATGAATTGGCGCGCCGAGGCGAGACGATCGAGCGGGCGGCCCGACCGATCACGCTTCGTGGTATGCGTCGGATCTCGCTGACGGACGACAGGCTCGAATTCGAGGTTCATTGCTCCAAGGGAACGTACATCCGGACGCTGGCTGCCGATGTGGCTCAGCGCCTGGGCACGTTGGGCTATGTCGAGGGGCTGCGTCGGGTTTCCGTGGATCCTTTCGGCACGTTCACGGCGCACACGATCGAATCTCTAACGAGCCTGTCGGCCGCGGATCGGGATGCCGTTCTATTGACGGCCGACGCGGCCTTCTTGGATCTGCCGCGAGTGGATCTGGATGGTCTCCAGGAGCGGGGGCTCCTAATGGGGCAGAGCATCCCCGTGCCCGAAGCGTCCGTTTTTGCTGGCCAGGCGCGAGCTTACGGCGTCGGCGGCCGGTTTCTTGGGTTAGTAGAAGGGCAACCCGATAGCCGCATCAAACCGGCGAGGTTATTTTCGACTGCGAATTCGACTGGGGCTGTCCCGGCAGCAACGACGCAGCTAGCGGGACCGTAATGCCGCGGTTTTGCTTGAGATTATCGGCCGCGCGAGTACAATGCGCGCCTCCTTAAATGGGCTATGTGAACCGGCTCGCAGGCGCGGGTCGTATCGAGGATTGGGCAAGATGGCATTGTCGAGTGAGCAAAAAGGCGGAATCGTCGAGCAATATCGACGCAACAGCAACGACACTGGATCGCCGGAGGTGCAGATCGCTCTGCTGTCCGCTCGCATCAACGAGCTCGGTGAGCATTTCACCGCTCACAAGCGCGATCACGCATCGCGACGCGGTTTGCTCAAGATGGTGAACCAACGCCGCAAGCTCCTCGACTATCTGAAAGGCACTGCCCCCGAGCGCTATACGGAAATCGTTTCCCGGTTAGGTCTACGACGCTGAGCGCGTCGGTCGCACGCATCCGGTCAAGTCAGACGATCGATAGTCAGACACCTCAGCCGCCCGGCAACTCCGATCCCGTCGTGATGATTCTGCAGAAGAATCCGCACCAACGGTCGCATCGAGGGGCCGTGGCGGCTTTTCGCTTTTCATCAGCAGCAGTCATTACCGGCGCGGTATCGCCGGATTAGGAAACGTCGTGAGCGCAATCAGAAAGTCATTCGCCTATGGGCAGCATCAAGTCACCTTAGAAACCGGAGAGCTTGCGAGGCAGGCGGATGGTTCGGTCTTGGTAACGATGGGGGATACCGTCGTACTCGTGACCGCAGTGGCGCGCAAGGAAGCTGATCCAAGCAAAGACTTCTTCCCTCTTACGGTGAACTACGTCGAAAAGACGTATGCCGCCGGGCGAATTCCGGGCGGCTTCTTCAAGCGCGAGGGTCGGCCTTCCGAGAAAGAAACGTTGACCTCCCGTCTCATCGATCGGCCGATTCGTCCGCTCTTTCCGGAAGGCTTCTATAACGAGATCCAAGTCGTGGCGACGGTTCTCTCCGTGAACCCGGATATCGACTCAGATATTCCGGCGATGCTAGGCGCCTCTGCCGCGCTCGCGCTGTCGGGTGTGCCGTTCCAAGGCCCCATCGGAGCGGCTAAGGTCGGTTATAAAGATGGTCAGTACATCCTGAATCCGACGAATGCGCAGTTGAAGGATTCCAAGCTGGACCTCGTCGTCGCCGGCACCGCCGAAGCCGTGTTGATGGTCGAGTCAGAAGCTGACGCGTTGCCCGAAGATGTGATGCTCGGCGCTGTCGTCTTCGGTCACGAGCAGATGCAGGCTGCGATCCGCGTGATCAACGAGCTCAAGGCCGAAGCCGGTAAGCCGGCGTGGAATTGGAAGCCGGCGCCCACGAATGCACAACTGGAGGCGGCGCTGTCGGCTCAAGCGGAAGCCGCATTGAACGATGCCTACAAGATCACCGAGAAGCAGTCGCGTCGTAGCCGCATTCAGGAAATTCGCGATGCCGCGATCGCCGCGCTCGCTGGCGAGGGCGCAGCGTACACGCCAGATGACGTCGCAACGGCGTTCGGCAACCTCGAATATCGAATCGTTCGCGGGCGCGTGATCGCCGGTGAGCCGCGTATCGACGGTCGCGACATGAAGACCGTTCGACCGATCGCAATCCGCACTGGCGTCTTGCCTCGCACGCACGGTTCGGCGCTGTTCACCCGCGGTGAGACACAAGCGCTGGTGGTCACGACACTCGGCACGGGTCGCGATGCACAGATCATCGATGCATTGGGTGGCGAGCGCAAGGAGCCATTCATGCTTCATTACAACTTCCCGCCGTTCAGCGTCGGCGAGACCGGCATGATGGGTTCTCCCAAGCGTCGCGAAATCGGGCACGGCAATCTGGCTCGCCGCGGTATTAGCGCTGTGATGCCCGACATGACGACGTTCCCGTATGTCATCCGCGTGGTCTCGGAGATCTTCGAGTCCAACGGCTCGAGCTCGATGGCGAGCGTGTGCGGCACGAGCTTGTCATTGATGGACGCGGGCGTGCCGATCAAGGCCGCCGTCGCAGGCGTTGCGATGGGGCTCGTGAAAGAGGGCGATCGTTTCCAGGTATTGACCGACATCCTCGGCGATGAGGATCACCTCGGCGACATGGATTTCAAAGTCGCCGGTACGCGCAGCGGTGTGACTGCGTTGCAGATGGATATCAAGATCAACGGCATCACGAAGGAGATCATGCAGGTCGCGCTGGACCAAGCGCGCGCAGGTCGCCTCCACATCCTCGATGAGATGGACAAAGTGTTGTCAGCCTCGCGGGCGAACATGTCGGAGTGGGCCCCTTCGATCATCACGATCAAGATCGATCCGGAGAAGATCCGCGAGGTCATCGGGAAGGGCGGTGCGGTCATTCGCGCCATCACGGAAGAGACGGGCACGACCATCGACATCGAGAACGACGGCACCGTCAAGATCGCATCCGTCGACGGCGTCTCGGGGCGCGAAGCTCAGCGTCGCATCGAGCTGATCACAGCAGAGGTCGAGGTGGGTCGTATCTACGAAGGTCGCGTCGCGAGACTCATGGATTTCGGCGCCTTCGTCACGATCCTCCCAGGCAAGGACGGTCTCGTGCACATCTCGCAGATCTCTGACGAGCGCGTCGAGCGCGTCAGTGACAAGCTGAAGGAAGGCGACGTTATCCGCGTGAAGGTGCTCGAAGTCGATCGACAGGGCCGCATTCGCTTGAGCATGCGCAACGTCGACGCAGCCTGATTTCTTCCGCAAGCAACTCGCCAGCGCTCAAGAGCGCTGGCGAGCCTCGCTATCGATCAGTGTTGCAGCTCTAGAGCTGCTTCTCGAAAGGTGCTTCGCCGCTGTCGCCATCGCGATCTTTCGCGCGCGGCGAGCTCGATGACGTTGCCGTCGTGCCACTCGTCATCACCTTGAAGATCTCATCTTGAATCGCGCGCCAACGCTCGAAGTTACGCTGAGTGAGCGTTGAGACCGTGTCGTAGGCATCGCTGCCCATCACGCTGCGCATATTCTCGCGCATCTGCTGCTGCTGGCTCGCGAGCAGCTTCAGGCTCTGCTCCAAGTAGCTGCCGACGAAGCTCTGCATGGCCCCGCCGTACGAGCGAATGACCTGGGATAGAAAGTCTTGGCTCATCAGCGGTTCGCCCGCATGTTCTTGCTCGGCGATTACCTGCAGCAGGATCGAGCGAGTGATGTCCTCCTGAGTCTTCTTGTCGATGACGACGAAGTCGACTTTGTCCATCACGAGACGCCGGATATCGGCGAGCGTGATGTAGCGACTCTCTACCGTGTCGTAGAGGCGCCGATTCGGATACTTCTTAATCACCCTCGACTCGTTCATGGTGGCTCCTCGGAGTAACCCGGAGCTGAGAACCGGTCGTGCTTCAAGCCCGTTCATACTACTGTACCCCCACTCCAATGCCCATTTCGGTAAGGACCCATCGGGTCCTGTCCGTGCCCCGTCGCCAAGACGGAACCAGGTCGAGCAAGCCGGCGATCAAGCCGTGTTGTGAGGGCGACTCGATCAGCGATGGCTTAGAGCACTTCGGTGGCGGCACTACGAATGCCGACCATCGGGTGCACCCGCCAGTTCCGTATGGCCCACTCCCACAGCGTGGGTAATCCACTTAGACGCAGTTCAAGTGGCGGCGATTGCCGCAGGAATCGAAGTGCCCGCCAGATTTCTGCACATGGCTGACTGGAATCGACCCGGCCAGCTCCCGCGGATTTCGAGAGTTTGATCTGATTCTTATCGGTTACTAGAGGCACATGTGCGTACGTGGGGTGCGCAAACCCCAGCGATTTTTGGAGCGCGAGTTGCCGCGGAGTGCTCGTCAAGAGATCGGCGCCTCTTACGATCCTCGTGATTCCCTGCGCAGCATCGTCTACGACCACGGCGAGCTGATAGGCAAAGAGTCCGTCGCGACGTCGCACGACGAAGTCGCCTGGATCAGTTGTCAGGTCAACTTCAATTGGACCTTGGACCTCATCGTGGAAACGGATGCTCTCGGCGGGAACGCGAAAACGAACTGCGAGCGCTCGATCGGGCATGCAGACGCCGTTGCGGCACCAGCCAGGGTAGAAGAGGTCATCACCCGGTTGCGTGGGGTGGATTTGAGCTGCTTGAATCTCGGCGCGACTGCATGAGCAGTAGTAGACCGCATCGGCGTCGAAAAGCCGAACGAGAGCCGCCTCATAGGCATCGGAGCGAGTGCTCTGATACAGGACGTCACCGCTCCATTCGAAACCGAAGACTTCGAGCGTGCGAAGAATCGACTCGGCACTTCCGGGTACCACCCGGGGTGTGTCCAAGTCTTCGATGCGCACGATCCACTCGCCGTGCGCAGCGCGAACGTCAACGTAACTCGCTACAGCAGCGACGAGCGACCCGAAATGAAGGTCGCCGGTGGGAGAGGGGGCAAAGCGACCGCGATAGACACCGCGTGCGCCATAGGGTTCTGGACTCTGGGCGCTGGGCTCTGGCCAGAAGGAGCCTGCTGACATACGTGAGGTTGCCTGCTGACCGAGGCAGCTTGCTTTGGAGAATCGGGAGCCGCCGCGCAGCTCGGATTTCTTGCCAGAAGCCAGCGCCCAGAGCCCAGTGGCCCTGAGCGAAGTACTTAGCGGTACCGATCGTCCCGATCGCCGTACTGCTTCTCGCGGCGTTCACGTCGCTCCTGCGCTTCGACGCACAGCGTTGCAACCGGCCGCGCTTCGAGGCGCTTGATGCCGATCTCCTCGCCAGTCTCGACGCAATAGCCGTACGAACCGTCATCGATACGTTTCAGCGCTTCTTCGATCTTGCGGATGAGCTTGCGCTCGCGATCGCGGGTTCGCAGCTCCAGGCTGAACTCGGATTCCTGCGTTGCGCGATCGTTCGGATCGGGGAAGTTCGCAGCTTCGTCTTTCATGTGGAGCACGGTGCGATCGACTTCCTGCATCAGATCCCGCTTCCAGGTGTTCAGGATCGTGCGGAAGTGCTCGAGCTGCTCCTTGTTCATGTACTGCTCGCCACGCCGCGGAATGTAAGGCTTTACATTCCTTGGCCCGGCCAGCAGGTTCGTGCTTGGCGCATCCTGCTCCATATCGTCGGCATCGTTTCCATTGCCGGTGTCGGAGTCGAGTGAAATCGGCATCACGGGTTTTGCAGCGATGATTGCCTTCGCCGGCGCCGCCGGCGCCGGTTTCGGTGTAGGTTTGGGTGTCGGCTTGACTGCCGGCTCGCTTACGGGAGCAGCAGCCTTCGCCGGCTTAGTGGCGGGTGCGGCTTTCGCCGGCGCCTTGGACGTGGGTTTGACCGCGTGGGTACGCGTCGCAGCGGCGGGTTTGCTGCGTGCGACCGGCTTTTTCGCGGACGCCGCCTTCTTAGCAGGTTCCGCTTTCTTGACAACAGTCTTCTTGGCCTTCGTCTTCGCAGACGGTTTCTTTGCGGCCATCGAGAGAGCCTCCGCGCCCCAGCCGACGAGCGGCTTTCAGGCAGGTCATTACACACGAGGGCCGCGATTATACAGACGGCGCTACCCACGTACACCCAGGGAGAAACGCGCGCTCGCGGGCAAGACTAGGGATGGTTTTTCTAGCGACACACGCGTGTCACGGCCGTTGGGTTCACATACACTACGGCGCGCATTCACCCGCTTCGGGTTGGGTCGGAAGAGAGCGTTTTCCGACCTGCCCCACGCGGACAACAGCTGGGGGACTGGCGCTTAGACGCCGGCTACTCGGGCGAGACACTCACAAACGGCGTCTACCGCCATTCGGCGCAGGAGCGCGATGCGACTCAATAAGATCAAGCTGGCCGGGTTCAAGTCCTTCGTGGACCCGACCGCAGTGAATTTTCCTAGCAACCTCATCGGTGTCGTCGGTCCCAACGGGTGCGGCAAGTCGAATATCATCGACGCTGTGCGCTGGGTCATGGGCGAGATCTCCGCCAAGCACTTGCGCGGCGACTCGATGGCCGATGTGGTGTTCAACGGCTCGAGCTCGCGCAAGCCGGTCGGAACGGCCTCCGTTGAGCTTGTGTTCGATAACGCGGACGGCCAGCTCGGCGGTCAGTACGCCGGCTACTCGGAAGTATCGTTGAAGCGTGTCGTCTCGCGTGACGGCACCTCGGCTTACTTTCTGAACGGCATCCGATGCCGCCGCAAGGACATCACCCAGCTCTTCCTGGGCACGGGCTTGGGCTCGCGCAGTTACGCGATCATCGAGCAAGGCATGATCTCGCGCGTGATCGAAGCGCGGCCAGAGGAGTTGCGTGGTTTCATCGAAGAGGCCGCAGGCATCTCGAAGTACAAAGAGCGCCGCCGCGAAACCGAGAACCGTATCTCGCACACGAAAGAAAACCTCGAGCGCTTGAACGATGTGCGTGAAGAGGTGGAGAAGCAATTGCGCCACTTGCAGCGTCAAGCTGCGACGGCACGCCGCTATCAAGCGCTGAAGCAAGACGAGCGCAAGCTGTCGGCCGAGCTGATCGCGTTGCGACTGCGCGCGATCGACCAAGACTCGCAGACGAAAGAAGGCATTCTGCGCGAGCGCGACACCGCGTTGCAGGCTGTAATCGCGCAGCTGCGCTCGATCGAATCGGCGATCGAAACTGCGCGGGAAGACTTCACCGAAAAGTCCGAAGCGCTGAACGCAGTCCAAGGGCGCTACTACCAGATCGGCGCCGAAATCTCGCGGACCGAGCAATCGATCCAACACGCGCGCGAGCTGCGGCAGCGACAGAGGCACGACCTGGAGCAGGCGGAGAGCGGAGCCTCCGAGGCGAGTTTGCATCTCACGCGCGACGAAGCGCAGATCGAATCGCTGCGGCTCCCGCAGGCGGAGCACCAC